>NZ_JANHZR010000003.1:207981-546966 GCF_041414715.1 Pseudoalteromonas sp. DY56-GL22 | reverse complement strand
CGTAAGCTTCTAGACGAAGGTCGTGCGGGTGAGAACATCGGTGCACTTCTACGTGGTACTAAGCGTGAAGACGTTGAACGTGGTCAAGTACTAGCTAAGCCTGGTTCAATCACTCCACACACGAAGTTCACTTCAGAAGTATACGTACTTTCTAAAGATGAAGGTGGTCGTCACACTCCATTCTTCAAAGGTTACCGTCCACAGTTCTACTTCCGTACAACTGACGTAACAGGTGACGTACAGTTACCAGACGGCGTTGAAATGGTAATGCCTGGTGATAACATCAAGATGACTGTAGAACTAATCTGCCCAATCGCGATGGACGAAGGTTTACGCTTCGCTATCCGTGAAGGTGGCCGTACAGTTGGTGCTGGTGTTGTTGCAACTATCGTTGAGTAATCAACTATAGTGATGCATTAAGCATTAAGAAAAACCCGAGCTTAGTCTCGGGTTTTTTTATGGGTGAAAAAAGCTACCAGCTGTCAGCTTTCAGGCATCATAGATCGAGAGGGTTGTTTAGTTCTGCGCCTCACTCAGCATTTGCCCTATTCATTCTTCGGGTAGGTTGGTTTGAGCGAAGCGAAACCCAACACAATCCATGTAAACCTTTTCTTTTATGAACTCAAATAGCCATTCTGCAAATAGGTTTGACCTCGTCCCTTTAAACTTTATCCTCGCAAACTCGCAAACTCGCAAACTCGCAAACTCGCAAACTCACACCTAGCAACCAACTCTGTTATTTCTACTAAAACTAATTACTTACCTATAGCTAAAGTTGTTTTTGGTTTCATCATTTCGTCATGAAAAACCACTTTTTTAGTAACAATGCCTTCTTAGTATGGCTGCGCTAATTATCCAAGTGCAGTTTAGTTAGCACTCAAATTCTTAAAATAACGTACTAACGGAACGTAACGATGAAAATTAATAAAATTGCTACTGCAATTGGTTTGACGCTGGCATTGTCAGCGACGGCCAATGCAGGTGTGTTACCAGACAGTCAAAAACAAAATGATTGGTATAGTGCCGCTGAAACAAAATTAACAGAAAAAGAGGCGGCGGCTCAGGCTGAGCAAACGTTTAAAGCTAAAAATGTCATTTTATTTGTTGGCGATGGTATGGGGATCTCAACGCTGACTGCATCTCGTATCATGGCGGGACAAATGGAAGGCAAGTCAGGCGAAGAAGGCTTACTAAGCTTTGAAGAATTTCCATACTCAGCGCAAATCAAAACCTATAACGTTGATGCGCAAACCCCTGACTCTGCAGGCACAATGACAGCAATTATTTCAGGTGTTAAAACCGATGTAGGTGTAATTGGTGTTAACGAAAATATCGAACGTGGCGAGTGTGGAACTGTTGCTGGTAACGAGTTAATTACCGCAACAGAACTGGCAGAAATTAAAGGTTTAGCAACAGGTGTTATCTCTACGGCGCGTATTACTCACGCAACACCGGCTGCAACCTATGCAAAATCAGCTGACCGTAACTGGGAAGACGTATCAGATATGCCGGCTGATGCTGTAGAAGCCGGTTGTGAAGATATTGCCTCACAACTTGTAAATTTTGAGAAGAACCTAGAAGCACGCTTCGTAGGGACTGACGTAGATGGTCTTGAAGTTGTGATGGGCGGTGGTCGTCGTCACTTCTTACCAAAAGACGCAACGTTTAACTCAACTGATGCAGTGAGCGAAGTAGAAGGTGACCGTACGGATGAGCGTGACCTAACGGCTGAGTGGCAAGAAATGTACCCTAATGGTAAGTACGTCATGGACCAAGCAGGCTTCGATACACTAAATGCTGACAGCAAACGTGTATTTGCATTATTTAACGAATCACACATGCAATACGAAGCAGATCGCGCTAACGATGTAGCGGGTGAACCGTCATTATCTGAAATGACAGGTAAAGCAATTGATATCTTAAAGAGCAATGAAAAAGGCTTTTTCTTAACGGTTGAATCAGGCCGTATCGACCATGGCCACCATGCGGGCAATGCTTATAACGCGTTAAACGATACCGTTGAATTTGCCAAAGCAGTGCAAACAGCAGTTGAGAACACCAACCCAGAAGAAACTCTTATTCTTGTTACTGCCGACCACAGCCACGTATTCACTATCGCGGGCTACCCAAAGCGTGGTAATCCAATCTTAGGTCAAGTAGTTGCTATTGGTAGCGAAGAGCCAAGCCTTGCGGCAGATGGTATGCCTTACACCACAGTTGGTTATGCTAATGGTTTAGGTTTTCGCGATTTAGGCGATGAAACCGACGCTGATGCATCTTATAGCGAAGCGGCATTTGCAGGCCGTGTTGATTTAGCGGGTGTTGATACGACTACTCCTGGTTATCACCAAGAAGCCACTGTGCCACTAAGTTCAGAGACTCATGCAGGTGAAGATATTTCACTGCATGCAAAAGGTCCAGGTGCGCAACTAGCACAAGGCGTTGTGGAGCAAAACGTAATTTTCCACATCATTAACCAAGCTCTAGAACTAATTGAAGAATAATGGCGACGACGATGAAAAAACTAAATTTAATTTCTCTTGCTGTAGTAGTGGCATTAGCGGGTTGTTCTGATGACGATGACAACTCACCAAAAACATTAACCATTGAAAATACATTAGCTGTTGGCTCTGAGCAGTGCGTAAACGGTGGTACAGAAACCCTTACCGGTGAAGATAGCAACGATAACGGTGAGCTAGACTCAGCAGAAGTAACGGATACAAGCGTTGCATGTAATGCACCAGCAACGTCGTTAACGGCATCGCAATTAGCGCCGTTGACTAATAACGAGTGGTTCAAGTCAGCACAAGTTAAAGTCGCTAGCAGCGAAGAAAACATTGCTGCCGTTGTAAAAGAGTCAGGTAAAGCGAAAAACGTGATTCTGTTTGTTGGTGACGGCATGGGTATTTCAACTGTCACAGCAGCACGTATTATGGCCGGTCAACTAGAGGGTAAGCTAGGAGAAGAACATCAACTAAGCTTTGAAACACTACCATTCTCAGGGTTTGCTAAAACCTATAACGTTGATGCGCAAACACCTGATTCTGCGGGTACGATGACAGCAATGGCATCGGGCGTAAAAACGGATGCTGGCGTTATCGGTGTTGATGAAGACATCGAACGTGGTAACTGTGCAACGGTTGCAGGTAATGAACTAGTTACAGCCACTGAGCTTGCTGAGATTGCCGGTAAGTCGACGGGTATTGTTTCGACAGCACGTATCACTCACGCAACGCCTGCAGCAACGTATGCAAAATCGGCTGACCGTAACTGGGAAGACGTATCAGATATGCCAGAAGCGGCAGTTACCGCTGGCTGTGAAGATATTGCATCGCAGTTAGTTAACTTTGAAGCAAACCTAGAGGCACGCTACGAAGGCTTAGATGTTGATGGTTTAGAAGTTGTGATGGGCGGTGGTCGTCGTCATTTCTTACCGAAAGACGCAGCGTTTAACTCTGCTGATGCTGTGAGCTCAGTAGAAGGTGACCGTACAGATGGTCGTGACCTAACAGCCGAGTGGAAAGCTAAATATCCTGCAGGTCAATATGTGATGGACCAAGCTGGTTTTGATGCAATTGATGCAGAGTCAACTGAGCGCGTATTTGGTTTATTCAATGAATCACATATGCAATACGAAGCAGACCGTGCAAACGATGTAGCAGGCGAGCCTTCACTTGCTGAAATGACAGCAAAAGCAATTGATGTGTTAGATAACAACGCCAATGGTTTCATGCTAACAGTTGAAGCCGGTCGTATTGACCACGGTCACCACGCTGGTAATGCTTACAATGCACTAAGCGACACAGTTGAGCTTTCAAAAGCAGTACAAGTTGCTCTTGATAAAACCAGCATTGAAGACACGCTAATCATAGTAACAGCTGACCACAGCCACGTATTTACCATTGCAGGCTACCCAAAACGCGGTAACCCAATTTTAGGTAAAGTGGTACCTGTGGGTAGTGATGAACCATCACTTGCAGCAGATAACATGCCATACACAACGGTTGGTTATACCAATGGTGGCGGTTTCCGCGACTTAGGTGATGAGACTGATGCTGATGCAGGTTATAACTTTGCACCGGTAACGGGTCGTGTTGATTTAACAGATGTTGACACAACAACGCCAGGTTTCCACCAAGAAGCTGTTGTACCACTAGGCTCTGAAACACACGCAGCAGAAGATGTGGGGGTGTATGCAGTAGGTCCAGGTGCACATTTAGTAACAGGCACTAATGAGCAAAGCCTTATCTTCCATGTTATGGATTATGCCGCTGACCTTGTTAAACAAGCCGATGCTAAATTAGCACAATAATGAGTGTTTGGGAGGCTCCATGCCTCCCTTACTCAATTAGTTATAAAGTAAACCAAGACAAAAGAGAATCCCGTGAAAGCAGCCATCTTACTTGCCTCATTACTTAGTCCACTTGCTGTTGCAGGGCAATGCGATATGAACACCGGTTTTACGCAAGCAGACTATAAAGTCACCACAGAAATCGTTGCTAATAAGCAGCATACTGAAAACACTTTTACCCTTTGGCGTACGCCTCACCAGGTGGCTAAGCAGAATCCACAATTTATTGAATTATGGCAACAGTTGCGCAATCAACAAATTCGCCCAATTCGTTATTTTCAGCATGCCCAGCGTGGTATTGAGTATCAACCATCGGAAGTGCAAGGTGAACAAGATTGGAGTAGCAAATATCAGCTAGTAAGCGATAAGTTTTTAGCCTCAATGACGCACCAGAAAAGCACCGGTGAAGGCTGTGAGTTAACAGAGTATTACACACAGCAGCAGGGTGAGAGCAAAATAGAGCTAAGCTGGCTTGCCAATCAAAAGTTACTCAAAGCAATTCGTATTTCAACACCAACTTATAGCCGTGAAATTGCTTTAACAGCCAGTCATTACAACCAGCAAAAGATTCAGGCAGAATTTGCGAAATGGGATAACTATCAAACGACCGATTACGCAGATATCGGTGATAATGAAAGCGATCCATTTTTAGCTAAAATGATCAACTTAGGGTTTGTTGAGCATGGTGCAAGTGGATTTTATGATGCGCAAGGTAATCAGCTCAAAGGTGAGCACGGTCATCATCACTAATTAAAAAAGGCACCTTGGTGCCTTTTTTGTTGTTTAATTACTTTAGCTTAAATCTAAAATGCATAGTTCCAAGTTAGATTTACAGTACGGCCAGTGCCTGCAAAATAGCGAGTTGCCGATGGGTTTGTTTGCCCATAATAAGTGATGTAGTACTTATCTAGCAGGTTATCGATACCTAGGCTAAATGCACCATACTCAGCACTTTGATATTGCACTGATAAATCAACGGTTGTGTAGCCGTCAAATTCTTCACCAGTATTAAAGTCGCGATCAAACACTTTATTAACTTGTAAGCGGCTAGACAAACTTGCTGGCCATTGTTGCTGCCAGTAAAGGTTTAACCGTGTCGGTGAAATATTGCTGCCGCCTAAGTCGCTCTCTACTTTATTGTCGCCATCACCGTCATATTGGCCTTCTGTATCAGCGTAACTTGCACCGAATGTTGTGCTGTTAGTTAGGTAATACTGTGCATTGGCTTCAAAACCTGAGATCTCTGTGCGTTCACGTTTTACACTGTAAATACCATCAGCATCAGCTTGTAAACGAGAGCCTAAGTCTGAGTCAGATTCAAAGTAGCTGGCTTTAATATTGAAGCTATCGCTTGCATATTCAAAACCTAATTCGCGGTTATCAGAAATCACAGGTTCTAGGTTTAAGAAACTTTCAACCGATAAGCCAGCTTGGTTTATACCACGCAGTACACGCCCCACATCGGCCATGCTAAAGCCTTCGCTGTAGCTTGCGTAGAAACGAAGGTCATCAGTCACTTGGTAGACAACACCTAAGTTCTCTAATAATTCGTTAAAGCTTGGCTCACCGCCTTCTACAAAGCTGCTGTTGTAAGATGCTAGGGTAGTAAAGTCATCTACTTTTAATTTGCCGTACTCGTAACGAACACCGGCATTGAAAGTCCAATCTTCTAAGCCGTCATAACGTAGCTGAGCGAATGGTGCGATGTTATTAAACTTGGTTTTTGGCACCCAATGACGACCTGTTTGCGCAAGCTCTTGGTATGTTTCGTCAGAAAGTAAATCGATACCGGTCGCAATATCAAACTGGCTGCTTAATAGGTTATCTTTATTATAAGTAACGCGACTTCCAAACTTTTGTGACTTGTTTTGAGATTGGTCGTAAAGGTTTTCACCAAATTCAGGATCTTGGAAAGTACCAAATGTACCGCCGCCATACATTGCCGCAAAATCTTGCGTGAATAACTGAACTGCAAGGTTGCCGCCAGCGATATTCGTGTGGTTGTAATCAAGGGTGAAGGTTGTTACACGGTTGCGTGGTGCATCACCTTCTATATCGCCTTTTTCAGCTGATGTGGCAAGGCCTGTTGTTGGGTCACCATTAATAGCAACAAAATCTCCATTACCCTCAATTTTGTAGTGGTTCAGCATCGCTTGAATACTTTGTTCATTATCAAGCTGATATTTAACTTTTAAAAATAGGTCTAGGCTGGTTGAGTCTTGCGTATCACCTTGTGTGCCATCTAACCCAATAAAGTCTCCGTTACCATCGCGATACATACCAGTACTACGTGCCGATACACCGCCAATAAAACTAATATCATCTAGCTGTTGGCTGAATAAGTAGCTGGCTTTATAGCTTTGGCTGTCGCTGCCACCGTCTGTCGGAGTGCTAAACCCTGCGCTCATTTGGTGATTAAAATCGCCTGCTGATTTTGTGATGATATTAATAATACCGCCGCTTGCGCCCATGCCTTGGATTGCATTAGCACCACTGATCACTTCGATGCGTTCGATCATAGCAGGATCAATTGTATTGCCGTCACGAGAACCATTACGCAGCGGGTTCGACTGAGGTACACCATCAATCATGTATAGCGGTTCACGGCCACGTAGTGTTTCACCTGCGCTAGTCATCTTTTGACGGCTTGGTGAAAAGCTCGGTAATAAATTACCTAAAATTTGCGATAGATCTTGAGTATGAGCAAGTTGCTCAGCAATGTCTTCACTGGTAATAACGCTGATAGTTGCAGGTACAGTACTAACAGGTGCCGTACTACGCGTTGTAGAAACAGTAATACGCTCAATATCTTGAGCCTGATTTGCTAACGCAGCGATAGGAGTAAGTAAAAAAGGAAGCGCAAATTTCATTGACATCGTTAAATCGCTATATAATTGTTATTAAAAATTGTTCGTATTTATACATGTGTTTATTGCCGCAATCAATATTGTGTAAAGGCTATAAAAACTTGGTTTACTTTGGTTTTTCTGTAAGTGACTGATAATGATTATTTAATTTTTCTAAACGGTTATTTAATTAATTTAAAAAATAATTGGTAAAAAAGCCGCTTGTTGATTACCGTTAATGAAGGAGGAACAGCCATGACAAAAATAAATACAAAACACCCTGCGGGTACTTTCTGTTGGGCCGAGTTATGCGCAAAAGACTGGCAAGCTGCAAAGCAATTTTACACGCAACTTTTTGACTGGGGTTTTGATGATCAGCCAATAGGTGAAGACATGTATTACACCATGCTGCAAAAGCAAGGTGATGATATTGCCGCTATGTATCAACTGCCTGCAAGTATGAGTGAGATGCCAACCCATTGGTTATTATATATTGCTGTTGATGATGTTGACCAAAGCACTGAGCTGGCAAAATCATTGGGGGCAACGGTTTTGGCAGGGCCACATGATGTCATGACGGCAGGTCGAATGGTGATGCTGCAAGAGCCTGGCGGCGCAACATTTGCCTTGTGGCAAGCGGGTGAGCATATCGGGGCTAAAAGAGTGCAAGAGCTTAACCTACCTTATTGGTTTGAGCTTGTGTCGAAAGACATGCAAAAAAGTCGCGACTTTTATTGTCAGTTATTCGGATGGCAGTTTGAGGTGAAACCCATGGAAGGTATGGACTACACCTTATTCACTATTGATGAGCAACCGATAGCAGGCATGCTCGAAATGACCGATGAATGGCCAGATGATATTCCACCGCATTGGATGCCGTATTTTGCGGTAGCAGATTGCGATCAGGCGGTTGCCAAAGCAACGCAGCTTAATGGCGCTATTTGTGTGCCAGCAACAGACATTCCAGATGTTGGACGTTTTAGTGTGATTACCGACCCACAAGGGGCCGTTTTTTCTATTCTTAAGTCAACCATTGATGAATTAACTTAAGCTCTTGGTTTTTGCCAATCTGTCCCAAAGTATACACCTAAGCCTCATCAAGATGCAGAAACTCGCACCTTGAGGTGGTTTAGGTATAAATACCCCAACTAAGGAGCAGATTGATGACTAAGCATGTGGTGGTTACAGGGGCCAATAAAGGTATTGGCCTTAATTTATGTAAACAGTATTTAGCCCAAGGTTACCGTGTTACCGCGGTGGTTCGCACCCCAAGCGAAGAACTTCAAGCACTCGATGTGAAAGTTATTAGCGACATTGATGTATCTAACGCCGATGATGTTGCAACACTTGCCAATTACTTACACGGCGACAAAATTGATATTTTGGTTAATAATGCCGGTATTTTTCACAACGAAACATTCGCTGATATGGACTTTGCTGCCATCGAAAAGCAAATTAGCGTGAACAGTATCGCGCCTATTCGTATTACGCATGCATTACAGCAAAGTTTAGGCATTGATGCTAAAGTGGCGATGATTACATCGCGCATGGGCTCAATTGCTGATAACGGCTCGGGCGGTTACATTGGTTATCGCATGTCAAAGGCGGCCCTTAATGCCGCGAGTGTTAGTTTAGCCTATGAGTTAAAAGATAAAAAAATTGCTGTTGGCTTATTTCACCCAGGCTTTGTACAAACGCAAATGGTTAATTTTGCTGGCGATATCAGCCCTGAAACTGCCGCAGAGCGTCTCATCAAACGTATTGATGAACTAAACCTTAGCAACACAGGTGGGTTTTGGCATTCAAATGGTGAAACGCTACCTTGGTAATACTTTTTTCACTGTTTTTATAACTCGGTTAGTTAGTAGCTAAAAAGCTGCTAACTGCTGATAAGTTTCGCTAATTTTTGAACTTATAGTTTGCTATACTCGTACAATTAAAAGTCATTTTGATGTAGAGAACAGCACATGGAATTAGAGCAAAATAGCGAATTAACCCTCCCTCTTTTTTATTTCGATGAAAACCTTCATAGCCGCGATATTGAATCTCCAGATCTATTATTACATGTAACGTTAAGCGAAGAGTTACTCGCGCAGCTTTGTCAAAACCCAGCTGCTGATAGCAGTGTCGCTATTGCTATTAATGAATATCGTCTTGAAGCGTTAAATGATGATTATCAAGTATTGATTAATAGTGAGCACGACGCGCAGTTAACTTTAGTTCGCGGGCCATTATTGAGCGCAATGCTTAGCTGTGACAATGATCAAACTTTTGTGTCGCCGCAAGTAGATATGATGCCAACCTTCGATTTAGGTGATGACGTTGAAGATATCGAGGAGGAAGGATGAGAAAAACCCTCACGACCGTATTCGGCCTTATTCTTTTAAGTGGCTGTGCATATTTAGGCGCTGCTCATTACGATGAATTGTTTGGTGAAGAGCAACCTAGAGAGCGTGTTGTTGCTGCATCAACACTTGAAGGCGCCGAGTTTTTAAGTGACGTAAAACCTATTCTTGACACTCGTTGTGTGGTTTGTCACGGCTGTTATGATGCACCTTGTCAGCTTAAGTTATCTTCTGTGGAAGGAATTGACCGAGGTTTAAGTAAAGAGCGTGTCTATGATGGCACACGTTTGCTTGCACAAGAGCCAAGTCGTTTACTATTTGATGCTACAACCACAGCTCAGTGGCGTGAAAAAGGCTTTACGCCAGTGCTTAACGAGCGAGTACAAACCGAAGAAGCGAACCTAGCGGGTAGCGTGCTTTATAACTCTTTGGTGCTTAAGCAAAGCAGCCCTCTGCCTAAGCAAGCTATTTTAGGTGATGAGTTTGATTTTTCACTCGATCGTGAACAAACATGCACCACAATGAATGAGTTTGATTCATTTGCTAAAGATAATCCACACAGTGGTATGCCATATGGTTTACCGGGGATCTCAAGCGAAGAGTTTCAGCACCTTGCTAAATGGCTCAGAAAAGGCGGATATCTTGCTCATATTGAGCCCCCTGAAAAAGGCGTACTTAAGCAAGTGGAGCGCTGGGAAGCTTTCTTAAATCAAGATGGTTTAAAGCATCAACTAGCTGCTCGTTATATTTACGAGCACTGGTACTTAGCGCATATTTATTTTCCTGAGCATGGCGATAAACACAGCTACTTTAAACTAGTTCGCTCTTCGACTCCGCCGGGAGAAGAGATCAAGCATATTAGCACGCGTCGCCCTTATGAAGACCCTAAAGTTGAACGAGTTTACTATCGTTTAATGCATGACCGCTCGACTATTTTAGCTAAAACACATTTACCTTTAGCATTAAATGATGAAAAACTTGCCCGCTTACATTCGCAATTTATTGAAGCTGATTATCAAGTAAATAAATTGCCAAGCTATAAGCCTGAAGTAGCATCAAATCCGTTTAAAGCTTTTGCAGCAATTCCAGTAAACTCGCGTTATCAATTTATGCTTGATGAAGCAGAGCTTATAATCATGGGCTTTATTAAAGGTCCTGTTTGTCGTGGTCAAATCGCGTTAAACGTGATTAACGATCAGTTTTGGGTTGGTTTTGCTAAGCCTCAAATGGCGGCGACACCTAAAGTCGGTGAAATGTTGTTACAACATGAAGATGCGCTAGCTTTACCTGCAGAAGAAGAAAGTAACGCTTTACCGATTTCTAGTTGGGTAAAGTACTCAAAACGCCAAAACAAATACTTATCAGCAAAAGTTGCACTGGCAAATAAGATGTTTGAGAACGGTCAGCACCTTACCACCGATTTACTTTGGCAAGGTGATGGTCATAACCAAAATGCAGCGCTGACGGTGTTCCGTCATTTCGATAGTGCAACGGTTGTAAAAGGGTGGATAGGCCAGCAACCAAAGACTGCTTGGATACTCGATTATGCCTTATTTGAACGTATTCATTACTTGCTGGTGGCGGGGTTTGATGTGTACGGCAATATAGGTCATCAGCTTTTAACTCGTTTGTATATGGACTTTTTACGCTTAGAAGGCGAAGCAAATTATCTGGCGTTATTACCAGAAGCTAAACGTAAAGAAGTTAAAGCTCAGTGGTATCGTAAATCACCACCTAGTTTAACCAGTTTCTTTGAAGATGAACTGTCATTTAGTCAACCTACTGGCATTGAATTCAAAACAGCAGATCAGCAGTCTGAGCTGTATAACATGCTTAAAGAGAAGCTCAAACCAATTTTGAGTCCTCGTTATGACTACACCAAAGTGCCAGAACCGCTTGCACAAATAAATGATTTGCCTGTCAAAGCAATTAATCTACTGCCGCAAATTTCGTTTGTGTTAGTCAAAGAGGGCGATGAACAGCACAAAGCCTATACTCTTATTCATCACAATGCTCATTACAATATTTCGAGTTTATTGAATGAAGAAGGGCAGCGAGCTTATGACGAAGATACTGTAACAATTGTACCGGGGTTTATTGGTGATTACCCAGAAGCAATTTGGTATCTACATAACGAACAACAGGTTGCTGCATTTTCAGCTGGGCTTGCTAAAGTGACTGATGAGTCGGCATATAGAGACCTGAAAAGCGAATTTGCAATTCGTCGAACGCATCCTCAGTTTTGGCAATACAGCGATATTTTGCATCGTGTAGCTAAAGAATACCGAGGTGTCGAATTTGGGTTATTTGATTATAACCGCCTCGAAAATAGGTAGCCTTTAAGTACTGCTTTGTTTGTTGATAAAGCCCACTTAATAGTGGGCTTTACTGCTTAATTTAGACTAGAATAAAATAAAAAGATCAGAGAAATGCATGTTAAACCTAGTTATTGATATCCGTAAAAGATATCGCTGGGGGTTATTAGCGATAGCGCTTCTAATATCCTTTTCAGCGGCCTTGATTCAATCTTTGTTGTATATCCAAAAGGGTGATGCCGAGGTGATCAATATTGCCGGCAAGCAACGAATGCTCTCTCAAAAGATTGCTTTGCATGGTAACGCATTAATTTATGACAAGTCTCTGCCTGTAAAGCAACAGCATCGCAAGCTGCTACAAGACACCGTTGAGCAGTTTATTGCAGGTCACCAGTTTTTGGTTGCTCGCGATGGTCCAAATACGTTTCGTCATTTAAATCAGGAGTTAGAGGCACATTACTTTGCTGCTCCAAATAAGCTTGATGCGCGTGTTAAGCGCTATGTAAGTAAAGCACAGAAGCTATTAAATAGCCGTGACGACTACACAGATTTTGACGGGCCTGTTTTCGAAACTCAACAAGTTGAAGTCTTATTAAATGAATTAGATGTAGCTGTTGAGTTGCTTGAGCAAGAGTCTGTAAAAAAAGTCACATTTATTGCAACAGTTGAATTAATATTTTGGTTAACGGCTTTGCTGTTGTTATTGATTGAACTATTTTTTGTCTTTAAGCCAATGGAATCATTAATCGCTAAAACAATTAATAAGTATCAAACTCAAAAAGAATATGCGGAGCAAATAAGCAAAAATAAAGAGCGCTTTATAGCTCGCGCAAGTCATGAATTTCGAACACCAATACAAGGCCTTACAGCCTCTATTGAAGCGCTTGATATCAATGAACAACAGCTCGCAACTAAAAAACAAGCTGTTTATTGTGTGAATAGATTAGTCGCAATGTTAGATGAACTTGTTGATTTACAACAGCTCACAACAGGAAATTGGCAATTAAACCCGAGTCGTGGAAATTTAAAGTCGACTCTAAAACACGCGATCACCCCATTTGAATATGTTTGCGACGAAAAGAATATTCTGCTTAGTATCGATATTCCAGAATCTCTTAACAAAGATGTACTCACTGATCATGCTCGTTTACAGCAAGTTTTGGCTGAACTCATCAACAATGCAGTAAAATTTACTGCTGAACAAGGTCGAATTGCGATCACAGCAAGAAGCCAAGGCGAACAAAACTATATTATTGAAGTGCAAGATAACGGCAAAGGGTTTGAAAAGCCACCGACCGATATACTCAGCTTGGAAAATGATAGCGAGCAGCATTTTCAAGGCCTTAAAACTGGTTTGTTGAGGGTGGTGCATATTGTTAAAGCTTTGCAGGGGAATATTGAGTTTTTAAGTGCTCAACCGCAAGGTGTTAAAGTGGTGCTTAGCTTAGAGTTAAGTAATGCCGCTGGTGATGACGCAGAGGTTTTATTACCCAATAAGTTACACTGCTTAATTGTGGAAGATAATCAGTTGAATGCCACTATATTAGGTCGTATTTTAGGGCAGTTAAATTACAGCTTTGATATCGCTGAAAATGGCTTAATCGCCACAGATAAAGCGTCAGATAAGCAGTATGATTTAATCTTTATGGATTTGAATATGCCAGTTATGGATGGCTTTAAAGCGATTGATATTATTCGTAATGAGCAGGGGCAACAGGTGCCAATTTTGGTGGTGACGGCCAATACATCAAATGATGATTTACAACGTGTGTATGAACTTGGGGCTAACCTACATGTATACAAACCGATCTCGCTAGATTCAGTGCAAAAAGCTCTCAGTATTTTATTTACCGAGAGCTCACAGGGATAACCAAAGCGTTAAATTAGTTTGTTACTTTGATGTCGCCAACACCTACTTCAACGTCAATATCATGCAGTCCATTGCCTCGGTAGCTTGAGTGAGAGCTAACGACTTTGCGGCTGGTGTTAGCCTCTTTTTTCAAGCCGCGAATCTTGGTGTCGCCCACACCGGTATCCAGTTCAATGCGTCTGTAATCGTCAAGCGCACTATCAATTCTTACTGCGCCCACACCAAGCTCAATCTCAACTGAATTACTTGCGTCGTTAATTTCAATATCACCTACACCTAGCTCAACATCAATTGCCATTGATTTAGGCATTTTTACATACCAGTTTTGTTGAATGTCATCGTTATCTAATTTTAAGCTAAGTGAGCTGGCACTTTGCGAGTGGCTTAATTCGATATCAGATAAGTCAACATCAGAGCTGAACCAGCTATTGTCATTTTTTGGTTCAATGCGAACCGTAACCACGACTTCACTGCCGTCATAACTTTCGACTTCTAAGCTGCCCACCGGAAAATCAATATCAAGCTGGCTTGCGCCATTCACTGTAAAGTTATGATTTAGCTCACGTGAGTCTTTTGCCATTGCGTATGTTGTTGTAAGTGCTAGGCCTATTGCTGCTACACAAAGTAATTTTTTCATTGTCTGATTCCTGTTAATGACCTTTTATACCTTAGTCGCAGCCGTGTTCAAAAAAGGTTTAAACGATTTTTAATTTTTTATCGAATGCGGTAACGTCAAGCTAACGGTAACTTAGAATGAGGATTCAAAGTGCAACAAGTGCAGTTGGTTAATGTTCGAGCCAGCCTGAAGGGCCAAGGCAATGACGTTTATTATTTAGATGAGCTCAATATCAATGTATCGCCATTGCAGCATTGGGTATTACTTGGCGCCAATGGGGCGGGTAAATCGGCTGTGGCCGCTGCCATTGCTGGTTTTGCGAAAATAGAGCAAGGCCAGTATGAGAATAGCTTTGAGCGTATAGCATTGGTATCGCCAGACAGCCAAAAGCAGCTCCTCGCGGCCGAGTTAACTAAAGATCAAGATGATATTATTGAGGGTGTTACGGCTACGAGTACAGTTTATGAGCTGATTATTGCAGGTCGAGACGAGCAACAGCTTGATAGTGATTTGCTACAGCAACTAATAAGCCTATTTGATTTTAGTGACAAACTTAGCAAGGCATTTCGCGATTTATCGACCGGCGAAACCCGCAAACTAATGTTGATTCAAGCCATAATCGGTCGGCCAGATTTACTTGTGCTTGATGAGCCTTTTGATGGTTTAGATGTTACGGCAATGGCTGAACTTAATCAGCTACTCACTGAGCTTAGTAAAACAACGACCCTTATTTTTGTGCTCAATCGCTTAACTGAGATCCCTGACTTTGTGGATCATTACGCCTACGTTAAAGAGGGTCATGTGGCTCAGCAATTAGCAAAGCCTACAGCCGAGCAGCGCGATGATTTACTTAAGCTATTGCACCTTACTCATACTCAGCTACAAATACCTGAGGCAGATATTGACCATCAAGCGCCTCCGCTCACAGACTCTATGCTGGTAAGATTAAACAACGCATCAGTCAGTTATGGCGGCGAGGCTATATTTGAAAAACTAAACTGGCAAATTAACCAAGGCGAACATTGGCAGTTAACAGGTAAAAATGGTTCAGGTAAAACCTGTTTGCTGAACCTTATCACGGGTGATAACCCGCAGTGTTACAACAACGATATCAAGGTGTTTGGTTACCAGCGCGGCAGCGGTGAGAGTATTTGGCAAATTAAACAACACATTGGTTATATCTCTAACGCGCTACATATGGATTATCGAGTGAGTATCACTGCGCTCAATACGGTTGTTTCGGGCTTTTATGACAGCATTGGTCTTTACCAAAAAGCCACTGATAAGCAACTTGCCATTGCCAAAAAGTGGTTAGCGTTATTAGGTTTAAGTGATAAACAAAGCAGTTCATTTAGCCAACTGTCTTTTGGTGATCAGCGCTTATTGTTGATTGCTCGGGCTATGGTTAAACACCCTAACTTGTTGATTCTTGATGAGCCTTGCTTAGGTCTTGATGAAGCGAATAGGCAGCGCGTGTTATTACTAATAGAAAAAATCTGTGCTGCAGGCACCAGCACCGTGGTGTATGTTAATCACCACGCGAGTGACAAAATAGTCGGTATCAACAATTATTTAGAGATGGCTGATTTCACAAAAAAAGCGCCATAAGGCGCTTTTTAAACGATTGAAATCATTTAAATACGGGTAACGGTAAAACCCTTATCTGTTAATTGCTTCAATAAGCCGTGTTGCTCTGGTAAGTGCAAAGCGCCCACTGCAATGAACAGCTTTTCTTTACCGATGCGAGTAGATAGTTGATTAACCCAATCGTTGTTACGGTCTATCAACATCACTTGCTCGCTTAGCTGACCATACTGAGAGTCATCAAAGCTTTCGTTATAAAACTGTGTAAGTGTTTTCATGTCACCTGATTTCCAAGCCTTGATGAGGCCAAAAAAGTAGGTGTCTACATCTGCAAGTTGGTCGAACGTTTCTTCGATCATTTTGTCATTCATGATTGCTAAGTGCTCAAACATTTCCATTTGGCGTTCAAGAGTTTCTAGCTCACCAACAGAAATTTTATGTTCTTGAGCATAAGCAAGTACTTGCTTGTCTATGCCGTATTGATCTGAAAAACCAACGCTTTGGAACTCCATTTGCATCATGGTGACCATCACCGCCCACGGTGCTAAGTTCTTAAACATCGCAATATCAATTGATTTATCCGCAAAGTACTTTTGCAGTTTTGCATAGTTTTCTGGTGATAATTCTGATTGTAAGGTTTTGCCATTTTTCAGCATCATAAATGGTAATGAGCGACGCTGCATTTCCATCGGTGAAATAGCGCTGATATCAACCTCAACAATGACTTTATCTGAGTTATCGAGTGCTTTTGTTACCTTACTTGGTAAGCCTTTCATGCTGTTATCACCCACATGCACGGTACCGAATAAATAAGAAGTAACGCCGTTTTTTTCTACTTTCCATAACCCCGGCTCTGCAAGTGCATATTGGCTAAAACCAAGTAGTAGCACCATAAAAAACAGGGCATTTATACGCTGGACGAATTTCATAACTTTCCTTTTCATAACGTGGTTATTTTCAATACTAAACTAATTTTTCTTTGAGGCGTTAAAATAAATCGGCTTTATGCAGAAAAATCACATCTAATTGCTAAAAATTAATCAATCATAGAATGGCAAATAACGAGGTATGAAATTTCAATTTTTAATAAATAGTGAAATATAAATCTTTATATGTAAAATTATTGAATATTTATTTCTTTAATTTTGCTTTTTAGCCAGTTTTTTGAATTGATTTTTATGTTGACTTACAGGCCCCACCGCGGTACTAATAGAAAAAGACAGCGGGATGGCTAGATTTCCGCTACAAATGAACAGAATTTGGTTACAGATAAATGCTTACAAACAAACTTTCTCTAATTCTAATTAACGTCGTGGTGATTATTATTACCGCGGGGGCTAGTTAGTGCTTAGAGAAAAGTGAAGCATTTAAAAAGCCCCCCGCACTTAACAGTTCGGGGGGCTTTTTCGTTTTAAGGTTTGAGTCGCAGCAAATACACAATGTCACTGAGGAATGAGGATTTACGATGACAGGCGCAGAGTTAACAATCGATTTATTAGCCAAACATGGCGTTAAGGATGTTTTTGGATACCCAGGTGGTGCCATCATGCCTATTTACGACGCCTTGTACGGTGCGCCAGTCAAACATTATTTGACGCGTCATGAACAAGGAGCGGGTTTTGCAGCTGTGGGGTTTGCCCGCAGCACAGGTAAGTTAGGTGTGTGCTTTGCAACTTCAGGCCCTGGTGCGACTAACTTAATAACAGCCCTTGCTGATGCGATGATGGATTCAGTGCCGTTACTTGCAATCACAGGGCAAGTACCTACCGCAGCGATAGGCTCCGACGCCTTTCAGGAAGTGGATGTGTTAGGTATGTCGTTATCATGTACTAAACATAGTTACATGGTTGAAAGAGCTGAAGACTTAGCCGAAATACTACAAGAAGCCATCCACCTAGCGCAAAGCGGCCGCCCAGGCCCTGTATTAGTTGATATCCCAAAAGACATCCAAATGGCGCAAGTGCCATTCCACCCTTGGTTAGCCGCCGAAGATCATTTACCAAAATTAGACGCAAACCAAGTTGCGATAGCCAATCAAATCTTAAGTGAGGCGCAGCGTCCTGTGGCGTATATCGGTGGTGGTGTACAAGCTGCTGATGCGCAAAACGAGCTTATGCAATTTTTAGAAAAAACACATATGCCAGCGGTATCAACGTTGAAAGCGCTAGGTAGTGTATTGCCTGATTATGAATATGATTTGGGTATGCTAGGTATGCATGGCGGTAAAGCGGCTAATTTAGCAGTGCAAGAGTGTGATGTTTTGGTTTGTATCGGTGCTCGTTTTGACGACCGTGTTACTGGCAACTTAAGTAAATTTGCTGCAAAAGCAAAGGTGATACACCTTGATATCGACGCGGCAGAGGTTGGTAAGCGCAAGCCTGCAAAAGCATCATTAGTCGCAGATTTAAAAACCTCATTACCGCAACTTGATTGTTTTGTAACGCCTGATGAGTGGTTAACGCACATCGAAAGCATGATGAAAGAACATGCATGGCGTTATGACTATCCAGGCGAGAAAGTATTTGCCCCTTATTTATTAAACCAACTAAGCCAAAAAATGCCATCAACTGGCGTCGTGTGCTGTGATGTGGGTCAGCACCAAATGTGGGTGGCACAGCACATGAAGTTTAGCCACCCAAGTAATCACTTAAGTAGTGGTGGTGCGGGTACCATGGGCTTTGGTTTACCGGCCGCTATAGGCGCCCAAGTTGCGCGCCCAAATGACTTTGTGATCACGGTGTCGGGTGATGGCTCAATCATGATGAACATTCAAGAACTGGCTACAATTCGCCGTAACAATCTGCCAGTTAAAATTCTAATCTTAGATAACCAGCGCTTAGGCATGGTACGTCAATGGCAGCAGCTATTTTTTGAAGGTCGTTATTCTGAAACAAACCTTTCAGATAATCCTGATTTCGTGCAGTTAGCAGCGGTGTTTGGCATTCCAGGTCAAACCATCACTAAAGCAGATGAAGTCGATGCTGCGGTTGATGCGTTAGTTAATAGTGAAGGTCCATACATTCTGCATGCCTGTATTGATGATAAAGAAAATGTATGGCCGCTTGTACCACCAGGTGCAGCTAATGATGAAATGATGACGGAGACAGTAAAATGAAACACACCCTAACGATTGCACTAAAGAATCAAAGTGTCGCTGTAGAGCGCTTTTTACGCGTTGCACGTCATCGCGGCTTTGACCTAACAACCATGAATTTAGAAATGGCTGATGAAGCGTTTCACGTCACCATGACGGTAGACAGCGATAAGCCAATTTATCTACTAACATCACAATTGAATAAATTGGTTGATGTTAAACACGTTAATGTTGAAAACCAATTTCAACAACAAGCAATCTAGTAAAAAATCAACAGGTAACTAGAGCAGTCAGAGTGATGCTTTAGTGAGAAATAAATTAGGAATGAGGAAGTCAGTGGCATGCCACTGCAACAACTGAGGTAATTATGGCTAAATTAAGAAGTGCAACAACAACAGAAGGTCGCAAACGTGCAGGGGCGCGTGCTTTGTGGCGTGCAACAGGGATGACAGATAAAGACTTCGGTAAGCCAATTATCGCTGTTGTTAACTCATATACTCAGTTTGTACCGGGTCATGTTCACCTTAACCAACTTAGTGAGCTGATGGCTGAAACCATCACCGAAGCCGGTGGTGTACCAAAAGAATTTAATACTATTGCGATCGACGATGGTATCGCAATGGGTCACGGCGGCATGCTGTATTCACTACCATCGCGTGACTTAATTGCTGACTCAGTGGAATACATGGTTAATGCACACTGTGCCGATGCCATGATCTGTATTTCTAACTGCGACAAAATCACCCCAGGGATGATGCTAGCTGCACTGCGTTTAAATATTCCGGTTATTTTCGTATCAGGTGGTCCAATGGAAGCGGGTAAAACACGCCTAGCTGATATCGACATTAAACTTGATTTAGTGGATGCCATGGTGAAAGGCGCTGATACCACAGTAAGCGATGAAGACTCTGAAAAAGTCGAGCGTTCTGCGTGTCCTACTTGTGGTTCGTGTTCGGGTATGTTTACTGCCAACTCAATGAACTGCTTATTAGAAGCGATTGGTTTAGCGCTGCCGGGTAACGGTACCACACTTGCTACGCATAAAGACCGTAAACAACTTTACGTTGAAGCAGGTGCGCGCATTGTTGATTTATGCCGTGAGTATTATCAAAAAGATAATGCAGCAGTATTACCACGTGCGATTGCCAATCGCACTGCCTTTATGAATGCAATGGTAGTTGATATTGCTATGGGTGGTTCATCAAATACGGTTTTACACTTATTAGCTGCCGCGCAAGAAGCGGGTGTCGATTTTGACATGTCGCACATCGATGAGCTTTCCCGTAAAACTCCTTTCCTTTGTAAAGTGGCACCCGCAACCAATAAATATCACATTGAAGATGTGCACCGCGCTGGTGGCATGATGGCAATTATCCGTGAGTTAGGTAAAGCAGGCCTTGTTGATTTATCTGTTGATCACGTTGCAGGCCACAGTATGGCTGAAATGGTGGCTAAATGGGATGCCACCGATCCGAATAATGAAGTAGCGCAAAAATTCTATAAAGCAGGCCCAGCCGGTATCCGTACTACAAAAGCAATGAGCCAAGAATGTCGCTGGCCAGAACTTGATAATGACCGTGAAAACGGCTGTATCCGCAGTGTTGAAAATGCCTTTCGTCAAGATGGTGGCCTAGCTGTACTTTCAGGTAACTTAGCCCTTGATGGCTGTATTGTTAAAAGTGCTGGCGTAGTTGAAGAAATGCTGCACTTTGAAGGCCCTGCTGTTGTATACGAATCACAAGATGATTCGGTTGAAGGCATCCTTAATGGTGAAGTAAAAGCAGGCGATGTTGTTGTAATTCGTTACGAAGGGCCAAAAGGCGGCCCAGGCATGCAAGAAATGCTGTATCCAACGAGTTACTTAAAATCAATGGGCTTAGGTGAAAAGTGTGCGCTTATCACCGATGGTCGTTTCTCGGGTGGTACATCAGGTTTATCAATTGGTCACGTTTCACCAGAAGCAGCAAGCGGTGGTGCAATCGCTTATGTTGAAAATGGCGATAAAATAGTAATTGATATCGCAACCCGTGAAATCACTTTGGCGTTGTCTGATGAAGAGCTTGAAGCGCGTAAACAAAAGCAACTAGCACGCGGTAAAGATGCTTATAAACCACTTGATCGTGACCGCTATGTTTCATCTGCACTTAAAGCCTATGCATTACTTGCAACCAGTGCAGACAAAGGAGCTGTTCGCGATTTAGCAAAACTTGAGGAGCTTAGTTAATTATGGTTTCTCAAGAGCTCGATTATTTTCGCGCTATCATCCAAGCGAACATGGAGCCGCTTGCAAAAGTCACTGAGGTCAGCGAAATGGCTGATCTTAGTGCTCGGTTAGGCAACCATGTGTGGTTAAAGCGTGAAGACCAACAACCGGTTTATTCATTTAAGCTTCGTGGTGCATTTCATAAACTGAGCAAGTTGCCAAAAGGTTCTGATGTGATCACAGCCTCAGCGGGTAACCATGCGCAAGGGGTTGCACTCAGTGCCTCATTTTTAGGGCATAACGCAACGATTGTGATGCCAGTTACAACACCAGAAATTAAAGTGAATGCAGTACGTTCACTCGGTGGTGAAGTGGTATTACACGGCCATCATTTTGATGCGGCAAAAGCCCATGCTTTAGAACTGACAGAGCAGCGTAACGGGGTGTTTGTGCCACCGTTTGATGATCCTGATGTGATTGTTGGCCAAGGTACCGTTGCCCGTGAATTAATGCAGCAATTGAACGACCTCGATGCTGTTTTTATTCCTGTTGGCGGTGGTGGTTTACTTGCAGGCATGGCGGTGTACATTAAGTCGTTACGTCCTGATATCAAAGTCATTGGTGTTGAAGCTGACGAGAGTGCTTGCCTAAAAGCAGCGCTTGAAGCGGGCAAGCCCGTTGAGCTTGACCGTGTTGGCAGCTTTGCTGATGGTGTAGCCGTAAAAGTTATTGGCACAGAAACATTTCGTTTAGCGCAAAAGTTTTGTGATGAAGTGGTCACTGTAACGGGCGATGAAATCTGCGCCGCAATGCAAGATATCTTTGTTTCGACTCGTGCGATAGCAGAACCTTCAGGGGCGCTATCAACAGCAGGGCTGAAAAAATGGTGCCAACAAAATGGTGTTAAAGGCTTAAACGTTGCTGCAATTTTATCGGGTGCAAACTTAAACTTTGACCGCTTACGTTATGTTGCAGAGCGAACGGCTCTCGGTGAAAAGAACGAAGCGCTGCTTGCTGTGACCATAAAAGAAGAAAAGGGTAGCTTTAAGCAGTTTTGTAACTCACTAGGTGGCAGAGCTATCACCGAGTTTAATTACCGTTACGCAGGCCCCGGCGAAGCACAAATTTTTGTTGGTATTGCATTAAGGCAAGGGCAGCAAGAGCTTGAAGAGTTAAAAGCGGCACTGACAGAAAACGACTACACGTTTTGCGATCTATCAGATAACGAGCTGGCTAAATTGCATATTCGTTATATGGTGGGTGGTAAAGCGCCTGCTCAACTTCATGAGCGTTTACTACGCTTTGAGTTTCCTGAATACCCAGGCGCACTGGCGCGATTCTTAGATACCCTTGGTAGTAATTGGAATATCACTTTATTCCATTATCGTAATCATGGTGGAGCGATTGGTAATGTGCTGGCGGCCTTTGCTATTGAACCGAGTGATTATGAGGTATTCAATGAGCATTTGAACCGTTTGGGATACAACGTTCAAGATGAAACGAACAATCCATGTTTCACCCAGTTCTTAACTAGCCAAGGTCAAGAATTAAGTGAGGTTAAAGCGGCAAATCAGTAGCTTAATATAATCAAGGCTGCTAATTAGTAGCCTTGTTTTTTTGTCTATTTTTCCTATAGTTATTGCACGGTTCTCAATCAAGGATGATGCGTGCAAGGAATGAAAAGTCTACTAGGGTTAATCTGTCTAATGCTCTCTATGAGCGCACAGAGCGTTGATAACGTTAGCTTACAATTAAAATGGACTCACCAGTTTCAATTTGCAGGTTATTATATGGCTGCAGAAAAAGGCTTTTACAAGGAAGCGGGCCTTAATGTTGCTATTATACCTGCCGACCCAAATGATCCTGATACCTTTCCTAAAGTGTTAAACGGCCAAGCCGACTTTGCCATTACTCACTCAGGCATATTACAAAAACGCCAGCAAGGCGCATCGGTTGTTGCCCTTGGAGCCATTCTGCAGTTTTCGCCTTACTGCTGGATGGTAAAGAATAACTCAGATATTTTTCAGCCCAGAGACTTTGTTGGAAAGAAACTCAGCAAAGTTAGCTCACTAGAAAATGCAGAACTCTTGGTCATGTTACAGCGTGCTGGATTGAGCCAAGAAAGCTTGATGGCAGCTAGCCATGAAGGCGGCGTTAAAGAGTGGCTTGCCGGTGATTTAGATGCGGTGCAAGTTTATGTGACCAATGAGCCTTACAGCATGACTCTTAGAGGGGTTGGCTATCGACTCATTTGCCCGCAAAAGTTCGGCTTGAATGTGTATGGTGATATTTTATATACCTCTGAGCAGTTTTTAGCGAAGAAGCCTGAGGTTGTAGAGCGTTTTTACCGCGCGAGCCTAAAAGGGTGGCGATATGCTTTATTGCACTTAGAAGAAAGCATCGATGTGACCAAGCAGCACTATGCTAAACATAAAAGCGTACAGGAGCTGGCTTATGAAGCACATGTTTTGGCAAGCTATATTCAACCTCCTGGGATTAAGTTAGGCAATATGTCGATGGCAAAATGGCGTTTAATTGCAGATCTATATGGCATCGAGCAAGCTGATTTTGATCAGGCTTTTGATGGCTTTATGTATGATCAGCAGCAAGCTGAAGCTATTGAGCTGTCGTGGATGTTGATCCTCGCCATCATTTTAAGTATTGCGTGTGTGCCATTGTACAGTCGCTTGATCAGCAGTAACCGACGTTAAATAAGCTAAAAGCTGTTATACTGCTCTTTATTTCTTGTCGCTAAGTAGTTATGACACTTGCCGAGCACTTTGCAGCTTTAGATGCACTGCTATTTTCAACCCGCCAATACTGGCAATGTACCGCATTTGATTTTGATGATCTTCCTTGGCCTGAATTAGCCAACTTATTATGGGCGCTTGATGACCAACAAGTGAGTGAACTTGATGCCGATCAGCAAGCTTTATATCGTTATTTTACTGAGGCAATAGAGGGTATCGACCAGTTGGCTGAGTTGTGTAATTTGCCTGCTATAAGTGCTGCCCGTAATGAATTTCCATTTTGGATAAGTAATGGCATTAAGGGCCGTAAGTTTGAACAATTACAAGACTTTGTCGCGGCCATTAGTCAGCAGTCATTAAACCAGCCTGTTTTAGAATGGTGTGCAGGTAAAGGGCATTTAGGTCGTATGTTGGCATTTAATGGGGCACCACGTGTCCATAGCATTGAGCTACAACAACACTTGTGCGATCAAGGTCAACACAGTGCTAAGCAACAGCAATTGGCGATGCAGTTTTCACAAGCTGATGTATTAACCGATGACACAGATGGCTTTTTTGAAAGCCAGCAGCATGCAGTTGCATTGCATGCCTGTGGTCGTTTGCATCAAACATTTATGCAGCAAGCAAGTAAAGCGAAAACCCAGCAAATTAGTTTTTCACCGTGCTGTTATCATTTATTCACTGATAACGCTTATCAAGCAATGAGCGAGCCCGTAAAAAAAAGCCAACTTGCGCTTACTCATCGCGATTTAAAACTGGCGCTGCAAGAAACGGTAACCGCACCGAGCCGAGTTGATAAGGTCAGAAAAACAGAGGTTGAATGGCGTCTTGGATTTGATGCGTTACGTAAATCACTGACCGGTGAAATGCACTATGTGAGTGTACCGTCAGTGAACAAAGCGATCTTCTCTGATTCGTTTAACTCATTTTGTTTATGGGCTGCTGAGAAAAAATCATTACATTTACCTGAAGGTATTGATTACAATAAGTTTTTAGAGATAGGTAAAAAGCGCAAAAGGGTCACCGAGCGAGTTGAACTCGTCCGACATGTGTTCAGAAGGGCAATTGAAGTTTGGCTCGTGCTCGATCGTGCTTTATATTTGCAACAACAAGGGTATCAAGTAACAGTTAGTACGTTTTGCGAAAAGCAGCTGACACCAAGGAATATCTTGATCCAAGCTAATTATTAAAAACCGTAAAGAGGCGCAATGAGAAAGTTAAAAAATTTATTCGAAAATAATAGACGTTGGGCAGCGCGTACGAGTGAAAATGATCCTGAGTTTTTTAAAATTCTATCAATGCAGCAAAATCCAGAGTATTTGTGGATCGGTTGTTCTGACTCGCGTGTACCTGCAAACGAAATTGTAGACTTATTACCGGGTGAGCTATTTGTTCACCGTAACGTAGCAAATGTCGTTGTGCATACTGACCATAACTGTCTTTCGGTAATGCAATACGCTGTTGAAGTGCTGAAAGTGAAGCACATCATGGTCGTTGGTCACTATGGCTGTGGTGGTGTTCAAGCAGTATTAAACGAAGCGCGTTTTGGCTTAATTGATAACTGGCTACGCCATGTAGGTGATGTAAAAGAAAAACACATCGAACAACTCAATGCATTACCTGAGCAAGAGCGTTTAAATAGCTTAATTGAACTAAACGTTATCGAACAAGTACGTAACGTGTGCCGTACTAACATTGTGCAAGATGCTTGGGCGAAAGGCCAAGATTTAACAATTCATGGTTGGGTGTATGGCTTAGCGAATGGTCACCTTAATGATCTTGAGTCGGTTGTGACCTGTGCTGAAGAAGCTAGTGATACCTACGGTATCGCCGTTAAGCGTGTATTCGAACGCGTGGCAGAAAAAAGCTAAAACCTAAACTAGTTAGGTACAAAAAAGGAGAGCTAATTCGCTCTCCTTTTTTATTGTTCGTCTTGTTTGCTAGCAAGTTGCTGCTCGAGTAATGCAACTTTCTCTTCAAGCTCAGTGAGTTTTTCACGAGTACGAATAAGTACTTGGCTTTGAATATCAAACTCATCACGGCTTACAAAGTCCATCTCAGCAAGTTTGTTTTGAATAGCTTGCTTTGTTTTGCCTTCAACTGTTTCGGCAAGGTTTTTCACGCCTTGCGGCATGTTGTCAGTAATTTGCTTAGCGATTTCTTCAAGTTTTGCTGGGTTGATCATCTTCGTCCCTTGAGTCACGTAAAAAAACAATCTTACCTTATTGGCTAGGCGTAGTGTAGTGATTACGGTAAAATTGCCCGTCCTGTCTTTGGATAATTTCTTTAGGGGCTTATGAAACTCAACCCAAAACAAGATGAAGCGGTAAAGTACATCAGTGGACCGTGTCTGGTATTAGCCGGTGCGGGCTCTGGTAAAACGCGTGTTATTACTAATAAAATCGCTTACTTGGTGCAAAAGTGTGAGTATCAAGCGCGCAATATTGCGGCGGTAACTTTTACCAATAAAGCGGCAAAAGAAATGCGCGAGCGTGTAACGCAAACACTGGGTAAACAAGAGTCGAAAGGCTTATGGGTTTCAACGTTTCATACCCTTGGGCTTGAGATCATCAAAAAAGAGTTAACGACGCTAGGGTTTAAACCCGGTTTTTCGTTGTTTGATGATCAAGATACCAACCAGTTACTAGCCGAGCTGACTGAAGAAGAACTAAAAAAAGACAAAGACTTACTCAACCTACTAAAAATGCAAATAGGTAACTGGAAGAACGAATTGATTCTGCCAGAGCGTGCTGTTCGCGAAGCCCGTGAGCCACAAAAAGCCTTATTTGCTCAGCTGTATGCGCGTTATCAAAATCAACTACGTGCTTATAATGCCCTTGATTTTGATGATCTGATCATGATCCCTACTTTATTGTTAGGCCAAAATGCTACTGCGCGTGAGCGTTGGCAGCAGCGTTTTCGTTACCTACTGGTGGATGAGTATCAAGATACCAACACCAGTCAGTATCAGTTGGTTAAGTTATTGGTGGGTGAACGAGCTCGTTTTACAGTGGTAGGCGATGATGACCAATCAATTTACTCATGGCGCGGTGCTAAGCCTCAAAACCTTGTACTATTGAGTAAAGATTTTCCGGGCTTACGTTTAATTAAGCTTGAACAAAACTACCGAAGCGCAGGGCGAATTCTAAAAGCGGCGAATATTTTGATCGCCAATAACCCTCATGAGTTTGATAAAAAGCTATTCAGTGAACTTGGTTATGGTGAGCCAATCAAAGTGATTGGTTGTCGTGATGAAGAGCATGAATCAGAGCGAGTGGTGGCAGAGATCATTTCTCATAAATTCATGAAACGCACCAGCTACAAAGATTACGCGATTTTATACCGTGGTAACCATCAAGCGCGCGTGTTTGAAAAAGCACTTATGAGCAACCGCATTCCCTATAAGATCAGTGGCGGCATGTCGTTTTTCTCGCGTTCAGAAATTAAAGATATCATGGCGTATTTACGCTTATTGGTGAACCAAGATGATGACAATGCCTTTTTACGTATTGTAAATACGCCACGCCGTGAGATTGGTACGGCCACACTCGAAAAACTTGGCACCCTTGCTAATGAAAAGCATATCAGCTTATTTGCAGCCTGTTTTGAACCTGAACTTGCTCACCGATTAAAAGGCCGTGGTTTTAATGCCTTAGCTGGCTTTGCTCGCTGGGTGGTTGAGCTTTCTGATAATGCGGTACGCGGCGATACCCTTGAGGCTGTGAAAGAGTTAGTTAGACAAATTAACTACGAAGCATACCTTTATGAGTCATCACCAAGTGCAAAAGCCGCTGAAATGCGCATGAAGAACGTTTCAGAGCTTTATCGTTGGATCACCGACATGCTAACAGGGGACGCAGACAACCCGCCGCTGAACCTTGCTGAGGTGGTTAGTAAACTGACTTTACGTGACATGCTTGAACGCAACGAAGAGGAAGACGAATCTGATGCGGTACAATTACTGACACTGCATGCTTCAAAAGGTTTGGAGTATCCGTATGTGTTCATGGTTGGCATGGAAGAGGGGTTACTACCACACCAAGTAAGTATCGATGAAGATAACGTTGAAGAAGAGCGTCGTCTTGCTTATGTAGGTATAACCCGTGCTCAACAAGAGTTGGTAATGACTTATGCTAAGTTACGTCGTCAATTTGGTGAAACGTCAGATACTGAGCTCAGTCGCTTTGTGCAGGAGTTACCACAAGATGACTTAGCCTTTGAAGCGAAAAAGCCACCGTCTTCACAGGCTGAGCGTATGGAAAAAGGCCAAGCCCGTGTAGCTAATCTAAGAGCGATGCTTAAGAAGTAATTATTTGTGCGCTTGGTGTTTCGTATTCGAAGGGCGCCAGCGCATGCTGTTTACCAATAAACAACGACAACCCGTGCTTATCGAGTAACGTGCGGTAGTTAAAAATCGACGGTCCTTTCGCGATTACTTTGATATTTTGCAGCTTAGTAATCGCCAGTACACCTTGCAGTTGTAAGTGATAGTTTTCTTGCTGTAATACGCGCTTGCTAAATGTTGAACTTAATAACAAGTAATCGAATTGAAACTCAGTCAGTAAGTTTAACTCACAGCGATCTTTAGCAAATTCATTCAACCCAATCGAAAATCCTTGTGCGACCAAGTTTTTTAAATTTTCAATTTGTACCGCTGATGCGTAACGAATTTCTTGTTCGTTGAATAACAGACACATTCTATTCGCATCGTGGGCTTTTAATAGCTTACATAGTGCTTGAAAATTAATACGTTCAAGGACTAAGCCAGAGCAAGGGAACAATACTTTTTCTTTCTTACTGTCACTTACTAAGCTGAATGCTTGTTTTAGTAAGTTAAGTTCAACCTCAAAGTGCTGTACTCTATCGGTCGCAAACTTCTTAAGTACTTCAAAGCTGGTGCTGCCAAGTACTGGGTGTTCACCAAATGCTTCGAGTAAAGACTCTGCGCGAGTTTGCTCATCCAAGGTAATGATTTCGGCACTTCTAAAGTGCATAGGCAAGTCATCTAAGTGATGCATATTGTCAGCATCATGTTGCACATTACTGGCATTAAGCAGCGGATGGAAACATTCAAAGCGATTACGGCCTGCATTTTTAGCGTAATACATGGCGGCGTCGGCATCACGTATAATTTCATCGGTGTGCTTGTAGCTTGGTTTTGAGTAAGTAATACCAATACTGGCACCACTTTGAATGCATTGACCCTTCATACAGAAAGGTTTTCTCATTATTTCGATGATACGTTTGGCAACATCTTGAGCTTGCTGTTGCTCAGTTAAGTGAGTGAGCAATACCACAAACTCATCACCACCTAAACGTGCAAGTAAATCATGCTCACGGATACAATGCGAGAAAGATTCAGCAACACCAATTAAAAATTGATCGCCTGCTTGGTGACCAAGGTGATCGTTGATGTCTTTAAATTTATCAAGGTCAATAAATAACACTGCAAACTGCTGCTCTGGATAGCGCTGATAATGCTGCAATGTTTTTTCTAACTGTGTTAGGAATAAACTGCGATTAGGTAAACTGGTTAATGAGTCATGATGTGCATCGTGGTACAGCTGTTGTTCTATTTTTTTACGCTCTTCAATTTGCATCTGTAAGTGAAGGTTTGCTTGGCGTAACTCTTTCGTTTTCTCTGCAACTCTGTTTTCCAGCTTTTGATGATTTAGCTTTAACTCTTGATTTGCTAAATGGGTTTGAATGACGTTGGCTATTTGATGCGATACAAAGGTAATTAACTCACAGTCATCTTGCGTGAATTCGTGTTTATTATTATACGCTTGGCAAACTATTAGACCAATGACACCTTGCGATGTTTTAAGTGGTGCACCTAACCAGCTAGTTGCTGTTCGTTCAGCCGGGACGTCTACGGGCCTTTCAACAACGCCTAACTTAATAAGATTATTTGCTTTATCAATATCGATGACTTGGCATTCTTCGGAGCTTAAAACAAGTTCACTAAAACCTTTTGCAAAAGGTCTCGGCCTGCCTGTGTCATTGTATTCATCGACACAGTACGGAAAACTTAACCAGTGAGTTTGCTCATCATAAAGGGCAATATATAGATTGTCTGCATAGGTAATGGTTTTAATAATTTCGTGAACATGTTTATAAACGTCGTCAAGATTTTCACTTAAGGTTGCCAGCTCTGATATTTTAAAAAGGATCTGTTGACGCTCTAACGCTTTTTTACGTTGCTGTATTTCTTCATTGAGAGCTTGATTACTTTGTGTCAGTGCACGAGTACGAATTTTAACTTCTGATTCGAGCAGTTCACGTTTCTTAACTCGTTCGATGGCCGTTGCCAAATAAAGTGACATTACTTCTAGCAACTCAATTTGTTGCTCAGAATAACTCAGGTCTTTTTCATAGCTTTGCGCGACCATCACTCCAATTATTGACTTATCGCGGTATACAGGAACTCCAACCCAATGCTCGGCAGGTGTGCCAAAGCATTTGAGTAAGCCTTGTTCAACCGCTAGCTCTGTTTGTTGTTTGGTAAAGTAGCTGGTTTTACCTTGCTTAAATACGTAACCTGTCAGGCCTTCTTTAAAGTACTGTTCATACTTCAATGGCACAGAGAGGCCATCTTTTTCGTCGGCAAAATAAGATAACTCAAGGTTATCGTAAACAGGGTTATGCAAAACCACGAAGAAGTTTTTACTTGGAATATAGTCTTGCAGGATGTTGTGGATAGCAGGGTAAAGCAAGGTTAATTCGGCAACAGTACTCGCTTGCTCTGATAATTGTAAAAGAGCATGTTGCAAGTGATGTGATTGCTTATACTTTTGTAAAAGCGATTTTAAGCGAACATTTTTACGTGCAAGCTTATCAAAGTGTGTTGCTGAATCTTCCAATGATTTAGAACTCATTTTATTATTGTTTAAATATCGTCCTTAATAGTTCCACTTTTTTATTAGATCGTCAAGTAACAGCTGTTAACAAAATAGTAATTTATTATGGTCATATTTGGCTACAGAGCTAGCCTCGCGCCCTGATAAAGGCATAAAAAAAGGGCTTATAAAAATAAGCCCTTAGTATTAGATTTGAAACTGTTACTTGCTAGTCATGAAATCGATAGCAGCGCTGATCTCTTCATCAGAACAGTCCATACACGTACCTTTAGGAGGCATCGCGTTAAAACCATTGATTGCATGGTCAAGTAAAGTGTCCATGCCTTTAGCAATACGAGGAGCCCAATCATCAGCTGATTTAGGTGCGCCTAGTGCACCAGTGCCGTGACAAGCAAAGCATGCTGCTTGGTAAACTTGTTCACCAGAACGAGGGCCTGTAGGTTCAGCAGCGACTGCAGCTTTATCACCTTCTAGATAGACAGAACCAATTGGCGCTAGACGCTTTTTGATAGCATCTTCAGTCAAAGAGTTGTCATACGCTTGTGCATATGCCGTTGTTGCTAGCAGTAATAATGCAGCTGATAGTTTTTTCATTTTGCCTTGCTCACTTCGATTTGAACGTGATCAATCACGATATATATGACGGAAATTAGAACGATTATAACGCTAAGCCACAATTTATAAAATGATCTAAAAGGCTTTTTCTTGAGAAAAACCGTCATTTTTTTGCGTTAGCGCAAGAAAAGCCAGCATAAAATACTGGCTCTTAGCTTGATGCTTAAGCAAGCTCTAATACTTTGTTAACTAATTTTTCGATACCCGCATCTGCATCTAAAATGCTTTTGGCCAACATATAGGCTGGGGTAGTGACCACTTTATGTTGTTGATCAACAACGATATCGTTCACAGCACAGCTTTGGTGTGCTCCACCAAGTTGTTCTATAGCTGCGGCGGTCTCTGCATCGCTCCCAATGGTTGTTTTTACACCTTTACCATAAATAAGCGGCAGCATGGCAGGCGCAATACATATATAACCAGCTGCTTTGTTGGCATCGACAAAAGCCTTCGCTGTTGTCAGTACATCACCTTGAACTTGTGCATCAGCACCTTTCACAGCAAAGTCGGATAGGTTTTTCGCGGCACCAAAACCACCCGGTACGATCAAGGCATCGAACTCATCTACATTTAGCTCAGTGAGCGCTTTTATTTCACCGCGGGCAATACGTGCAGCTTCAACTAGCACATTACGATTAGGTGTCATTTCTTCACCGGTTAGGTGATTAACGGTGTGCATTTGTTCGATATCGGGTGCGAAGCATTCATAGCTCGCGCCTGCTTTAGCGATATGTAATAAGGTTAATACGGCTTCATTGATTTCTGCGCCGTCGTAAACACCGCAACCAGCTAAAATTACAGCAACTTTTTTCATTTTTGAACTCTCCTTAATGCGACTAGCTTTAGTTTAACAAGGATACGAGCATGGCGACAAAATAAAAAATTTTCGTCGCTTGATAACTCGCAAAGCATGATGAATAGCTGTTTATGCCTTTTTATAAATTACTAACGAAAAAAAAAGTATAAAGGATCGCTATGATCTTTGATCCATTATGCTAGAATACTCCTCCGGTTATGAAAAGGGATGTTAATTCGGTATCGAATAAGCAAAAGGTTATCGCTACTAAAACCGTTTTCCACATCGGACAAAAATAATAAAAAAAGAACGCCGTAATATCTTTTTTAAATAAAAACATAAGCTTATCTAATTTTCCTAAATGTTTTTTCATTTTGGGAGAATTAACTGTGTCTGTTATCTACAAAGTTATCCACAGCTTGCTCTGTCATAAAGCTTTATTGGTTAATAATTCACAGTCGTTTTCTTCATGACCTTATGGCATGCTTACAAACAATTTAATGTTATTCAATTAGGATCCAATTTCACCATGGCTCAGATCCCTGAAAATCCACTTATTCTTGTAGATGGTTCTTCTTATTTATTCCGTGCATACCATTCGCCACCGCACCTTACTAACTCAAAAGGTGAAGCGACAGGCGCAATCTATGGCGTAGTTAATATGCTTAAGAGTTTGATCAAGCAATATGATCCATCGCACATGGTGGTGGTATTTGATGCCAAGGGTAAAACCTTCAGAAATGATATGTACAGCGAATATAAAGCGAATCGTCCGCCAATGCCGGATGACTTACGCACACAGATCGCACCACTGCATAACATTATTAAAGCAATGGGTTTTCCGCTGATTAGTATTGAAGGTGTTGAAGCTGACGATGTTATCGGTACCTTTGCGCGAATAGCCTCAGAGCAGCAGCGTCATGTGCTGATCTCGACTGGCGATAAAGATATGGCGCAGCTTGTTAATGAGCATGTTACGCTGATCAATACCATGACAGATAGCATTTCAGATCCAGAAACCGTGGTTGAGAAGTTTGGCGTTGGCCCAGAATTGATCATTGATTACCTTGCCCTAATGGGTGACAAAGTCGATAACATCCCAGGTGTTGATGGCTGTGGTCCAAAAACAGCGGTGAAGTGGCTGCAAAAATATGGATCATTACAAGGTGTCATTGATCATGCAGGTGAAATAAAAGGCAAGATTGGTGAAAAGCTTGCTACAGCACTTGATCATTTGCCACTTAGCTATGAGTTAGCAACAATTAAGTGTGATGTTGAGGTTGAGTCAGATCTTGAAAGCTTTAAGCTGCAAGAGCCTAATCGTGACGAATTGATTGCACTTTATGGTGAGTGTGAGTTCCGCCGTTGGTTAGCTGAGCTACTTGATAACCCTAAAGACGCTGACACGCATTTAGATGTGCCAACTGAAGCTAACGAACTACCAAAAGTTGCTGATGCACACTACGAAACAATCTTAACTGAAGAGCAACTTGATACCTTAGTGGCGCAGTTAAATGACGCCGAATTGTTTGCTTTTGATACTGAAACAACCAGCCTTGATTATATGCAAGCGCAATTGGTTGGTATGAGCTTTGCGGTTAAAGCCGGTGAAGCGGCTTACCTTCCGGTTGGTCACGATTACCCAGATGCGCCTGAGCAATTAAGCTTAGAAACCGTAATGGCAAAAATTGGCCCAATCTTAGCTGACGAAAACAAAGCGAAAGTGGGGCAAAACCTTAAGTATGATAAAAGCGTGTTAGCTAACGCAGGTTTTGAATTAAAAGGCATTAAATACGACACCATGCTGGAGTCGTATGTATTTAATAGTGTAGGCAGCCGCCATGATATGGACTCGTTGGCACTGAAATACCTTGGTCACAAAAATATCAGCTTTGAAGATATTGCCGGTAAAGGTAAAAAGCAGTTAACGTTTAACCAAATTGAGCTAGAAAAAGCGGCGCCTTATGCTGCTGAAGATGCTGATATAACGCTACGTCTTCATCAAGTATTATGGCCAAAAATTGATGCTGATAGCCAATTAAAATCGGTATTCGAAGAGATTGAGTTACCACTTGTCACAGTGCTTTCTGATATTGAGCGTACTGGTGTTGCAATTGATAGCAACATGCTAGCAGCTCATAGCCAACGTTTAGGTGAACGCCTGTTAGAGCTTGAGCAAGAAGCTTATGATATTGCAGGTGAAAAGTTTAACTTAGGCTCACCTAAGCAACTGCAAGCTATTTTGTTTGAAAAACTTGAGCTGCCTGTTATCAAGAAAACACCTAAGGGTGCACCTTCGACAGCAGAAGAGGTGTTACAAGAACTAGCTCATGATTATCCATTACCAAAAGTGATTATTGAGCACCGTGGTTTATCTAAACTTAAATCAACCTACACAGATAAACTTCCGCTAATGGTTGATGAGCGCACTAAGCGAGTGCATACCTCTTACCATCAAGCTGTAACAGCAACAGGACGTTTAAGTTCAACGGATCCTAACTTACAGAATATTCCAATTCGTTCAGAAGAAGGCCGTCGAATTCGTGAAGCCTTTGTTGCTGCACCAGGCCATAAAATTGTGGCTGCCGATTACAGCCAAATTGAATTACGTATCATGGCGCATTTATCTCAAGATAAAGGCCTATTAACTGCCTTTGCGAATGGTTTAGATGTTCACAGTGCAACAGCGGCAGAAGTCTTCGGGGTTAGCCTTGAAGAGGTTACCAGCGATATGCGCCGTAAAGCTAAAGCGGTTAACTTCGGTTTAATTTATGGCATGTCGGCGTTTGGTTTATCACGTCAATTAGATGTACCACGTCATGAAGCACAGCATTATATTGATAAATACTTCGAGCGTTTCCCTGGCGTACTTGAGTACATGGAAACAACCCGTGAAAAAGCAGCTGATAAAGGGTATGTAGAAACGATTTTTGGCCGCCGCTTACATTTACCTGAAATCAATGCCCGTAACGGTGCTCGTCGTAAAGCCGCTGAGCGTGCTGCGATCAACGCACCAATGCAAGGGACTGCTGCAGATATCATCAAAAAAGCGATGCTAAAAGTTCATCAATGGGTGAACGCACAAGCTGCAGGTTCAGTTAAGCTGCTCATGCAAGTGCACGATGAATTAGTGTTCGAAATTAAAGAAGAATCTGTGGACGACTATAAAGCTGAAATTTGTAAGTTAATGTCAGAAGCCGCTACTCTTGATGTGCCTCTGATTGTTGAAGCCGACAGCGGTGACAACTGGCAACAAGCTCACTAATATCTAAACTAAGAGCCACCGATATAACAATTCGAGTGGCTCGGTCTGATTAGTTAAGGAGTGGTCGGTAGCTCCTATCATCCCCATAGCTTGACGTGAAATTGCTCCGAATATTTAACCCCGAGTGAAGATTTAAGTTTCTTCTCTGGCTTGCAGGTAGGCGTTTACTAAAGCTGTGATTATTTGGCCTGCATCGTTCATACCTGCTTCTAAACTAACCGGGTGTTGTGATGGTGCGCCTTCACATAAATGTAAGTAGCGGGCTGTTGCTTGGCTGGCAGCTAAATGCACAAAGTGTTCTGCATCACTCACATTAAAACCACAGTTGGTGTATGCGCTAACTGGCATTAACGAAATACTGTCTAAGTCTACTTCTACGCCAAGCGAGGCATTATCAAACTGAGCTAGTGCGTGTTGACATGCTGAAGATAAATCAACTTTACGACGTACTTGAATGTCTTGGTAACTATCAAACGTGAAGTTTGCGTTTGTCAGGGCATCAATAATCGCTTGGTTATTTTTAAATTCGTGTAACCCCATCACGTGATAATCAGCGAGGTGGTTTTCGCTGTAAGCATATCTAAAGCCATTGCCACTATGGCGGCCTTCACACTCTCTGAAATCAGCATGAGGGTCTAAGTTAATAGCATTTACTGGTTTACCATCTTGCTTACTAAGGGCACGTAAAATACCTAAGCAGTTGTTGTGGCCGCCACCGATTACAATTGGCTCAAGACCAGCTGCAAAAATCATCGCAATCACTTGCTCAACGCGGGTGTCTATATCAGCGCATAATTCACGTAGTTTGGCTAAGTCGGCGTCGTTTTTATTATCAAGGTCAGCAGCTTGTTGGTTTAAGTCATCAAGGGCCACTTCGCCGAGTAGCAACACACGCTCGTGGTTTAAAAACTGGTTATGCGTTTGGTTTAAAAAGCGCTTTAAAAATGCTTGCCACGCTTGTCCTGAGCCACCGTTACCTAAGTTAGCGCGAGGGCCAATATCCTCACATACGCCAACTAAAACATAGCGAATACCGAAATGCTTTGCATCGATGAGTGCTTGTGGGGCGTTAACTTGAGTGTCGAGAAGGGCAAGGGCTTGCCAAGCTTTGAGTTCGTTAGCGCGGCGGACACATAAGTGCTTTACCGCCGCTTCATCATAAATTTTAAGGTAGTTTGTCACCGAGATTAGTCTTCTATTATTTCTAACTCTAATTCTTCAGCAGATAATATAATACCGGTGCTATCAGCGTAAACAAAGTCGTCATCAAAGAAAGAAACACCTGCGAAGTTAACGCCAATACCGTCTTCACCTGCACCTTCACTATCGGCAGCAACAGGAATAGACGCAATTGCTTGAATGCCTAGGTCTAGCTCTTCAAGCTCATCAACATGGCGAATAGCACCGTAGACAATAATTCCTTGCCAGTTGTTTTCTAATGCGATTTCAGCCAGCTCAATATCAATTAGGGCACGTCGGGTTGAACCACCACCGTCAATCAATAACACGCTGTCGGTGCCATCGGTTGATAAAATTTCGCGGATCAGCTCGTTATTTTCAAAGCATTTAACGGTTTTTACTCGACCACTAAAGCTTGGGCGTCCACCAAAATTGATAAACATTGGTTCGAGCACATCAACCACATCTGCAAAGTGGTCGCATAAATCAGAAGTGCTGTAATCCATTTTTTCATCCTCTAAAGAGACTGTCTGTTTAGTACTCAGTATACCCTGATACAACTCAATAACAACGACTTAATAGCGGATTATTGGTTTAAATCAAAGGAATTTTGTCACCGCAACATTAGTGTCTCAAAAGCGTCACTTAATTGTTATTTTTAGCGCCTAAGCTGAGGTGAGTATAAAAATTAGACGCAAAGTATGACAAGGAGCTCACCATGGCAAACAACATACTTACAAAATTGGCAAAGGTGGACGAACAGCTGTTCTTAAGTGTGTTTAATGATGCTTCGCCAGTGTGGTTAAGGCGATCAGCCATTGGCTTTTCAAAAAGTGGTGATGGCGGTCTTTATGTTGCACTATTTTTGAGCTTTTGGTGGTTTACGGAGCAAGCGCATTTTCAACAACTTGCAATGAGTCTACTGGTAGGTTTTGTCATTGAGCGACCCATTTATTTTTTAGTTAAAAAGCGAATTGCTCGGGTAAGACCTTGTGATTGCTTAGTACAAGGCGCTTATTTAGTGCCGAGTGATAGGTTTAGTTTGCCATCGGGGCATAGTGCGGGAGCATTTGTAGTGGCGACAATTTTAACTATGTATTTACCTGAATTTGCCGGTTTGTGGTTGGTTTGGGCATCAGGGGTCGCTGCATCTAGAGTGATTATTGGTGTGCATTACCCCGCTGATGTGGTTATTGGTGCAGTAATGGGATCTAGTTGTGCAGTATTAGCTGTGATGGTGGTGGAGTCTATATGAGAATTTTGTACGGTATTCAAGGGACAGGCAATGGGCACATAACGCGTGCGCGTGTGATGGCTAGCACGTTTAGGGCTTTAGGAGTCGATGTTGACTATGTGTTCTCTGGTCGAAAAGAGCAAGACTACTTTGATATGGATGATTTTGCTGATTACCGAGTTTTTCGAGGTTTGTCGTTTACCAGTAAATCGGGGCAGGTTGATAGCTTTAAAACATTGAAAAATGCACGTCCACTACAACTAATTAAAGATATAAAAGGCCTTGATTTACGTCATTATGATTTGGTATTTAATGACTTTGAGCCAATTACAGCATGGGCTGCTAAACAACAAAATATTCCGGTAATTGGCATGAGTCATCAAGCGGCATTTTTATCTGATAAAGTGCCGATGTTTGGCCGCGCTTTCTTTCGCCGTGCGCTGATCCGTAACTATGCGCCAGCCAGTGTTTATTTAGGCGTACATTGGCAACCTTATGCTGAAAATATCATCCCTCCATTTATTGCTACTCATCATCACGATAACCCAGTGATGGTTGAAAATAAGGTGTTGGTGTATCTGCCATTCGAAAATCTTAACAATGTGGTCGAGTACTTAAAAGATTTTCCTGAAAGAGAGTTTTATTGTTATCACCCGGATGCTAAGGATTGTTCAGTTGGTAATATCCATCTGCGAGCACCATCACGCGTTGGGTTTCTAAATGATCTTGCTAATGCGGGTGGCGTGATTGGTAATGCTGGATTCGAACTTGCAAGTGAAGCATTACAACTTGGTAAAAAATTATTGTTAAAACCGCTAGGTAAACAGTTTGAGCAAGGTATTAATGCGCAGACTTTATTGTCGATGGGGGCAGCTCATGTCATGAGTTATTTAAACCCCAATGCGATGGATGATTGGCTGCAATCTCCACAGAATAAAAAACTCAACTTCCCAAGCGATCCAGCACCTTTGGTTGAGTGGATAAGAAAAAAGCAATGGGAAAAGGTGGATAAGCTCCATAAATACCTATGGCAACAGGTTGATTTAGAACAAAAACTAATTGTTTAAACCTTCCTAATATTAGAAAATGTGCGACAAGTTTAATCACTTTTTATTAGCTGCTTTAGATAGTTTAGCTATACTCTTAAATGCATGTTTCTATAGGGCACTTTGAATGAATGTATTACAAAACTTAACTATTAAGCGTCGTTTGCAATTAAACGCGCTCGTTGTTGGTCTTGCAATGATTGTGATGCTGTGTGTAATTATCCTTGAGTCGCGCATGATGCTAAAACTCAATGAAACAATTCAAAATGCGGAGGAGCTTGATATTCATGAACTTGCAATGCGCAAGCATGAAAAAAACTTTTTGTTTTATAAAGATGTCGAAAGTCTTGAGCTTTTTGAAAAAGAGTATGCACAGCTTAAAGTTAAAATGGCACGTCTTGACGAGCTAGTTAATGACTTATCAATGGAGTCAGCAAAACTTGATGAATTTAGAAGCTTAGCGAAATTGTATTACGATGACTTTAATGAAGTTGTTGTGTTGCAAAAGAAAATTGGTTTGCATCCTAAAGATGCGTTGTATGGTGAGCTACGTGGAGCCGTGCATCAAGTTGAAACCTTACTCAGTGAACGTGAAAACTATCAGCTATTAACCTTGATGCTGCAGCTTCGTCGCGCAGAGAAAGACTTTATGCTGCGATTTGATTTGAAGTATCTGGCTAAATTTGATGATTTAGTCAGTAATTTTCAGTCTGAAATTAAAAATGCAGGATTTGAAACTGGCTATGAGAAGCAATTACTTAGTAACTTGGCTACTTACCAAGTTAAATTCAAAGCGCTTGTCGATGCACAGGTGACTCTAGGATTAGATCTAGACTCAGGTGCACTAGGTGAAATGAAGCGAAGTGTAGAAAAGAGCGATGCAATTGTTAACCAATTAACAACGGAAACTAAAGCTTTTGTTGAGTCTAGCGCCGAGCGAGCGCAACTCATTGCGTTGCTTGTTTTCATTGTCGCCAGCGTTTTGGTCATGCTGTTAGTCTATTTTACTAGTCGTTCAATCATTATGCCTATTGAGCGTGTATATCACACGATTAATGAAATACGTCGCAGTAATGATTTAAGTATGTCTATTGAGCAGTCAGGTAAAGATGAAATCACCACGATGACAGTTGACTTTAATAGCTTGATTAGTGACTTTAAAAAGCTAATTTACGAAGTCAATACCGCTCTAGGCACACTCAATGTGGCAACAGAGCATTTATCAGAAACGACAGCGGCAACTAGCTCTGGTATGCAAGAGCAACTTCATGAAGCTGATATGGTTGCTACTGCTGCAACAGAAATGCAGGCGACGATTCAAGATATCTCTCACAATACTGAAGCGGCTGCGAAAAAAGCAGAGTCGACTAACTTAAGTGCGCAGCAAGGTCGTTCTGAGGTTGAGTCAACGGTAGTGCAAATTAATCACTTATCAGACTCACTCGGTAATGCGTCAAGTGTGGTGTCGCAATTAGAAAAAGACGCTGAAACGATTGGCTCTGTACTGGATGTTATTCGTGGCATTGCTGAGCAAACAAACTTACTGGCACTCAATGCGGCTATTGAAGCGGCGCGTGCTGGTGAACAAGGCCGTGGCTTTGCGGTAGTAGCAGATGAAGTTCGCTCACTTGCACAGCGTACTCAAGATTCAACACAAGAGATTGAGAGCATCATTTCGACCTTACAAGGGCGTACGCAAGAAGTGGTGAGCATTATGCAGCAATGTCGTACGCAAGGTGGCGAAAGTGCAGCACAGGCAAGTAAAGCCGGTGAGTTACTACGCTCAATCACCGAAGATGTACAAACCATTATGGATATGAGCACTCACATTGCCACAGCGATTGATGAGCAAAGCCAAGTGGCTTCTGAGGTGAATAAAAACGTGGTTCGTATTCGTGATATCGCCCAAGAGGCATCGGGTCACGCAGCGACTAATGCACAAACCAGCGAAGAAGTATCAGAGCAAGCGCGTGTCCTCTATCAGGCAATCGATAAGTTTAAAGTTTAATAATTACTTGATACTTTATACTTTATAAAACAAAAGTGCGGTGACGGTGTCGTCATCGCGCTTTTTTGTTTTTAGGTGTGCTTTATCGAGGCATTTTGATAGGTATTAAGGCACAAACTTGATAGGCACGCTGTCTTTACTTGCTTCGTGCTCAGATACTCTTGTTTGGTATTGCTGCCAAAGCTCATCATGGTTAGCTTGCAGCTCACTTAAATAGTGCCAGCTGAATAAACCGCTATTATGATTATCGCTAAACACCAGTCGAATCGCATAATGACCAACCGGCTCAATCTTGTTAATTCCTACTTGTTGCTTACCAAGTACGAGTTTCATTGGTTCATTGCCATGACCTTGTACTTCAGCAGAAGGTGAGTGAACACGCAAAAATTCAGCACTAAATTGAGCAATAGTCTGATCATCAAAATGAACATCTAATACTTTGCTAACGCTGTGATAATGCACTTTAGTGACTTCTTTCATGTCAGCCTCGAATCTACGATTTATAAACTAAAAAGCCTCCAACTGGAGGCTTTTAATTATAACGCTAATTTGTTGATTAAAGAATGAAGCGACTTAAGTCTTCATCTTCAACAAGTGCACCTAAATGCTGCTCAACGTAATTAGCATCAATTGTTAGTGTTGAACCTGCTTTTTCTGAAGCATCAAATGAAATTTCTTCCATTAGTTTTTCCATCACTGTGTGCAAGCGACGGGCACCGATGTTTTCGGTTTTCTCATTTACTTGCCAAGCCGCTTTCGCGATACGTTCAATGGCATCATCAGTAAACTCAACGTCAACTTGCTCTGTTTTTAACAGCTCACGTTGTTGCTCAGTTAATGAAGCATGAGGCTCAGTTAAGATACGTTTAAAGTCATCAGCACTTAGTGCTTCAAGCTCAACGCGAATTGGTAAACGACCTTGTAGCTCTGGGATCATGTCTGATGGTTTAGCCATTTGGAATGCACCAGATGCGATAAACAACATGTGGTCAGTTTTAACCATACCGTGCTTAGTGCTTACTGTTGAACCTTCGATCAATGGTAGTAAGTCGCGTTGTACACCTTCACGGCTAACATCTGGGCCAGATGCTTCACCACGTTTACAGATTTTATCGATCTCATCGATAAACACGATACCGTTTTGCTCTACTGCGAAGATAGCTTGCTCTTTTAACTCTTCAGGGTTAACAAGTTTTGCTGCTTCTTCTTCAACTAATAGCTTAAATGCTTCTTTGATTTTTAGCTTACGCTTGCTGCGCTTATCGCCACCCATGTTTTGGAACATGCTCTGAAGCTGGTTGGTCATTTCTTCCATACCAGGAGGAGCCATGATCTCAACATTAGGTTGAGCTTGTGCAACATCGATATCAATTTCTTTATCGTCTAACTGACCTTCACGTAATTTTTTACGGAAAGATTGACGAGTAGAAGAGTTCTCTTCTGTTTTTGACTCACCAAAGGTATCGCGTGCTGGTGGTAAAAGAGCATCTAAAATACGCTCTTCTGCCGCTTCTTCAGCGCGATGTTTGAATTTTTTGGTTTGCTGTTCACGCGTCATTTTAATTGAGATATCAACTAAATCGCGGATGATCGTTTCAACTTCTTTACCAACATAGCCCACTTCGGTGAACTTTGTTGCTTCAACTTTAATAAAAGGCGCATTAGCAAGTTTAGCTAGGCGGCGAGCAATTTCAGTTTTACCCACACCAGTAGGGCCAATCATTAAAATGTTTTTAGGCGTTACTTCTGCGCGTAAATCATCGCTCAGTTGCATACGGCGCCAGCGGTTACGTAGCGCGATTGAAACTGCTTTTTTAGCTTTAGCTTGGCCAATAATATGTTGATCAAGCTCGTGAACGATTTCTCTTGGCGTCATCTCAGACATGGCAGTTCCTATTACAATTCTTCAATAGTTTGGAAATTATTCGTGAATACGCAGATATTGCCTGCAATCGTTAGGCTCTTCTCTACAATGTCACGTGCACTTAGGTCGGTGTTTTCTAGTAGCGCTGTGGCTGCTGATTGTGCGAAGTTACCACCACTGCCAATCGCAATTAGGTCGTTTTCTGGCTGCACAACATCACCGTTACCTGTGATAATTAATGAAGCAGTTTCGTCTGCGACTGCTAATAGTGCTTCGAGCTTTCTAAGTGCGCGATCACTACGCCAATCTTTGGCCATTTCAACGGCAGCCTTGGTTAAGTTGCCTTGGTGCATTTCTAATTTGCTTTCAAATCGTTCGAAAAGGGTGAAGGCATCAGCAGTACCGCCAGCGAAACCAGCGATTACTTTGCCATTATAAAGACGTCGAACTTTGCGGGCGTTGCCCTTCATTACGGTGTTACCAAGTGAAACTTGGCCGTCGCCACCAATAACGACCTTGTCGTCGCGGCGTACACTTACAATAGTGGTCATGATTATTCCTCATCATCGAGCGGCAAGGCCGCTCGTAAAAAGCGATTGATGAGGTGTTTATATGGGTGAATGAACTAAAATCAAGTCCAAAGCCAAATTCCGCAGCCCATTATTTTGATGCGTTTAAGTTTATTCTTGTCACTTTCGGCTAAACGTTTGGTTTCGTATGGGCCTAAGCGCACTTTATACCAAATACCATTGCTGCCTTGTGTTTTCTTCACTTCGGCCACTAAGCCGGCAAAAGCAATTTTAGCTTTTAATGTTTGTGCTTGCTCTAATGTTCTAAAAGAGCCGCATTGCATTACATATGGGCCTTTTTGTTCAATCTCTTTTACTTCAACCTGAACTTCGTGCTCTTTAATTTCTTTGATAAATTCAGGTGTCTTAGGTGGTGGAATAACTACTTCTTCTTTTTTAGTCGGGTTTGCTTGCTGCTCTACTAACTCAGGATCAGCATTATGTTTGATATACCATAGGCCGTAACCAAACCCGCCTACTAAGATAAGCGCAATTAAAACAAGAATAATAGGGAAAGGCTTTTTCGCCGGGGCTTGTTTTTTATTATTTCGATTTGCTGGTTTTTTATTTATGTAATCGTGCTGTGCCATGACTCTTAATTGGCCTTTAAATCATATCTATAGGATCAACATCTAAGCTCCAACGCACCTTTTGCGCTAATTTACTGGTACTTATATAGTCGACCATTTGCGCTAAATATTGGTGTAAGTGGGAGCGTTCCTGCGCCTGAATATGTAACTGAAAGCGATATTTACCTGCTACACGTTCTAGTGGTGCGGGTATCGGACCGAGCAATTGTATACCAGATACGTTCTGTACAGGAACCAAATCAGTTAAAAAATCCATCACTTGATTTATGTTATGTCCTTCGGCACGCACCATAGCCATATTTGTGATTGGTGGAAGTTGCGCGTCTTCTCGTTCTGTCAGTGCGTAACGGGCAAAATCTTGGTAACCATTATTAACTAAGTCTTGCAGTAGCGGGTGCTCAGGAAAGTGAGTTTGTAATAATACTTGCCCAGGTTCACCACTGCGACCTGCACGGCCTGCCACTTGCGTAACAAGTTGCGCTAAATGTTCAGTGGCGCGAAAGTCACACGAATATAATCCACTGTCGACATCTAGGATTAAAACAAGGCTAACATCGGCAAAGTGGTGGCCTTTTGCCAACATTTGCGTGCCAACTAAGATGCGCGCACCGCCTTGGTTAATATCATCAAGGGCTTTTTCTAAGCTGCCTTTACGACGAGTTGAATCTCGGTCGATACGACTAATCGGAATATCAGGGAAGGTTTGTGTTAAAAACTCTTCGATTTGTTCAGTGCCTTTGCCATTTGGAAAAATCTGCGTGCTGCCGCAATCAGGGCATTGATGAGGCACCTGATGTTGCTCACCACAGTGGTGACAGATCATCTGGCCAATGGCTTTATGAAAGGTTGCACTGGTGCTGCAACGTGAGCACTCACTTAGCCAACCGCACTCATGGCATATAAGGGTAGGCGAAAAACCACGACGGTTTAAAAACACCATCACTTGCTTACCACGTTCTAAATGCTGGCGCATATAGGCAAGGCTGGCATGGGCAATCCCTGCTTGCTCAGGCTGACCTTTCATGTCCATTAATTGGAACTGGTTATCAGTACTGGTTTGGGCCCGTTCAGTGAGGCTCAACAGCTGATATTTGTTATTAATTGCTTTATGTAAGGTCTCAAGTGCTGGTGTGGCACTGCCTAGAACGAGCGGAATATTATGTTGGTATGCTCTATAAGCGGCTAGGTCTCTAGCATGATAGCGTAGTGTATCTTGTTGCTTAAACGAGCTGTCGTGCTCTTCATCAACGATGATCATGCCAAGTGATAAAAAAGGTAAGAAAATACTTGAACGTGTGCCGATCACTATGGCGCAGCTGCCTTTTTCACAAAAACGCCAAGTTTGTAAGCGTTCGTTATCTGTCAATGCTGAGTGCCATAGCATAATTGGGGTATCGGGAAAGCGACGACGAAAGCGGTTGACAGTTTGGGGTGTTAAGCCAATTTCAGGCACTAATACTAAGGCTTGCTGACCTTTTTGCAGTACTTCTTCTAGGCATTGCAAATACACTTCGGTTTTACCACTTCCGGTAACTCCTTCAAGCAAAAAGCTTGTAAAGCCACGAGCTTGGTTAATGCTGGTGCAGGCAACAGCTTGCTCTTTATTAAGCACCGGCTTGCTACCGACAGTCGGCGCGCGTTGCTGCCATTGGTTATCATGCTCAATAAACTGGGTGATCAGTTCTTTATCAAGCAGACTGTCGATGGTTTTTTTTGTAAATCCGAGCGCTTTTAATTCTGTGACCGATGACTTGCCCGACTCGGCTAGCTGTTTTAATAAACTTAACTGAGTTTTTGCTTTTAAGGACGGCAGTTTTGCACCTTTATCGGTCAGCTCAACCATATTAATACTGGTTTTATCTGGGCATTCGCCTTGCCTTAATGCAGCCGGAAGTGCCGTATGAATGGTCTCGCCCAATGGGTAACAGTAGTAGCGTGCTGTGAATTTTAGTAATGCTAAATGTTGCTCAGATAACACTGGCGTGTCGTCTATAACATCAATAATCGGCTTGATTTTGTCAGCGGGAACATCGGTTGATGTTTTAAGAGCCAGTACCACGGCAACCTTTTTTTGACTACCAAATGGCACGCGAACCCGCATACCTGGCTTTAACTCAGGGCTATGCAGCAGCTGTTCAACTTTATAATCGAAGGTACGCTGTAAAGGGACTTTTATGGCAACTTCTACAAAGTACATAACAACTCAACTGAAACAAAGATAGAAAGATAATGTACTAAAATTGCAGTTAAAAACCTACCAACAAATACTGAACAACAGACCACTTGGTTATTTTTTTAGCGAAAGATGTATTTAAAGCTTGTCGTAAGGCTTCTTGAGCTATAAAATACGCGGCCTATTAATTGTATTAACTGCGTATGGTGCCAGACTTCGGGTTTGGAGAGCGATACGGCCTTAACTAGAGGTTCCCTATGAAAGAAGGTATTCACCCTAAGTACGAAGCTATCACTGCAACTTGTTCATGTGGTAACAAATTCGAAACTAGCTCAACTCTTTGTAAAGACATCCACTTAGATGTATGTTCTGAGTGTCACCCGTTTTACACTGGTAAGCAAAAGATTTTAGACACTGGCGGCCGTGTTGATCGTTTCAACAAGCGCTTCGGTGCACTTAGCAGCAAGAAGTAATCTCTGCTGTTTAGTTAAAAAAAGCACCTTAGGGTGCTTTTTTTATGCCTAAAATTCACAAAACTCATTATTAACGCTGCCACTTACTTATCATCTTCACTTATGTATCTTGCATAACTATTTCTGGCTGTTATGCCCATTATGTCGCTATTTTTGCAGACAAAGTGCCACCCCTTGGCTATATTCTTTGTTGTATAAACTTTCATAAAAGTTATTAAAAATAATAAATTTAAATAACTTTGTTAGTAAATGCTGTGAACTTCGTTGAAATAGCTGTTTTGGGCTAATTTCGGCTAATTGCAGTGTACGTGCGTATAAAATACAACAACACGTGCTTAAAAGGTCATAAATAGATGAATTTTTATGTCTGATTAATCGCAACTATGCGCAGAAATTGTTGGGAAATCCTTTAAAATTAAGCGATATAGCATATAACAGGATAGACCTGATAATACTTGGAATTTTTATACATTACAGGTATCGTACTGATGCAAGCTCTCTCACTTTTTAACTTTTTGCAGGATACTATCGCGTTATGTCAGATTTTCGTGAACAAGCATTACATTACCACGCTCACCCCGTTCCAGGTAAAATTAGTGTTGAACTAACCAAGCCAGCCGAAACGGTTAACGATCTCGCTTTAGCTTATAGCCCAGGTGTGGCTGAACCAGTCCGTGAAATTGCTGCTGATCCAGCAAACGCCTATAAATACACAGGCAAAGGCAACATGGTTGCAGTTATTTCAAACGGTACCGCAATTTTAGGTTTAGGTAACTTAGGTCCGCTTGCATCAAAACCTGTAATGGAAGGTAAAGCCTTACTATTCAAACGTTTTGCTGGCCTTGACTCAATTGATATTGAAGTTAAACACCGCACAACAGAAGATTTCATTAATACGGTTGCTAACATCGCTGATACGTTTGGTGGTATCAACCTAGAAGATATTAAAGCGCCTGAGTGTTTTGAAATCGAAAAAGCGCTTATCGAGCGCTGTGATATTCCCGTTTTCCACGATGACCAACATGGTACCGCTATTGTTACAGCTGCTGGTATGCTTAACGCCCTTGAAGTGCAAGGCAAAGATATCGAAGATGCTATCATCGTATGCTTAGGTGCTGGTGCTGCTGCTGTTGCTTGTATGGAGCTTTTAATTAAGTGTGGTGCACTGCGTGAACACATTTATATGCTTGACCGTAAAGGTGTGATCCATACACGTCGTGATGACTTAAACGAGTATAAGCAATTATTTGCTAACAACACCGATAAGCGTACATTACAAGATGTTATTGCTGATGCTGATGTATTCGTTGGTGTATCAGGTCCCAATCTGTTAACTGCAGATGATCTTAAGCTGATGGCAGACAAGCCAGTTGTGTTTGCATGTTCAAACCCAGATCCTGAGATTGCTCCAGAAGTTGCACATAGCGCGCGTAACGATTTAATTATGGCAACGGGTCGTTCAGATTTCCCTAACCAAGTAAATAACGTGCTTTGTTTCCCATTCATTTTCCGTGGCGCGTTAGATGTTCGTGCAACGGCAATTAATGATGAAATGAAAATTGCTGCAGTTCATGCTATTCGTGGCATCGCGAAAGAGCCTGTACCAAGTGAAGTATTAAAAGCGGCTGGCGTTGAGTCACTTGAGTTTGGTGCCGAGTACATCATTCCTAAGCCTATGGATCCGCGTTTATTACCACGTATTGCACGTGCTGTTGCTGAAGCGGCTGTAGAGTCGGGTGTGGCGCAAATCGATATGCCAGAAGATTACATGCGTTAAACTTAATTAGCCTTAGGTATAACGCTCAATAAAAAACTCAGCCTAGGCTGAGTTTTTTTATATCTGCGATTATCGGCGGTGATCCGATGGCCGAAATACTTATTCTGAATCAAGCACTGGGATATCTAATCCCATTTCTTGCATAATTCTTTTAACTTCTTCAGGTACCTTTTCAGGGTTGTCTTTACGTAGGTCGTCATCATTTGGTAATGGTTGACCTGTAAAAGCATGTAAGAAAGCTTCACACAATAACTCACTGTTCGTCGCATGACGCAGGTTATTGATCTGGCGGCGTGTACGCTCGTCAGTTAATACTTTTAATACGTTAAGTGGGATTGATACGGTAATCTTTTTTACTTGTTCTGATTTTTTACCGTGTTCTGCATATGGGTGAATGTATTCACCGTTCCATTTAGCCATAAGTTGTTTCGTTGCCTCGGTTGTCAGTGATTTACGCCTTATTCACAGCGCAAGATGCGGAAATTCTATCTCTTTAAAAAAGATAGTCAAATACTAGTTATTTAGCCATCTAGTGGTGTAAATGTATAAACTTCTATGTGTAAGCGATAAATGCTTTGACTTCTCATATTTGATCATCTAACCTTTTAGACGTCTAAACATCCAATTAAAGAATAGGTGATGAAATGAGCGAAAAAAATAAAGCGACGATTGCTGTTCGTCACGGCATAGAAGCCGATAAACATCATGGTGCGGTTGTGCCTCCTTTATACTTATCAACCACCTATTCGTTTGCTGATTTTGATACTAAGCGCCAGTATGACTATGGTCGCAGCGGTAATCCAAATCGCGATATCTTAGCTGAAACCTTAGCTGAACTTGAAGGTGGTGCTAAAGGTATTATCACTGCAACAGGTATGTCTGCTGTGCATTTAGCCACTCAGCTATTAAACAGTGACGACACGTTAGTGATCCCACATGACTGTTATGGCGGTAGTTATCGTTTATTCACCTCGCTTGAAAAGCGTGGCCTGTTAAAACTAAAAGTTTTGGATTTAACTAAATCTGAAAATCTCCAAGAAATTTTAGCGATTAAACCTAAGTTGATTTGGATTGAAACGCCAAGTAACCCAATCTTGCGTTTAACAGATATTAAAGCAATCACTAGTATTGCTAAGCAGTGTGGTGCTTTGGTTGCGGCTGATAACACCTTCTTATCACCTGCATTACAAAACCCAATTGAGTTTGGTGTTGATATTGTTGTGCACTCAACCACTAAATACATCAATGGTCACTCTGATGTAGTGGGCGGTGCAGTGATTGCTGCAACGCAAGAGCTAGGCGACGAGCTTGCTTGGTGGGCGAATAATATCGGTATTACTGGTGCACCATTTGACAGCTACTTAACGCTTCGTGGTTTACGTACTTTAAATGTACGCCTAAAGCAGCACCAAGAAAATGCCTTTGCCATTGCTGAGTATTTAGAAAGCTCTCCTTATGTGAGCCAAGTTTATTACCCTGGCCTTGCTTCTCACCCACAACATGAGCTTGCTAAAGCACAGCAACGCGGTTTTGGTGGCATGGTGAGCTTTGATATTAAAGGCGACATCAACGATGCTGCTGCGTTTTTAACAAGCCTTAAAGACTTTAGCCTTGCTGAGTCGTTAGGTGGGGTAGAAAGTTTGATTTGTCACCCTGCAACAATGACCCACGCAGGCATGGAGCCTAAAGCGCGTCTTGAAGCTGGTGTGGGCGATACCTTGATCCGTATTTCTGTAGGCATTGAAGACGTAAAAGATCTCATTGCTGATTTAGACCGTGTTTTCAATTTAGTTAAGCCAGGTCAAGGACTGCAAGTTACAAAAGCTGAAGCTAAGCAAGCACAGCAAGATACACAACAAAACGCGTCATTTAAGTTAACGCCAGCACATACGGCATTGTGGTAGAAAAATGGTAAATATTGTTCATAAATTTGGTGGCTCAAGCTTAAGCTCGGCAGATCGTTATCATGCGGTAGCGAACATCGTTCTTGCTAATACTGAGCAGGGCGATTGCGTCGTTGTGTCGGCATCGGGTAAAACAACCGATACCCTGGTAAAGCTTTGGCAAAGTTACCAGCAGCAAGATAGCCAAGCTGTTAGCGATATTCTATTGCTTATTGATAACAATCAACGTGCGCTTATTGAGCAGCTACTTATAGGGCAGAATAAACAACAGGCGTTGGCACAGTTAAAAGATGAACTTGCTGTATTAAATGAATTAATTAGTCAGCAGCAGTTACTTGAAGCCCCTTTACTTGCTCATGGTGAAGTGTGGTCGGCGCGGTTATTGGCTGCTTATCTAAATCAGTTAGGTGTCGATTCGCAAGATGTTGATGCAAGACAGCTATTTACTCTAAATGGTGGCCAGCTTTTACATCAAAAAAACCAACAGCAATGCAGTGATGCGATTAGCAGAACACATATCAACGTAGTAACGGGTTTTATAGCTGCAGATTGCCAAGGTAATACGGTGACATTAGGCCGTAATGGCAGTGATTACAGTGCCACTTTGTTAGCGAGTTATACTTTTGCCAAGCAAGTGTCTATCTGGACAGATACACAAGGGGTATTTAGTACTGACCCTCGTAAAGTTAAAAATGCGGTTAAGTACGCCAAAGTATGCCGCGAGCAAGCTAACTTATTAGCGCGTTTAGGTAACCCAGTATTGCATGCAAAAACCTTGTCGCCGTTAAAAGACTCAGAAATTAAATTAGTGGTAAGAAGTAGCTTTGATTGTGATGCAACGCCAACCGAGGTAGTAAAAGAAGGTTATAGTAAAGCAAAACGTTTTATTACGACCTTAGATAACATCGATTTATTACGGGTTGATAAACTAAGCAGTGGTGAAGTCGGTGAGCTTAGTCAGTTAATTCAACACAGCCTGCATCACTTTACTAAAGAGGGCGATACTTACTTATTAGTGCCAGGTCAAAGCACTCACCAAGTTGTCAGCCACTTAGCGGGCCGTGCAAATATTGTCGAGTCAAATTTAAGTGGTTGTGCAGTAGTTGCCCCAACAGCTGATGTATCTGCGCTAACAGAGCAAGCCACAGCGCTTTTAAAAGAGCAAAGTATTCATCCTCGTTTTGTACAACAAGACGATAACTATGTGTTGATCTTAAACGATCAGGCAATTGATAGTGATGTTTTAACTCTTCTACATGACAAGCTGGTAAACAAAGGTCAAGAGTTGGCCATTATCGTTGCTGGACTTGGTAATGTAGGCGAAGTGTTCTTATCGCAACTACAAGCTCAGTTTGCGCGTTTATCTGCTCAGTACAAAGTAAAAGTAGTTGCTCTTTTACGCTCTAAACAAATGCTTTTTAGTGCCAGTGGTTTAAATACCGAAACATGGCAAGAGCAGTGGCATAATGAAGCGCAAAGCTACGACAAAGCTGAATTATTAGCACGTATCAATGAACTAGATTATGAGCACAAAGTGGTGATTGATATCACTGCCAGTGAGGCGTTCAGTCAGTTATACCCTGACTTTGTTGAACTTAACTGTCACTTGATCAGTGCAAACAAATACGCGGGCACTGCAGAAAATAGCTGGTATCAAAACCTACGCACTAATTTGGCTGAGCGAAATCTGTTATGGCGTTATAACACCAGTGTGGGTGCAGGTTTACCGATTAACTTTGCTTTAGCTGATTTGCAAAATAGCGGAGACAGCATTAACCGCATTGAAGGGGTATTCTCGGGTACTTTATCTTGGTTATGTAGCAGTTATGATGGCAGTGTGCCGTTTTCAGATTTAGTGCTTCAAGCTCAGCAAATGGGCTATACAGAGCCAGATCCTCGTGAAGATTTATCTGGCCGTGATATGCAGCGCAAACTGCTAATTTTAGCGCGTGACTTAGGCCTTGATTTAGAGCTTGATGATATTGCTTTAACACCTCTGATGCCTGAACAGCTTGCATCAGGAAGCTGGCAAGATTTCCTTGCAAACAAACAGCTACTTGATGAATTCATGACAGAAAAAGCAGCCCAAGCTGCGGTGGAAGATAAAGTGGTGCGCTACACCGGTGCTATAACACTCGTAGATGGTAAGGTTCAGGCTCAAGTTGGTTTAGTCAATGTTGGCAAAGATGATGTACTAGCAAGCCTTAAACCGGGCGATAACATCTTTGTGATCAATTCACAGTGGTATACAGATAATGCATTGGTGATCCAAGGCCCAGGAGCGGGTAAAGAAGTCACTGCCGCTGGGGTGCACTCAGACCTATATTGGCTGGTAAATAACCTAAAGTAATTTTGCTGATCTTAGTTTAAATAGCTAAGCAAAAAGCGCCCCAAGGGCGCTTTTTTATGTCTTATAGCAACTTAGTTATTTAGAACAACTCTTCCTCTGTGCTGAGCTTTTCTTCAAATACGTCTGTTGGTTGATCGAGTACGTACTTAGTTGGTGCAGTGCCTTTAATGAAGTATTCAAAACGACTGGTGTAATCATTTTTGTGACTCAATAGACCTGTTGCTAAGTCGATTCGAACCGATACTAAACCTTCAGGAAGCTCAATAGGTGCTTCTGGCATACCATCAAGGGCTGCACGCATAAAGTCGACCCATGCAGGTTGCGCGGTTTTAGCGCCGGATTCTGCACCTGATATTTGCGATTTATCGAGGTTACTATTGTAAGTCGAGCGGCCTAGCGCTTTTCCAGGGTTATCAAAACCAACCCAGACCGAAGTCATTACATTGCGATTAAAGCCGCTAAACCAAGTATCTACCGAATCATTAGTGGTACCTGTTTTACCAGCTAAATCACGACGATCAAGTGCTTGTGCACGCCAGCCTGTGCCACTCCAGCCTGTTTTATGGGTCCAACTACCGCCCCCCCAAATTGCACTGTGCATAGCTTGCGAAATTAAAAATGCATTTTGCTTAGAAATGATACGAGGCGCACAGCGAGGTGTTTTCGTTATCTCCGCTTCAGTAAAACTCTGTTGATTCTGGTTAAGAGATGCAAACTCAGGGGTTACAGTTTGCTTAGGCGCATCACAAGCAAGTTCAGGCTCTGTTTTAAATAAAACAGTACCCGCCGAATCCTGAATCTCAGAGATAAAGTAAGGGGTTATCAAATGACCGCCATTGGCGAATGTACTCATACCGCGGGCTAGTTCAAGTGGAGTGATTGAAGCGCTACCGAGTGCGAGTGATTCACTGCGGTTAATATCGTTATTCAAAAAGCCAAACTTAAGCAAATGATCGGCTGTACGCTCAAGGCCAACACCTCGTAATAGGCGCACCGAGATTACGTTCTTCGATTGTGCGAGTGCTCTGCGAATACGTATAGGACCATTATAAACCGCTGGGCTGTTCTTAGGGCGCCATGCCACACCTTGGCTTTTATCCCATTGATTAATTGGCGCATCATTCAAAATAGAAGCAAGCGTATAGCCATTCTCAAGTGCCGCTGAATAAATAAATGGCTTAATGTTTGAGCCTACTTGGCGTTTTGCTTGAACTGCGCGATTGTATTGGCTTTGTTCAAAGCTATAACCACCGACAATCGCTTTAATACGACCATCTTGCGGATCAAGTGAAACAAGTGCGCTCGATGCTTCTGGTACTTGGCTAAGGATATAGCTTTCATCTGCATTTTTACGCAGCCAAATTTGCGCTCCCGCTGATAAAATTTCGGTAGCTGTTTTTGGTGCAAAGCTTTGACGGTATCGCGTAATATATTTACGCGCCCATTTTAGACCATCCCACTCAACAGTGACTTGTTCACCGCTTTTTAATAGCACATCAATTGATTGTTCAGCGACGTTGGTGACAACACCTGCTAATAGCGGACCAAATTCTTTGACATCTTTTAATTTAGATAAGATCTCTTCTTGGCTAAGAGGGCTTTCATTTTCGCTGTCCCATAACTGAGCCGCAGCACCACGGAAGCCATGACGCATATCGTAAGCGTGTAGGTTATCAACAATCGCATCTTGAGCAGCCTGTTGAATGTTAGAGTCAACGCTGGTGTAAACTTTAAAACCAGTATTATAGGCGCGCTCGTGACCATAACGAGCTACCATTTCAGCACGAACCATCTCTGAAATATACGGGGCATAGACTTCAATTTCTGCGCCGTGAAATTTTGCAGTAATAGGTGCGTTAATAGCCTCTTCATATTCGCTTCGAGTGATGTACTTTTCGGTGTACATACGACCTAATACGACATTTCGACGAGCCTTTGCGCGAACTGGGTTACGAATAGGGTTAAGTGCAGAAGGTGCTTTAGGTAGGCCTGCAATCATCGCCATTTGCGCTAAAGTTAACTCGTTTAAATCTTTGCCATAGTAAACTTGCGCAGCTGCACCAATACCAAAGGCGCGATTACCCAATTCGATTTTGTTTAAGTATAATTCGAGAATTTCGTCCTTAGTTAAAATACTTTCAATGTGAAGAGCTATGAAGATCTCTTTAACTTTACGGATATATGCTTTTTCTCGGGTTAAGAAGAAGTTACGGGCAAGCTGCATGGTTATCGTACTTGCGCCTTGTTTCTTTTCACCGGTAGATATGAGTACAATGGCTGAGCGAACTATACCAATTGGATCAATGCCAATATGTTCATAAAAGCGATTATCTTCTGTTGCTAATATTGCATCGATTAATGGTTGGGGTATTTGATCTATTGTTACTGGAATGCGGCGTTTTTCACCAAATTGATTGATCAATAAGCCATCTCGTGAGAAAACTTGCATAGGTGTCTGTAACTGAACGTCTTTTAAAACCTGAACGCTAGGAATGTCGGGTTTAACGTAATAGTATAGACCAACTAAAGTGATTAGTCCTAAGAATGAGCAGATGATAATAAATTGTAAAGTTCGCTTTAATAAAATCACTTATATTTTCCCTAAATGGACTCCCAATTAGAATCGGAGACTGCTAGTATATATTGATTAAAAAATGAATAATATTTTTTCAGATAAAAATTATAACTTGTTTATTATTAAAACAAAGGCCAAGTTGCAAACATGCTAAGTCAGCTATTTAAAAAGCCTTCATCTATGATGGTAGGGATCGACATCGGATCACACTGTATAAAGGCAGTGTTATTGCAGGAGACAGACGCTGGTTTGCGGCTTGAAGCACTAGCTATTGAACCTATGCCTAAAGGCGCTATGTCTGAACGTTCTATTCAAGACATAGAAGCAATAGGTAATGTTATCGCGAAATTAAAAAGAAAAATACCTAAATCCGTACAACGCGCTGCTGTTGCAGTGTCTGGGCAAACCGTGATCACAAAAGTAATTTTTATGGATGTATCATTAACTGATGCTGAACTTGAGTCACAAATTGCTATTGAAGCAGACAGCTTAATTCCTTACCCCCTCGACGAAGTTAATATCGATTTTGAAAAACTGGCTATCAACGAAGCGGATCCAAGTAAAGTTAATGTACTTCTTTCGGCAGCGCGAACTGAAAGTGTGCAAGCTCGTGTAGGTGCTCTTGAAACAGCTAACTTAAAAGCGGCAGTGGTCGATGTAGAAAGTTATGCCCTCAGCCGAGCAATGGATGTTTACTATCAACAGTTGCCAAGCGATGCTTACAATAAGTGTGTCGCTGTGGTTGATATTGGTGCTGTTCTGATGTTGGTTAGTGTGGTGCAAGAGGGTGAAACAATTTATACCCGTGACCAAGTATTTGGCGGCGATCAATACACTAATAGTATCGTTGCTTATTATAATAAAAGCTTTGATGAAGCTGAAATAGGTAAAACAACAGGGGATTTACCACCAAATTATACTTTTGAGGTGTTAGCGCCATTCCAAACATCACTATTGCAGCAAGTAAGACGCGCAGTACAAATGTTCTTAACAACCAGTGGTAAAGAGCAAGTTGACTATATTGTTCTAACGGGTGGCACAGCTATGATTGATGGCCTTGACAGGCTTTTAATTGAAGAACTGGGAATCCATACGGTGGTTGCTGAGCCATTTGCAAACATTGAAATCTCCGCAAAAGTGGATCGGAATATGCTGCAGCGTCACCGAACTCAGTTTGCAATAGCCACAGGACTGGCATTAAGGAGCTTTTCATCATGCCACATATAAATTTACTGCCCTGGCGAGAACAGCAAAGAAAAGACTCACAGAATAAATTTATAACTGTGCTTTTTTCTGTTGTTGTTGTCAGCTTTATCAGTATGTATCTATTGAGCTCTTTTTACAGCGGCCTTCGTCAAGGCCAAGATGCAAAGAATAACTTTTTAAATACTGAGATCGCTCTTTTGAATCAACGTATTAGGGAAATTAATGAGCTTGATAAAAAGAAAGAAAACTTACAGCAACGAATGCGTTTAATTGAAGAGCTGCAAAGTAGTCGTAACTTAGGTACACAAATCATGGATGAAGTTGCGAAAATAGTCCCTGCAGGTGTCTATTTGACTAAGTTGGAGCGCCGTGGTGACCAAATTCATGTAACAGGTCGTAGCGAATCGAATAACCGCTTATCGACCATGCTACGTCAAGTTCAAAGTTCTTATTTACTAGAGCGCCCAGTAATGCAAGGCATTGTTGCAGGTGAGCAGACATCAAGGCTATTAAGTGACTTTAATATGGATTTTTATGTTAAACCGTTTGATCAGATAGGTGAGGCGCGTAATGAACCTTGATATCAAATCGTTAACTGAAATAGATTGGAATGAAATAGAGCTCGAAAACATGGGTGATTGGCCCATTGCTGTAAAAGCGTTATGTTGTGCTTTTGTAGCTGCAATCGTGTTGTATTTTAGTTATAGCCTATTGGTGTCTGATGAGATTGCCAGCTATCACAGCGCCGTAGCAAAAGAAACTGAGTTGCGTAACACTTACAAGCAAAAATATGCTTTAGCGAGCAACTTAGAACTGTATCGCCAACAAATGGTAGAAATGGAAGAGAAATTTTCTCAACTATTGAAGCGCTTACCTACCTCGAATGAAACACCTGGGTTGCTTGATGATTTATCTTATGTTGGAACGACAAGTGGTTTAACCTTCTTAAAAATTGGTTGGTTACCTGAAATTGAAAAAGAATTTTATACAGAGCTACCGATAAAAATTGAGGTGGTGGGTACTTACCATGAATTCGGTGAATTCGTTGGCAAAGTAGCACAGTTACCGCGTATTGTTAGTTTGCATGATTTTACAATTCAAACTTTAGGTAATGGCGAGCTTACTTTTAGTGTTGTAGCCAAAACATATCGTTACGAGGGGGGCACTAAAAAATGAAGAAGCTTTCCTTAGTTATATTAATGAGCTTTGCGTTAGCCGCTTGTAATGATGATACTGCTGAGCAAAAAGAGTTTATCGATCAGGTAAAAGCTAGCACAACGCCGAAAGTTGAACCGATCCCACAGATAGCGCAATTTGAATATTTTGAATACAGTGCAAGTAGACTTCGCAGCCCATTTGTTGCTCCGAAGCCTGAGATTATTCAAAATAACCTTGTGCAGGTGAAGAACTGTCTTCATCCTGATCCAAATCGAGTTCGCCAACCTCTTGAGAAATACCCATTAGATAATTTGCTTATGAAAGGTACCATAGGCCGAGCTGGCAATACTTGGGCACTCATCAAAGCGGCAGATGAAACGCTTTATCGCGTAACCGTAGGTAATTACATTGGTTTGTATCATGGTGAAATAAAAGAAGTGCACGACAATTACATAGAATTATTAGAATTAATCCCTGATGGGGCTGGTTGTTGGAAAGAGCGTCTGACAAAGCTAGAAATGTTAGAGGCGGATACAAATGGTGCAAGTTAATCTTATGAAAGGTAAAAAAAATATGCATAAAGGAATGGCTTGGTTTAAAAACATGCATAAGTTCATGTTAGCTGCACTTGCTTTTTTAATAGCGCAGTCAGCAGTTGCGGCACCTTTACTATATGATGTGCGTTATAACCCATTAATGAAAGGCGAAACACAACTACAGCTTGTGTTTGATGAGGCACTGACATTCGAACCAAAAGTCCAGGTGTATAACTCACCAGCACGCATCGAAATGTTATTCAGTAATGTAGGTGTTGATAATGAAATGCGTGATGTACCTGTGAACCAAGCAGGTATTCAGCATGTAACAAGCACCATGACCGCTGATGGTTTGAAGGTCGTTGTATCGTTAGATAAATTAAAAATCTATAAAACGTTCGCTAAAGATAACATCCTAACGCTGCATGTTTCTGATAACCCAATTAGTGGAGACGAAATAGCGGATCCACTCTCAGCAGCCAATAATTATATAAATACAGTTCAGTCGATAGATTTTCGTCGTGGTGAAAAAGGCGAAGCAAGGCTGTTAGTATTTTTACAAGACACGCAAGCAGCTATAGATGTTCACGAAAGTGGTGGCAAAATTATTGCTGAGTTCCACCATACTGATATTCTCGATGATCTACTTTATCAGCTTGATGTGATGGACTTTGGCACAGTCGTTAGCAATATTGAGACGTTTAAAGAAGGCAATATGACACGTATCGTGGTTGAGCCAAACGCTGCATTTAAATTCACTCATCAGCAAATTGAGAATATTTTTACTTTAACTGTCGAAAAAGATGATACGCAACGCGCTTACCTTGAAGGGGGAATTGAGTATCAAGGACGTCCAATGACGTTAAACTTCCAAGATATTCCCGTGCGTTCAGTACTGCAAATAATCGCAGGTTACAATGAATTTAACTTAGTAACGAGTGATTCTGTTACAGGCAATATTACTTTACGACTAGAAGGAGTCCCTTGGGATCAAGCGCTTGACGTAGTATTGAAAGTGAAAGGCTTAGATAAGCGCATGGATGGCTCTATTTTAATGGTCGCCCCTTCTGAAGAGTTGGCTGCCCGAGAAGCTAAAGAACTTAAAGCTAAGCAGCAAGTTGAAGACTTAGAACCGCTTTATAGCGAATATATTCGCCTTAACTATGCAAAAGCTGAAGAGTTTGCAGACCTATTGAAAACAGACACAAATAGCATTATCTCAGCGCGAGGAAGTGTTTCTGTTGATAAACGAACGAACACTTTGCTGATCAAAGACACTGCAAAAAGTATTGAAAGTGTGCGTCGTATGGTTGAGACCCTAGACATTCCTGTTAAGCAAGTCGTGATTGAATCACGTATGGTGACAGTGAATGATAATGTGCAAGAAGACTTGGGTGTTCGTTGGGGTATTAGTGACGTAGGAAGCGATGGTGCTATTTCTGGCTCTTTAGAAGGCGCTGGCGGCATGTTTGGTGCGGGCTCTTACGATAATATTCCAAGTATTTCTGATCGCTTAAATGTCAATTTACCGGTTTCAAGCCCTGCGGGTAGTATTGGTGTGCAAGTCGCTAAGCTAGCCAATGGCACTATTTTAGATTTAGAGTTAAGTGCGCTTGAAGAAGAAAATCGCGGCGAAATTATCGCAAGCCCACGCATCACGACGGCTAATCAACAAAAAGCACGAATTGAGCAAGGTACAGAAATTCCATACGTTGAAGCTGCATCTAGTGGCGCAACGACAGTAACATTCAAAAAAGCGGTATTGAGCTTAGAAGTAACGCCTCATATTACACCTGACAACAAGGTGATTTTAGACTTAGTAATTACACAAGATACTCGTGGTGATACGGTACAAACGCCAACAGGCTCTGCTGTGGCGATCAATACCCAAGAAATCCAAACCCAAGTATTAGTAGAAAATGGTCAAACAGTGGTGCTTGGTGGTATTTTTCAACAACAAATTGTTAATTCAACTAAGAAAGTACCATTGTTAGGTGATATTCCTTATTTGGGTGTGCTGTTTAAAAGCACGAGTGAATTTAACGAGAAGAAAGAGTTGTTAATCTTCGTAACCCCTAAAATTCAAATTGATTAAGTGATTTTTTCTTAAGCAACGAGCAATTAGCATTTTAATTGCTCGTAATCTGGCTTTTTATGCTAATTGACTTGAAATACCCAAGCAATTACTGAGATAATCCCCTCCTTAATTTTGGGGCCAGGTCGTTAGGCGGGGTTTTATTTCAAATTTTAGAGTTCGTTTGTACTAAAAAGATATGGCTGAGAAACGTAATATATTTCTAGTGGGCCCTATGGGGGCTGGCAAAAGCACAATTGGTCGTCACATTGCTGACCAATTACACCTTGAATTTTTCGATTCAGATCAAGAGATCGAGCGTCGTACTGGAGCAGACATTGCTTGGGTATTCGATCTTGAGGGTGAAGAGGGCTTTCGACTTCGTGAAGAAACTGTAATTTCAGACCTAACTGAGATGCAAGGTATCGTTCTTGCAACAGGTGGTGGTTCTGTGATCAGTAAAGAAGTACGTAACAAGCTTTCTGCTCGTGGTATTGTTGTATACCTTGAGACACCAATCGAAAAGCAAGTTGCACGCACACAGCGCGACAAGCGTCGCCCATTATTGCAAACAGAAGAAGCACCGCGTGATGTACTAGAGCGCTTAGCTGAAGAACGCGAACCGTTATACAAAGAAGTTGCTGATTTTGTTGTCCGCACTGATGAGCAAAGCGCGAAAGTTGTTGCTAATCAAATCATCGAGAAATTAGATTTTTAAAAACCAATAATAAAAAGGAAACTAGCTATGCTTGAATTAACAGTTAATTTGGACGAGCGAAGTTATCCTATTTATATTGGTCAATCTGCTCTTCAAGAGACTGGTCGGCTGCGCGAGCACATCGGCGACTGTCGACCTATCATTATCACCAACGACACCATTGCACCTTTATATCTAGATGATGTAATGACGTCGTTGGCTGATCTTAACCCGTTATCTTTTACCATCCCTGATGGCGAACAATATAAATCACTTGAGTGGTTTGAAAAGATTTCGGCGTTCTTACTTGAACATAACTGTGGCCGCGATACTTGCCTTATTGCCTTAGGTGGCGGTGTGGTGGGTGATCTCACTGGTTTTGTTGCTGCATGTTATCAACGTGGCGTGCCTTTTATTCAAGTGCCAACGACTTTGCTTTCGCAAGTCGATTCATCGGTTGGCGGTAAAACGGCAGTAAACCACCCACTTGGTAAAAACATGATTGGTGCGTTTTACCAACCACAAGCAGTATTTATCGATACGCAATCGCTACATACTTTGCCTGAGCGTGAATTCGCAGCGGGCATGGCTGAAGTGATTAAATATGGCCTTATTTACGACACTGAGTTATTTGCTTACCTTGAGCAAAATATCACTAAACTTAAGTCTCTTGATGAACAAACTTTACAGCATGTGATTTATCGCTGTTGTGAAATCAAAGCCTTGATTGTTGCACAAGATGAAAAAGAAGCCGGTTTACGTGCATTACTAAACTTAGGGCACACCTTTGGCCACGCAATTGAAGCGCAAATGGGCTATGGTAATTGGCTACATGGCGAAGCCGTTGCGGCAGGTATGGTACTGGCAGCACGCCTTGCACATACCCGTGATGACTTAAACGCAGCAGAAGTTGAACGCATTATTAAATTGATTGCTGAGTATGATTTACCTGTCGATATTCCGGCAGAAATGACCAGCGAGCAGTTTTTAACGCACATGCGTAAAGATAAGAAAAATAAAAAAGGCACGATTCGCTTTATTCTACCTACCCAATTTGGTCAATGTGCGCTGGTAAGTGATGTTACTGATCAGCAGGTTTGTGATTTAATAGCGCGCTAATGCAATCGCAAATATTGCCTAGCCGTGCTGCGCTAGTTGATCGAATCGCTCTGCAGTTTGAATATGGGCAAAACCTAATTTGCTTACTCGGTCCTTCTGGCCTTGGTAAAAGCTATTTATTAGAAACCTTCATCACGGATAAATACCTCGACTTTAATAAAGCGTTTGTTCAGTTGTCGGGAAAAATGACCGACCAACAGTTTATGACTGAACTGTTAGAACAAAGCTTTAGCAACCCACTAATTGATCACGCTTTAAGTTTGTCTGAAAACTTCTATCAACTTTATAAACAACAGCCTTGTGGTGATTGTTTATGGGTCATTGATGGAGGGCGTCATTTATCTGAAGAGTTAATTCAGCAATTAGAAGTCCTTGCCAAGCAAAGCCCGAGCACGTTATACATACTGATTGCATCACAATCGGCAGGGCAGTTTAGTCAAGCAGTTGAAATCCACTTAGAGTCGCTAAATTTAAGTGAAAGTAAACAGCTCATGCGTTGGTTTTTCGATAACCTCCCTGTTGAAGAAGACCCAGTTTTTCGCACCTTTTTACAAGAAGCGCATGGTAACCCAGCTTTATTACTTGCTTGGCAGCCTGAACAACAAACTGCAGACATTCGCGCACCAGAAAAAAACTATAAACTGCTTTATTTAATTTTGCTCTTAATCACGACCATGGTGCTGATCATTGGCTTTTTATATAAAGCTGATATGACTGAGTGGTGGAAAGCGCATTACCAGCAGGATACAACGAACTCTGTGGCAACAGCACTGCCTGCAGAAGCAGTAATCAATGCTCGAGTAGAAAGCAAAGAGCTAGTTCTAGAACAAGCTCAAGACGATCTTCAAGCCGAGCAGCAAGTTGCTACTAATGATGAGGACAACACAACTCAGGCAGCTAAGGTGCCAGTTGATAACTCTGCGATAGAAAACCGTGAGAATGAAAGTCATAACAATAACGTGGCTGCGATTGTTGATAGCCTTTTGCCAGCAGAGCGAATAACACAAGAGACTGAGCAACCAACGACAGATGAAGTTATAGCTGCCGTCATCAACGATGCTGAGCAAACCGAGTCTGACATTGAGCCAGAGCTGCCATTAGTAGGAAATGCGTGGTATTTATCTCAACCAGATGACAATTTTGTAATCCAATTACTTGCGGTGACTAAAAAAGAGATTAGCGATAAGTTTATTACTGAAAATGGCTTGCAAGGGCAAGTAAATACTTACCAAAGCTTACGGAGTGGTAAGCCGTGGTGGATTGTAACTTATGGTAGTTACACCACACTGAATGATGCTAAGAAGGGCGTAACAACACTTTCTGATAATGTGCGTAAAAATCAGCCGTTTTATAAAAAAATAAGTAAAATTAAACAAGAAATCGCTTCACTAAATCAGTAAATTAAAGCTGATTAGTGTAAAATCGCGCAACACCGAATTGAAGTTAAGAGCAGATGCAGCAAAAGACCAGAGCCTTCCTTAAATGGGCAGGTGGAAAATACAGCCTAGTTGAAGATATTCGTACCCGCTTGAAGCAAGCGAGTATGGATGCTGACACCTTAGTTGAACCTTTCGTTGGTGCTGGCTCTGTATTCCTTAATACTGATTTTAAGCATTATATTTTAAATGATATAAATGCGGATCTGATCAATCTTTACACTGAGCTTAAGCGCACGCCCGATGAGTTTATTAGCGACGCTAAAAAGTTGTTTGTAGAGCTTAATAACCACCCCGAAGCCTATTACGAATATCGTGTTCAGTTTAATCAAAGCAGTGATGTGTATGAGCGTGCGATTTTATTTTTATACATGAATCGCCATGGCTATAACGGGTTGTGTCGCTATAATCTAAAAGGTATTTTTAATGTTCCTTTTGGTAAATATAAGCGCCCGTATTTCCCTGAAAAAGAAATGCATTTCTTTGCTGAAAAAGCTCAGCAAGCAACCTTTACTTGCTTAGGTTATGACAAGGTATTTAAGCTTATTCCTAATAATGCGGTTGTATATTGCGATCCACCTTATGTGCCTTTGAGTAAAACAGCTTCATTTACTTCTTACGCTAAAGGCGGTTTCAATTTAGATGACCAAGCAAACTTGGCGAATTTAGCTGAGCAAGCCGCATTCGAAAATAACACGCCGGTACTTATTTCTAACCACGATACAGTGTGGACGCGTAAAATCTACAGCCAAGCATCATTAGATGAGATTCAGGTAAAACGCACGATTAGCCCCAAGGGCGGTTCACGCAATAAAGTGAACGAGCTAATGGCTATGTATTTAGCACCAAAGAAACGGTGAAATAAATCGCTGCTACAAATAGACTGAAAAAAATCAGGGCAATGACGATGATAGTACTGAGCGAGTGCTCTTTGAAGTCAGCTTGACGCTTATTTTCTGATTGCACACCAAAAAATGCCGCAAAGACACTTTGTAATGCACTCATGAATTTGTTCATACGATTTAGAACTTAGAACCTAAACCGCTAACTTTCTTTGACTCTTCACTACTTGTTAATAACTCAAGTAAATCAAGATAATGGAACTGAGCACTGCGGCTATCACCCGTTAACCAAGAAAACCATCCTGTTTCTTGTTCTGCTTTCATACATTGAGCAGAAGATGATGATGCGTTAAGCGTGTTGCATGAGCAACCAGACGCCGCTGCTAAAAAGTCGTCTTCATCAGCAGATGAAAAAGATACAAACGCAGCAACCGTAAGTGCGGACGCGATTAAGATCCCTATTTTAAAAGCACGCATGAGAATAACCCTTGTTTGTGTTACTTAAACAAGCATACATAACAATTGCTCAAATAACAAACTTAATTATCGCTGAATTAAATAAAAATTTAATAAAATTAGCTCTTTAAAGTAAATTTAATGTTTATTATTTGTTTCATTTTATTGTGTTGTAGATGGCTTTTTAATAGAGTTATTGCTCAAATTTTGACTAAAATAACACTAATTCAATAGGCTAAAAGGATTAGCTTAAAGCAATCGCCCTTTAACAATCAGCTGCGGTGTTTAAATCAGCAGTCGATTGGGTTACATTATGCGCTCTTCTTGCAGTCGCAAATTTTAATGGAATCTCTCATGTTGGAAACATTACAAAAGTATTTAATTGCCCCTTCTATTTTATCAGCCGACTTTGCCCGTTTAGGTGAAGATGTTGATCGTGTACTAGCAAGTGGAGCAGATGTTGTACATTTTGATGTGATGGATAACCATTATGTGCCAAACCTAACTTTTGGTCCGATGATTTGTAAAGCACTGCGCGATTACGGCATTACAGCCCCGATTGATGTGCACCTTATGGTAAAGCCTGTCGATCGTCTAATTCCCGACTTCGCTGAAGCGGGCGCTTCTATCATCAGCTTTCACCCAGAAGCCAGTGAGCATATTGACCGTACCTTGCAACTCATAAAAGACAGTGGTTGCCAAGCAGGGCTTGTATTTAATCCTGCAACCAGCCTTAGCTACCTTGAGCATGTGCTCGATAAAGTTGATGTGGTGCTATTAATGTCGGTTAACCCTGGTTTTGGCGGCCAAAGCTTTATTCCTCATACCCTCGAAAAGCTTCGCCAAGCGCGTAAAATGATTGATGATTCAGGTCGCAAAATTCGTTTAGAAGTTGATGGTGGCGTTGGTGTTGATAATATTGCTGAAATTGCCGAAGCGGGCGCTGATATGTTTGTTTCAGGCTCGGCGATTTTCAATCAACCAGATTACAAAGCGGTTATCGATGCGATGCGTAACGAGCTTGCAAAGGTTGAGCCATGAAATACGATGCGGCATTTTTCGATTTAGATGGCACCTTAGTCGACAGTGTTTATGATTTATACATTGCGATGAACCTGACCCTAACTGATCTAGCATTTCCGATTGTGACACAAAAGCTAGTTGAAAGCTGGGTAGGTAATGGCATAGAAACGCTTGTAAAGCGTGGTTTGAGTGGCGATATGCAAATCAGTGAGCATTTAGATGAAGCCCTTGCTGAGCGTGCAATTAATTTGTTTTATCAGCACTATGACCAAGTTGTAGGCGATTACAGTGCGCTTTATCAACATGTAGAAACCGGGCTTGCTGCCCTTGCTGGTATTCCTAAAGTGGTAATCACCAATAAGGCGCGCCGTTTTACCGAAAAGTTACTTGATAAACTGTCACTGACTAGTCATTTTCAGTTTATTGTCTGTGGCAATGATATGGCAAAGAAACCATCACCTGAGCCTATACTATTTGCTTGTCAGCAATTAGATGTTAGCCCTGAAAAAGCGGTTATGATTGGCGATTCAAAAAGTGATATTTTGGCAGCAAAAGCTGCAAATGTTGACGTTGTCGCGCTTAGTTATGGCTATAACCAAGGTGAAAACCTTGTTGATTTCAATCCAGAGTACCTCTGCGAGAATTTCTTAGATATAATACCCGTTCTTACCCAAAGGTAAGTGCATTTTAAATTCGTCTTTTTAGTTTAGTAAAAATATAAAGGAACATCATGAGTAAACCAGTAGTGTTAAGTGGCATTCAGCCAACCGGTGGTATGACAATAGGCAACTATGTTGGCGCTATTAACCAGTGGCTTAAGCTACAGGAAGACCACGAAAGTTTCTTTATGTTAGTTGATTTACACGCTATTACAGTACGCCAAGATCCTGAGCAACTACGCTCGCGCGTGCTTGACGGTATTGCGCTGTATGCTGCATGTGGTATCGACCCAGAAAAAGCGGCGTTATTTGTACAATCTCAAGTGCCAGAACATGCACAGCTTAGTTGGGTTTTAAACTGTTACGCGCAAATGGGTGAGCTTAACCGTATGACGCAGTTTAAAGATAAGTCTTCTAAGCATGCTAATAACGTTAATGTGGGTTTATTCTCTTACCCTGTACTGCAAGCTGCAGACATCTTGCTATACCAAGCGGATCAAGTGCCAGTGGGTGAAGATCAAAAACAACACCTTGAGTTAACTCGTGATATTGCAACACGTTTCAATAACCTATACGGTGACGTGTTCAAACTACCAGAGCCATACATTCCTGAGTTCGGCGCACGTGTAATGAGTTTACAAGATCCGCTCAAGAAAATGTCTAAATCAGATGAAAATCCAAACGGTTACATTATGTTATTAGATGAGCCGAAGAAGATTGAAAAGAAACTGAAAAAAGCAGTAACCGATTCAGACGAGCAAGCTCGTATTTATTTTGATCGTGAAGAAAAACCAGGTGTATCAAACCTACTTACTTTATTATCAGTGGCCACTAAGCGCTCAATTGAAGACTTAGTGCCTGAATATGAAGACAAAATGTATGGTCACCTGAAAAAAGACACTGCAGCAGCGGTCGTTAATATGATTGAGCCAATTCAAGCACGCTTTAAAGAAATTCGCGAAGATCAGTCATTACTTGATAGCATTATGAAATCAGGTGCTGAAAAAGCGAGTATCCGCGCTGAAAAAACATTAAAAGCAGTCTACGATGCGGTAGGTTTTATCCCTCGCCCGTAAGCTTGTGATAAATTATTGAAATAAAAATACCGCTTGATAGCGGTATTTTTTTAGCTATTAAAAGCTAAGCGCCATTAATACTGTAAATAAACAGATAAGTGCAGCAGCGGTTTTGTCTGTTTTTTCCATTTTTTATTTCTCACCTGTGTTCAATTGTTTAATTACATAACCTTTATTTTTTAATAAGCCTAACAAGCTATCTTCACCAGCTAAGTGGGCTGTGCCAACGAGCAGTAACTCTTTTTGCGAATTAGTAAAATAATTTTCAATGTGACCAAGCCAAGTTAGATTTCGTTGCTTGATCAACATTTGGTAAGTATTAGGGTCATGTTCTTGTAAAGGCATAAGAGTAAGTTCATCTATTGCTTGCATATCGCCATTTTTCCATGCATTAAGTATTGCGATGTACAGTGCTTGGTAACTAGAAATTTGCGTTAATAGTGACTCAATAAAGGCATTTTCGTCTTGGCTACCTACTTGTTTAAACAGGTCTAATTGAAAAGCCACGGTCTCTAGATAAGCGACTTCTTTTTTATCTCGCTTAGCCAATTTCGCGAAGTAACTATCAACACCTTCACCCATAAGTTGTTGCTTTTGAAGTTCTAGCGACATGATTAGCACGCTTAACATAAAGGGGCGAAAGCTATCGAGTTCGCTGAGTTTCATATCATACTGGGCAAGTTGTTCTTCTAGTTGCTGTTTCACCTTTGCTGATAACTTGCTACTCAGTGTTTCGCCAGCTTGATAACTAAGAGTTTTAAGCATAGTGAGTTGTGCTGAGCTATCGCTTGGTGCGGGCACATCAGTTTCAAGTACTAAGATATCAGCCTGTTTATACGCTTGATTAAATTCATCAGGAAGGGGGAGTTCCTTGGGCGGCAAAACGTGGATTGAACCAGCAACATATATAAATTCATCACCTTTACTAACTTTCCATACGGCACTTTTTGCTGCACCAAAACCACTTATTAATAGGCCTGTCGCAGCAATTGATGAGATTAGCAAGTGTCGAGTTAGTGTTTTCATTATTTAAGCCTGTTAATTTAAAGAAGCTTGCTCAGCATGCTGAGCAAGCCAAGTATTACTTATTCAGTTGTTGCTCAATTTGCTGATCAATTTTATTGTTCATTTGCTCAATAGATGCTTCGATAGAGGTCTCTAATTGCTTGTTTAGCTTTTGAGTACCTTGAGCATTAAGTAAGGTATTCGTTGATGTAATAATGATTGCAGTGACCGCTAAAAGTGACATCATTTTTAAGACTGAGTTAGCCATAATTTAATTCCTTTAATTGGTTGATTAGTTTTATCAGCGAAGCAAAATTGGTTGGTAGCCCGTTGATGCAAACTACAATAGCGAGGAAAGCTGCTAGAGTCGCTTATCTAGTTCTAAGCAATTTATATATAAGGTTTGAAAATATTAATTTGAATATTTTCAATGGTTTAAGTTTAATTCTTATGAGAGGAAATAAGGTTTTAAATCATTTAATTTTTGCGGTTTTGTCTTTTGATGATAGTTTGGATGCAGCAAATAGGAACTTGGAGGTTTTGATATGGGTTTTAAAGTAAAACATTATGCGGCTAAAACTGTACCTGCGAATAGCTCATTAGAATGGGAGCTAATCTTAACTGAGCTTATCATTGGTAGCCTTTGTGCTGCATTCGCAAAGATCGGCTATGATGCCGCTATGTTACTTATTTTTATACCTAATTTAGTAATCGCCTTAGTTTGCTTTGGCTTTATTGGGCTTTCGATATTTCACTTCATAAGAGAAAAACGCAGTAAGCCAAGTGAGTAGTATAGATTGCTGCGCTATTTTTCTACTGGGGTAACGCCTGGCGAGTCGCACGCAATGACTTCAAATTGATAGCCATACTCAGCATGGTGATCAGGGGTTACTTGTACAATCTCATAATCATTCAGCTCAACGGATTTACTGTTTTCTGCTTTTAAACAGCGTGAATAACTATCGGCTTCAAAGCTGTAAGCAAACATGGCAATTAAACGTTTGCTACGTTCAAAGTAACCTTTGGTATCTAAAAATTGGCGAAGGTTTTCGGCGGTTTCGCCGTCAACTTCTACATCTACGTCTTGGCTTGGGGCTGAGCTTTGTGTATTTTCAGGAAGTTGTTGCTCGAGCTTTTCACCAAGTTCTTCGACTGCTTTTTGCTGTTCTTCACCTGATTCCTTGGCAATGACTTTACTATCCACAAAGGTGCTGACCATATTGTCGAGCACTTCTTCAGGTGGCTTATCATCAAGAAATGAAATTAAGTTAATAAAAACTACCGACGCTAAAACAAAGCGTACAATGGCAGTTAATAATGGTGAGTAGCTTTGACTAATAAACTTAACTCGCTCAGAGCCAAATGGCTTTATCAGCAATAAAACAAAAATATAAAAAGGTAAAAAAAGTTGAAATAACAATAAAGTACCTAGGGTTATTCCCATTGCCCAAGGTGGTAAATATAACAGGGTGGCAAAGTTATGTGTGTAGTTAAAGTGACTAGCTGAGACATGAGTTACATCATTAACTATGCCGCTTGCACCAGCTAATACAAAATTAGCGATACTGGCATAGAAGATTAAAATCAGTGCTTTGCCGGCAAGCGAGTGCCAAAGTTGGTTAAACTTGGGCCAAAACTCAATAACAAGCGCAATAATGGTGATGGTGGCACTTAACCAGCCCGATTGCAGAACAATCAGGCTGCTTAATGCTAAAAGATAGAGCTTTTGCGCGGTACTTAAGTTAAACCAAATGGCTTTTAACTGTTCAACCAGCCTCGTTTTATGAGGCTGCCAGCTACGTTGCTGTTGTTGAAACTGTTTATTAGCGCGCCATTTTGCAATTTTTAAATACCTACGCACGCAATATCCTTTTTATAGTAATGGTTTTAAGTACCTTCCTGTGTGTGAACGCTCACAATCGGCAACGTCTTCAGGTGTACCAGAAATTAAAATTTCACCACCGCCTGAGCCGCCTTCAGGGCCTAAATCGACAATCCAGTCTGCGGTTTTGATCACATCAAGGTTATGCTCGATAACAACAATGGTATTACCGTGATCGCGTAAGCGGTGAAGCACGACTAATAATTGCTGAATATCAGCAAAGTGTAAACCCGTAGTTGGTTCATCAAGGATATATAAGGTTTTACCTGTATCGCGTTTTGAAAGTTCGCGAGCTAGTTTTACACGCTGTGCTTCACCACCAGAGAGGGTAGTAGCAGCTTGACCTAAGCGAATATACGACAAGCCTACATCCATTAGGGTTTGCAGTTTACGTGCAATAGCCGGAATTTTATCAAAATAGTCACGGGCATCTTCTACGGTCATTTCGAGTACTTGGTGAATGTTTTTACCTTTGTACTGTACTTCGAGGGTTTCACGGTTGTAGCGCTGACCTTTACATACATCACAAGGTACATACACATCAGGTAAAAAGTGCATTTCTACCTTGATCACACCATCGCCTTGGCAAGCCTCACAACGGCCACCTTTAACGTTAAAGCTAAAACGGCCCACTTTATAGCCACGTGAACGGGCTTCTTGAGTACCCGCAAATAGCTCTCGAATACCGGTGAAAATACCGGTGTAAGTTGCTGGGTTTGAGCGCGGAGTACGGCCAATTGGGCTTTGGTCAATATCAATCACTTTATCAAAATGCTCTAGACCCTTGATTGACTTATACGGTGCCGCCTCTGCGGTCGTTGCGCCATTTAACTCGGTATGAGCCAGTTTAAATAAAGTGTCGTTGATAAGTGTCGATTTACCTGAGCCTGATACACCTGTGATACAGGTCATTAAACCAAATGGAATACGTAAATCAACGTTCTTTAAGTTGTTACCTGTGGCACCAAATAACTCAAGCCATTTGTCGGTAGTTTGATGGCGAGCCGCCGGTACTTCGATTTTCTTTTCGCCAGAGAGGTACTGACCCGTGATTGAATCTTTGCTAGCTAGAATATCGTCATGGGTACCTTGTGCAATAACATGGCCGCCATGAACACCGGCACCCGGGCCGATATCGATAATATGATCCGCAGCGCGAATGGCATCTTCGTCATGTTCAACCACAATAACGGTGTTGCCTAAATCGCGTAAGTGAATAAGGGTTTTTAGTAGGCGGTCGTTATCGCGTTGGTGCAAACCAATTGATGGTTCATCCAGTACGTACATAACACCAACAAGGCCTGCACCAATTTGGCTTGCCAAACGAATACGCTGAGCCTCACCACCAGAAAGGGTATCGGCACTTCGCTCAAGTGATAAATAATTAAGGCCGACATTGATTAAGAAAGATAAACGGTCGCGAATTTCTTTGAGAATTTTTTCGGCAATTTGTGCGCGCTGACCAGTTAAATTCAAGCCATCAAAAAATGCCATGCTTTCACCAATACTCATTGTGGTGATAGCTGGCAAGTTTGTTTGACCTATAAATACATGGCGAGCTTCTTCACGTAGTCGCGAGCCATGACAGCTCGGACACGCTTGGCTTGTTTGGTATTTAGCAAGCTCTTCGCGCACTGAGTTTGACTCGGTTTCACGGTAGCGGCGATTCATATTATTTAAAACGCCTTCAAACTCATGGTTACGCGTAATTAAGTCGCCACGGTCGTTACGATAGTTAAAGGCAATTTTAGTTTTGCCAGAACCTTCAAGAATTACCTTTTTGGCCTCTTTACTAAGCTCTTGGAAAGGCACTTCTAGGTCAAACTTATAGTGCTCTGCGACAGCTTGCAGCATTTGGAAGTAATAAAAGCTGCGTTTGTCCCAGCCTTTAATTGCACCGCCCGATAAACTTAGCTCTGGATTTTGTACAACACGGTTTGGATCAAAATACTGACGCACACCTAAACCATCACAGCTTTGACACGCACCTGCCGGGTTATTAAACGAGAATAAACGCGGCTCAAGTTCACTCATAGCGTAGCCACACGTTGGGCATGCAAAATTAGCAGAAAACAGCATATCTTCGCTGAGTGAATCGTCCATTGCCGCTACATGGGCAATACCACCTGATAGCTCAAGGGCTGTTTCGAATGATTCAGCTAAACGCTGTTGTTGGCCATCTTTAACTTTAAAACGGTCAACCACGACCTCGATAGTATGCTTTTTATGAAGCTCAAGGGTCGGTGGATCTGATAAGTCACAGACTTCGCCATCGATACGGGCGCGAATGAAGCCTTGACTTGCGAGTTGCTCAAGCAGCTTAACGTGCTCACCTTTACGATCTTTTACCACTGGCGCTAATAGCATTAGCTTACTTCCTTCAGGAAGCGCTAAAACCGTATCGACCATTTGGCTGATCGTTTGTGCTGCAAGTGGCAAGTCGTGAGTAGGGCAGCGAGGCTCACCTACACGGGCAAATAATAAACGTAGGTAATCGTAAATCTCGGTAATTGTACCGACCGTTGAACGCGGGTTATGCGACGTTGATTTCTGCTCGATAGAGATAGCCGGCGATAAGCCTTCGATGTGATCAACATCGGGTTTTTCCATTAGTGATAAGAACTGTCGTGCATACGCTGACAGTGACTCAACATAACGACGTTGCCCTTCTGCATACAAAGTATCAAACGCTAATGACGATTTCCCTGAACCAGATAGGCCAGTGATAACTATCAGCTTATCACGGGGAATGGTTAGGCTGATGTCTTTTAAATTGTGCGTACGGGCGCCTCGGACTTCAATGTTTTCCATGCTATCTCGTTTTATTACCTAATTATTTTTTCAGTATCTCATAATACGCGATAAGATTAATCCTTGATCAAAGAAAAAATCATCACTTACAGGTGATTATTTAGTTTTCGCTTGTGGTAGAATCCACGCTCAAATTTTAATAGACAGCAAGATCAGTAATTCATGACAGCATCTTCACTCAACTCTCGAGAAAAACGCGCTGCCGTTTCGTTGGCGAGCGTCTTTGCATTCCGTATGCTTGGCCTATTTATGCTGATGCCAGTATTGGCTATCTATGGGCAGCAATTAGAAGGGTTTTCGCCGCTTTGGATTGGCTTTGCTATTGGTGCTTATGGTTTAACGCAAGCCGTGTTGCAAATCCCTATGGGTTGGTTGTCTGATAAAATTGGTCGTAAAAAAGTGATTATTGGTGGCCTTTGTGTGTTTGCACTTGGCTCTGTAATTGCGGCAACCGCTGAGTCTGTGCAAATGGTTACGCTTGGGCGTGCACTTCAAGGCATGGGGGCGATTGCCAGTGCCTTATTGGCGCTTGCTTCTGATTTAAGCCGTGATGAACAACGTCCGAAAGTTATGGCCGTGATTGGTATGTGTATTGGTATGAGCTTTGCCGTTGCTATGCTACTAGGGCCTATTGTTGCTGCATCGTGGGGAGTTGCTGGGGTATTTTGGCTTACCGCAGGATTGGCCATTTTAGGTATTTTAATTGTGTTGTTTTTGGTGCCTAATGCTGTCAATAAGGCGCCAAAAGGTGACACACTTGCTACGCTTGATGATATTAAGCAACTGATTAAACACCCACAATTAGCACGCCTCGATTTTGGCGTAATGCTGCTTCATCTTACATTAACTACCGTATTTGTAGCCTTACCAGGCCAACTGATAAAAGACGGCTTAGTCGCAGACCATCATTGGTATTTATATATCCCTGTGCTGTTTTTAGCGTTTTTCTTGATGGCACCAATGATGATTGTGGCTATTCGTAAAGAAAAAGAAAAACAAGCCTTTATTGGCTCAATCGCACTGCTTGTTTTAAGTATGCTCGCGATGTCGTTATGGGTTGATTCGGTGATTGGCATCGGTATTTGTATGTTGGTTTACTTTATTGCTTTTAATTTTTTAGAAGCAACCATGCCTGCACTTGTTTCGCGTATTGCCCCAGCAAACCAGAAAGGTTCTGCGATGGGGGTATTTTCATCTACGCAGTTTTTTGGTGCCTTTTTAGGTGGTTTATTAGGGGGTTACGTTGCTCAAGCATTAAGTGCGCAAGCAGTGTTTGCGGCGGCGGCACTTGTTGGGGTAATATGGCTTATCCTTGCTTGGAATATGCAAGTCCCACCAAGAAGTAAAATAATTAGCTTAATGACTGAATTAAGTTCAGAGCAGCAGGCACAAGCGCTTGCTTCTCGTCTTGTTGCTTTACCGGGCGTAATTGAAGCAACGGTTGTCTGTGATGAAAATCGCAGCTATTTAAAGATTAATGATAAAGAATTTGACCTAGACCAAGCACGCAAAGTGGCTGGTTTAATCTAACGTTTTATAGGAGAAGTTCCATGGCACGCGGTGTGAACAAAGTTATCTTGGTTGGTAATTTAGGCCAAGATCCAGAAGTACGTTATATGCCTAATGGCAATGGCGTAGCGAATATCAGCATTGCTACGACAGATAGCTGGAAAGATAAAAACACAGGGCAAATGCAAGAGCGTACTGAATGGCACCGTGTCGTGTTATTTGGCAAACTAGCAGAAGTTGCTGGTGAATACCTTCGTAAAGGTTCACAAGTGTACATCGAAGGTCGTTTACAAACGCGTAAATGGACTGATCAATCAGGCCAAGAAAAATACACTACAGAAATCGTGGTAGACATGGGCGGTCAAATGCAAATGTTAGGCGGTCGTGGTGAGCAGCAAGGTGGTGGCGGTGGCTATCAAGGTGGTCAATCACAAGGCGGTTACCAAGGTGGTCAGCAACAAGGTGGCGGTTACGGCGGTGGTGCACAGCAATCACAAAGCAATAACAGCTATGCTCCACAGCAACAGTCTGCGCCAGCACAGCAGCAACAGCGTCCACAACAGCAGTCTGCACCGCAGCAGAGCAATAACCAATATGGTGGCGGTTATGGTCAGCAGCAAAACAATGCACCTCAACAAGGTGGTTTTGCTCCTAAGCCTCAAAATGCCCCACAAGGCGGCGCATCAAATCCAATGGAACCACCAATCGACTTTGATGACGATATCCCGTTCTAATTCACAATATAATTAGATTGTAGAGTTAATTTTTAAAACCCAGCTTAGTTGCTGGGTTTTTTATTTACGCAATACTTCGTAATCACTACTTTTGTTTGGGTTGTGTTGATTACAAAATAATTCTCATTAACTCTTTTTGCTAGGTGTTTAAAATTACAAAACTTTTGACAGCGCTGGTTATAGGATATTTCTGATATTGCTTTAAATCGCCTCGCAGCCTTGTATTTATAGGGTTCTTGAACAACACTTTGTGTATGTTTAAGCAACTAACCTGTGAAATGAAACGAGACTTAACTTCACGAATAAAGCAACCGGAGGCCATCTACGTGGCGGCCGCATTTTTGCTGTTAGTTGTTTTTAATATTTTTTTAAGTGATGTGTTACACGACAAAGTGCACCGAACAGGCACTGAACTAGCCAAGCAGGTGTATGAGCTGAACCTTGATCCGGTTGTGTCGCAAGATATCATTGCCACATTAGTTAAAAGCCAAGGCTTTGCAATGAATGCTAGCGACGTTCCGCAAAACTTTGCGAATTTCATCGATCTTGAGCAGGAGGTTTTTAGCTATAAGACCGTTAATTTACGCTTATTTCATTGGCCTTCATGGTTAGTTGAAAGTCACTTATTTATATTTTTAAATTTAATATTGCTTGGCACTGGGTATTGGGGTTTCCGTTGGTGGAAAAAAATGTTCAAGCAATTAGAAACCTTAGAGCAGCCACAAATACAAAGCCAAGAGCAGCAAGTGGTTGAGGCACCGCCAAAGCAGTTAACATCCCCAAAACCATTAGCGCACCAAGATTTGAATATCTTATATGGTGTGCCAACTAATTATAATCATTTGTTTGCACTATTTTTTTGGAAAAGCCCGTTTCCTGCTAACCTTGATATCGATAACTACTTTAAATTAGTGATTGCTAAAGGCTTTGGTGAGCTCGTAAATCGCTCTGTTAAATTACTGCCTTCTGGCGGTATCGCTGTCACCTTAAATAATGTACCTGCCACTGAAATTGATAAATACACAAAGCGACTACATCAAGTTATCTATCAAGCTTGTCTAAATTACCGTAGTGATTTGTCTCGCGCTGATATAAAAATTGGTGTGTGTAATTACCGCACAGGGGCTGATCAGGCAGTGGTTTATCAGCTTACTAAATCGGCATTAGCACTGGCGAAACAAAGCGCTTGGCAGCATATTCATCGCTTACCTTTTGGTCACACGCAGTCAAACATGCTGGCTGATAGCAAAGAACATCTTTTTGAGTATATAAAGAAAAAACACTTTATGTTGTTTTTTCAGCCGTTATTTGACTTGCAAACGGGCGATATTTTGCAGCATGAGGCATTGATCCGTATTCGACACAAAAGCTTAGGTTTGCTTGCTGCTAGGCACTTTATTCCACACATGAGTAGTAAAAAAGATGTTTTACTGTTAGATAAAACCGTAATTTTACAAGTAAAAAAGATGTTGTTGAATGAGTCTGGTAGCTTAAAGGTAAGTATTAACTTGCATGCGATGAACTGGTTCAATGATGAGTTTTGGGATTGGTTAAATCAGCAGACAGATGACTTTAAGTGTATCGACAGGTTGCAATTTGAACTCAGCGAAGATGATTATTTAAAACAGCATAAAAAGCTTAGTACACAGTTCGAGTGTTTAGAAAAACTCTCGGCAGGTATAGTTATTGATAATGTGCGCAGCAGTGAGCACCTAGCGACCTACAAAGGCATTAATAACATTTGTAGTATTAAACTAGCTTTAGAGCTAATTCATAATATAGACACAAGTGCTCAGCAACAAAAAATTGTTAAGCAAATAATTACTAAAGGGGCAGAGCTAAACTTTCCTGTCTATGCAGTTGGAGTTGAAACACAGAACGAACTTGCGACCTTAAAAAACCTAGGTGTCATTGCTGCTCAAGGTTTTTACTTTGCCGAGCCATTACAAAAGCTGGCGGATATTACGCCCTATAGTTAGTCAATGAGGCCTCGGTACTTGAGGCCATTTAACCCTTGTAGCCCACCTGTATGGACTGCAATGATGTGCGAACCTTTAGCAAAGTAGCCTTGCTCTATAAGTTGCCATACAGCAAAGAGCATTTTACCGCTGTAAATTGGCTCAAGCGCAATAGTGTGTTGCTTGCTAAAAGTTTGGCAAAATTGCCACAAGTTATCGCTAAACTTTCCGTAGCCACCATCATGAAAGTCGCAAAGCAGCTGCCAGTTCTGTTGCTGATTTGCTTTATTACTTAGCTGCTTTATCTCATCAATTAAGTAGTGCGCTTGTTTCAGTACTGCGACACCTAACAGCTTTGTGTGCTGCGGTGCGCCTTCAATTAACCCCGCCAATGTACCGCCACTGCCAGTAGGGCAAACAATCACATCAGAACTTGGTAGGCTCTGTGCTAACTCTTTGCAACCTAAAAGCGCAGCTGCGTTGGTGCCGCCTTCTGGCAGTATGTAGGCATTAGGAAATTGTGCTTGCAATTGTGCTAGGTAAGTTTGGTCGTGCCTTAACCGGTAAGTAATTCGATTTACTGGGTGTAAGCTCATACCGCATTGCTTTGCGTAGTTGAGTGTTGGATTTGCTTCGTCTAGTTCAGGGCCGCGAATAATGCCGTGGGTTTTAAAACCAAATAGTTTACCCGCAGTTGCTGTGGCATGAATATGGTTTGAAAATGCACCACCAAAAGTGAGTAGTTCAGATTTCTTCTGCTGCTGCATGGCTTGCAAGTTAAATTTTAGCTTACGCCATTTGTTGCCACTAATTTGCGGGTGAATAAGATCATCACGCTTGATGCTGAGCTGAACTTTACGTGCCGCTAATAAGGGGTGATGAATTGTTTGTACTGGTGATTCAAAAGAACTATTCACGATATTATTTTTTAGTAAATAAACACGCCCAATTGTAGCAAAGTCATCTTAGAGATAGAAATTAGTCAATTAAACCAAAATGATTTTGTTATTTACTGGCATCAACTAAGGTAATAGAGGTAAACTGAGATAATAATTGAACAAAGCTTGTGTTTTGCCTTGCAAGTACATAGCATAAGAGTTTAATTATAAAAAATAATAATGACCAAATAATTGCCGCTTTTTGGGAATGGAATATATGCGAATTGCTCCTTTATCTCTGTTAATTTCAGTTAGTTTGCTAGCGACAAGTGCATTTGCACAAGATACAGCTACGGTAACTGGCATTGAATCAGAGATCAGTAAAAAACAAGCCGAATACGATAACTCGACCCTAATCCTCGAAAAACACCTAAAAGAAGAAAGTCAGTTACAAAAACAACTCGAATTATTGCGCGCCCGCTCAACTGAGCTAGATAAAGAAAAAAACCAAGCGCTAGATGCAATGAATGAGATGTATCGCCGACTGATTGATGACCCAACCCTTGATATCAGCAATGCGCAGTCGCGTTACCAAAAAGCTGTGGTTGATCATAAACAAAACAAAGATGATATTTCGATGCAATTGGCGGCAATTGCTTCGCATAGAAAAGATATCGAGCAAATTCGTGTATCAAAGCACACTCAACTGAATACCTTAGAAAGCTTAAAAGAGCAGTTAGCAACAGCACGTGTTGAGCGTTTACGTAACGAGTTTACACGTGAAGGCACGCTAGAAGTTAATCATACGATTAACTGTAAGCGTACCGAAACGCTTGCTGCCTGTGAGCAGCGTGGCCAACAAATGGGTTTACAAAAAGCCACTAAACGTTTTGTAGACCAGATTTTTGCTAACTTAACAGAAGAGCGTTTAGTTGAACCGAAACGTAACCTTGCCGGTGCACAGGTTAAGATTTTAAGTAGCCATGTCGTGAACAGTGCTTTTAGTGGTCAAGGTAACTACAACGTTAATTTAAGCGTGACCATGCGCGGTGATGTAAACAGCAGTCGTTTATGTAGCCTACTTAATTTAGACAATCGTTTTTGTGCAGATTATGGCACGCCTTTGGCCGGTAATTATCAAGCAAATTACGACGCAACGTATTCAGATAGTCAGTTAACATTCAGTAACTCTCAGGATAATAATCAAGTGGTCTCTGTATCACGTTTTAATGAGCAACCCGTAAGCGATTATTCTGTAAAAAAGCCAATTAAGGTTGAACCATTACCTGATCAAAATAAATCTAAAATGGTTGAATTAACACTGCGTTCAAATGTTTATGATGACGAAGTGTTTATTGATGGTGTGAGCTATGGTGCAACTAGGTTAACGACATCATTACCAAAAGGTTTTCATGATATTGAAATTCGCAAACGTGGCTACAAAAGCTATAAAGCGCGAATTGATCTGCGTAAAGCACAAACCATTAATGCAAACCTAGTTAAAGTGCCTGAGCCAGTTGTTGCTGAAGTGACAGCGGCACCAGAGCAACCTGTAACAGCACCTGTTGCAAGTATTGTTAATAAAACCAGTTCTGCCAGCATTGTAGTTATTCCCGCTGGTAAATTTAAGATGGGTGACATTAACGGCAATGGGTTAGCGAATGAGCGCCCAGTGGTAGAAAAAACCATTGCTAACTCATTTGCAATGCAAAGCAAAGAAGTAAGCGTTGGTGAGTATGAGCAATTCGTTGCGAATACCGGCTATAAAACAGAAGCAGAAAAAGATCGCGGCTGTGCATATTACTTAAATGGTGAACCAGTTTGGGAAGCTACTCTAAACTGGCGCAATCCGGGTTTTGATCAAGAAAGCGATTTCCCGGCGGTTTGTTTAACTTATAACGATGCCAAAGCGTATGCAGATTGGTTATCGGGTCAAACAGGCCAGTTATTTCGTTTACCAAACGAGGTTGAGTGGGAATACGCTGCACGTGCAGGTAAAGAAACTGAATACCCTTGGGGTAACGAAATTGGTAAAAATTTAGCGAACTGTGGCTGGTGTGGAAGCGAATGGTCAAACAGGAGCGCAGCACCAACAGGGTCGTTTTCTCCTAACGCATTCGGCCTATACGATACAGTAGGTAATGTGTGGGAATGGACAAACAAAAAGTCAGGGCAGTCTGATGTGGCTGTTCGAGGCGGTGCATGGAATTTTGCTCCAAGCCTAGCACGCGTTTCAACGCGCTTAATCTTAGCGCCAGATTTTCGTGCAAACTATATCGGTTTCCGTTTAGTACGCGAACGATAAGAATTTAAAAAGGAAGCAATGGATGCTTCCTTTTTTAGCAATTTAATTAAAGCAGTTGCGCTTTTTCATGATTAGCATGATAGAGTGAGAGCAGCTAATATAAGAACGAATTTTCAAAGGTCATCCAGCCTCATGTTTAAAAAACTCCGTGGTATTTTTTCAAACGATCTATCGATCGACTTGGGTACAGCCAATACCCTAATTTACGTAAAAGAAGAAGGTATTGTATTAAACGAGCCTTCAGTTGTTGCTATTCGTCAAGAGCGTGCTGGTGGCCCTAAGAGCGTAGCATCTGTCGGTACCGAAGCTAAGCAAATGTTAGGTCGTACACCGGGTAACATTAAAGCAATTCGTCCAATGAAAGACGGTGTCATTGCTGACTTCTACGTGACTGAAAAAATGCTACAACACTTTATCAAGCAAGTGCATAACAACAACTTTATGCGCCCAAGCCCGCGTGTTCTTATCTGTGTGCCTTGTGGTGCAACACAAGTAGAAAAACGTGCGATTCGTGAGTCGGCTATGGGTGCCGGTGCTCGTGAAGTTTATCTAATCGAAGAGCCAATGGCTGCGGCTATCGGTGCTGGCCTACCAGTGTCTGAAGCAACCGGTTCAATGGTTGTTGATATCGGTGGTGGTACAACTGAAGTTGCCATTATTTCTTTAAATGGTGTGGTTTACTCTTCATCTGTACGCATCGGTGGTGACAAGTTTGATGAAGCTATCATTAACTATGTACGTCGTAACTTTGGTAGCTTAATTGGTGAAGCAACTGCCGAAAACATCAAACATCAAATCGGTTCGGCTTTCAAAACAGATGAGCCAATTGAAATTGAAGTACGTGGTCGCAACCTAGCGGAAGGTGTGCCGCGTTCATTCACCCTTAACTCACACGAAATCTTAGAAGCACTGCAAGAGCCATTAATGGGTATTGTAAGCGCGGTAATGGTTGCTCTTGAGCAATCTCCACCAGAGCTTGCATCTGATATCTCTGCTCACGGTATGGTATTAACCGGTGGTGGTGCATTATTAAAGGATCTAGACCGTTTATTAATGGAAGAAACTGGTATCCCAGTTGTGGTTGCTGATGATCCATTAACCTGTGTTGCACGTGGCGGCGGTAAGGCACTAGAAATGATTGATATGCACGGTGGTGACGTATTTAGCTACGACTAATGAAGTTACTTTTTGGTCGTACCATCTCTTTGCAACTGCGGCTTTTTGTCGCAGTGCTTTTGAGTGTCGTGCTGATCGTGGGCGATCGCTACACGCAAGGTGGTACAACAATCCGCACCAGCCTAAACACTCTAGTTAGCCCACTCATTTACCTTGCCAACTTGCCCTATGAGCTATTTAGTATTGGCGCGAAGAATCTGCATACCCGCGAACAGCTTTTAACCGAAAACGAAGCATTAAAAAAGAAGCAGTTACTACAAAGCGAACAACTACAACAACTGCAATTTCTATCTCGTGAAAACGATAAATTACGTGCTTTACTCGGTTCATCGGCTAAGCAATCAAACCGTAAAATTATTGCACAAGTCCTCTCTGTTCACTCAAATCCGTATAGCCACCAAGTGGTTATTAACCGAGGTACAACCGATGGCCTAAGCGAAGGCCAAGCTGTGATTGACGAAATGGGTGTAGTGGGGCAAATCACTCAAGTGGGGTCAACTACTTCGCGCGTACTGCTGATGACAGATACAACTCATGCCACACCTGTGCGTATTTTACGTAACGATGTGCGTACCGTGGTTGAGGGCATTGGTAAAATTAACGTGGTAAAGCTTTCGCATGTACCGCATAGCCTTGATGTTCGCATTGGCGATATTTTGGTTACGTCTGGTCTTGGTGGTACCTTCCCAGAGGGTTATCCGGTTGCCGTGGTGACCGAAATTAACCGCGATGAAGGGCGTCCTTTTGCGCAAGTTTATGCTGAGCCAATTGCGCAACTTGACCGTATTCGCTTATTGGTTGTGCTGTGGCGTAATCAGCAGGAGAGCATCAGCAATGAATAGTCGTCACTCTTTGCTGATTGCTATCAGTATCTTTTTTGCATTGGTAATGGCACTAATGCCGTTACCAATTTCGTTTGAGCCATACCGCCCAGACTGGGTGTTAATGGTATTAATGTATTGGTCGTTAGCGGTGCCGCACCGTCTAAATATTGGCACAGCCTGGGTCGTTGGTTTATTAATGGACCTTGCATCAGGTTCGCCACTCGGTGTGAACTCACTGACTTATTCGGTGTGTATATTTATCACTGCGAGTAACTTCCAAAAAATTAGAAACTTTTCTTTATGGCAGCAAAGCATTTTAATTGCTTTGTTTTTAACGCTTTACCACCTCATGCAATTTTGGCTTAACCACTTTTTAATGGGCGTTTATTTTAGCCCGCATTATATGTGGCCAGTGCTAACCGGCATGCTTTGTTGGTGGTGGATATTCTTAATTTTGCGTAAATATCGCCGTCATTTCAGGATTAGATAATGCAAACCGCAATTTATTTGGCGTCTGCATCACCGCGCCGAAAAGAGTTGCTCAGCCAACTTGGCGTTGAGTTTTCTCAATTTAGCGTTGATGCTGATGAAAGCCAATTCCCAAACGAAGCCCCGCGTGACTATGTAGAGCGCCTAGCCAAACTCAAAGCACAATCGGGCGTTGCTATGGGTTACACCGACCGCCCAGTACTTGGCAGCGATACCGTGGTTGTCATTGATGATACCGCACTTGGTAAGCCGCTAGACCAAGCTGATTTTACCGCTACCATGAAGCGCTTATCTGGCCGTACCCATCAAGTGATGACGGCTGTGGCTATTGCTGATAGTGAGCAAGTAAAAAGCTGCCTTGTTGTCACCGATGTTACATTTAAACCACTCAGCGATGCTGAAATTGATGCCTACTGGCATAGTGGTGAGCCGCAAGATAAAGCCGGTGGTTATGGCATTCAAGGCTTAGGTGGCCGCTTTGTGAGTCATCTTTCGGGTAGCTATTTTGCGGTTGTCGGCTTACCTTTATATGAGACAGAGCAGTTATTAAACGAATTTTTAAGAGGGTAACATGAGCACCGAATTACTGATCAACGTTACACCGAGCGAAAGTCGCGTTGCGCTTATCGAAAATGGCGTACTGCAAGAAATCCAATTAGAGCGAATTGGCAACCTTGGCATAGTGGGCAATATTTACCTAGGTAAAATCAGCCGCGTACTACCGGGTATGCAGGCTGCGTTTGTCGATATTGGCTTAGAGAAAGCCGCCTTTTTACATGCATCAGACATTGTAAACAGTGCCTCAATTGTAGAAGGCGTTGACGAACAGCCAATCAAAAAAGTACAAGATATTCGAGAGCTTGTGCGCCAAGGTCAACATATCATGGTGCAAGTGGTTAAAGACCCGCTAGGTACCAAGGGCGCGCGCTTAACAACCGATATCACGATTCCTTCTCGTTATTTAGTGTTTATGCCAGATGCAACACATGTAGGTGTAAGCCAGCGTATTGAAACCGAAGAAGAACGTTCGCGTTTAAAGAAAATTGTTGCTGAATATGGTGATGATGACGGCAGCTTTATTGTTCGTACCGCAGCAGAAGGTGCATCTGAAGCAGAGCTACGTCACGATGCGGAATTTTTAAAAAAGCTGTGGCAAAAAATCGTCACTAAGCGCAAAAAAACCAGTAAAGAAAGTATCTTGCATGAAGACTTAACACTGGCGTTTCGTACTCTACGTGACTACGTAGGTGAAGACATGGAGCGTATTCGTGTTGATTCAAAACTAACCTATCAAGAGCTTAAAGAATTTACTGAAGAATTTGTGCCGCTGTTATCGGGAGCATTAGAATACTACCCGGGTGAGCGACCTATTTTCGATTTATTCGATGTTGAAACCGAGATCCAAAAAGCACTACATCGTAAAGTTGAGCTTAAATCGGGAGGTTATTTAATTATCGACCAAACCGAAGCGATGACAACCGTTGATGTAAATACCGGTGCGTTTGTTGGCCACCGTAACCTCGAAGAGACCATTTTTAATACTAATATCGAAGCAACCTCAGCGATTGCTCGTCAGCTACGTTTACGTAATTTAGGCGGCATCATTATCATCGACTTTATCGATATGATTAGTGATGAGCATAAACGCCGAGTATTGCATTCACTTGAATCTGCGCTTGCAAAAGATCGTGCAAAAGCCAACATAAACGGCTTATCTGCACTAGGCTTAGTAGAGATGACCCGCAAACGCACCCGCGAAAGCTTGGAGCACATTCTTTGTGATGTGTGTCCAGCGTGTTCAGGGCGCGGCTCGCAAAAAACGGTCGAAACGGTTTGCTACGAAATCTTGCGTGAAATCGTGAGGGTAAACCGTGCCTATGCAGCTGATAAGTTCATGGTTTACGCAGCGCCTTCGGTAAGTGAAGCATTGATCAACGATGAGTATCACAACCTTGCTGAGCTGGAACTATTTATTGGTAAGCAAGTCAGTATTCAAACAGAAAGTTTATACAACCAAGAACAGTTTGATGTGGTAATGATGTAATGAAGGCAAAAACGGTCTGCTTTTATTGTTTACGTAAGTTATGGCAAGTATTTGCTATTACTCTCGTACTGCTGGCCGTAATTGTCTCTGTGGTAAAGTATTCACTGCCATACGCGAATGACTATAAAGATGACATTGAAGCGTTTTTGTATGAACGTTTTGATGTAAATTTAGCGATTGGCTCAATCTCAGCCAGTTGGCAGGGGAAAGGGCCCGCCTTAGTCATCGAAGATATTTCCTTTGAAGATAACCAAACCTCACCCATTGCACTCACCATTGATAAAGCGAGCCTTGAAGTTAACTTATGGGAATCGGTAAAAACCCGTCAGCTTAAATCGAGCTACTTTGTGATCAATGGTTTTCATGCTGATGTCGATTTACCAACGATGCTTGATTTAGGCAATAATCAACAATCTGGTAACTTTGAGCAAAAAGAACTTATCGAAGGTTTGTTTCTTGGTGAAACAGGGCACTTTGCAGTGCAAGATAGTAGCCTTAACTTTATCCTCAATGATGGTAAAGAGCGTAAGCTCATTCTTGAAAACATTGTCTGGCAAAATACTCCTGAGCAACATCAAGGCTCAGGTACATTAGCGTTACCAGGAATTTCTGTTGGTAGCTTTGACGCCCGTATGGCATTGAATGGGTCGACTCTTGAAACCATGGCAGGTGATATCTATGTGCAAGCGGCGAACGTTGATGTATCTAAATGGCTGGCACAATATATTAATACCGACAAGCAGCAGCTTAATTCCGACATCAACTTACAAACTTGGTTTAGCCTTGATAAAGGCCTGATCAGCGATGTAAAAGTGCAGTGGCTACCGAGTTTTATCAACTGGCAACAAAACCAAGAAGCGCATCAAATTAGTTTAAGCGAAGGTGGTTTTCATTTATTTCCAAAGCAAGGTGGCTGGCGCTTAAAAAGCACCGGACTTACCTTTGAAAGCGATTTAAAACAATGGCCAACCTTACAATTTGAAGCTCAGCTTGGCGATAAAAATCAAATTTGGTTAAAGCAATTTGATTTTGCATTGCTGGCCAAGTTATCGCAGTTAAGTAACTTTGAAGTACTTGCCCCGTTTTTAGCTCGTCAACCCAATGGTCAGTTAAGTGATGCCTACCTTGAGTTAGGTCAGCAGGATAACTGGCAACTTTGGTTTCAGGGCGAACAAATTAATTGGCTGTCGCTGCAAGGTGTTCCGGGTGGGCAAGCTATCCGCGTTAATGGCTTAATTAATCAATCAGCTGGGCGAATTCAGCTTTATGGCGAGAATAATCAACTATTAACAAACGGCAGCTTTAGCCAAGATATTGCCTATAACCAATTAAATGTAGAACTAGACCTTCATCATTACGATGATGGCTGGCGCATTAGTAGCGATAATATTTGGCTTGATAACGACGAAGTAACTGTGGCTGCTGAGATGATGCTCAGCCTGACTGATGAACCGCGGTTAGATTTATATGCTGAAGCCTATGCCCCTGATGCCAAAGTCGCTGGGCATTATTTTCCGTTACCTGTCATGAGCAAAAGCCTTGTTAGCTACCTCAATGGAGCCATTAAAGGTGGCGAAGTAAATAAAGCGCAAGTGTTGTTCTCAGGGCCATTTAAAGGGTTTCCGTTCAAAGAGCAGCAAGGTCAATTTGAAGTGTTAGCGAATGTTGAAAACGCGAACTATAAGTTTTCACCAAGCTGGCCAGAAGTTGAAGATGCCAACGTCATTTTACATTTCGAAAATGAGCGCATGGATATCTATAGCAAGTCGGGCAAGTTGGTTAATCTAGTCCTTGGCGATAGCGTGCATGTCAGTATTGCCGATTTAATGAATGCAGATGTCTTAAAAGTTGCTATTAATAAACGCGCCCATGGCGATAAGCTTAATCCCTTCTTTTCTGCGACTCCGTTAGCAAAACCGTTAGCTGATGTATTTGAGGTAGTTCAAGCGAAAGGGGAAGCGCAGGCTGAAATTGAATTACTAGTAGATCTAGAATCAGGTCATGTTGATGCGATTGGTGAAGTTGAGTTAGCTAATATTCCGATTTACCTTGCACAGCCTGGGATCACACTTAATCACATGACCGGTATTGTTAAGTTTAACAACGATAAAATCGACTTAAAAAATGCCAAAGCAGATTGGATGGGTATGCCGCTCACTGCAAGTTATAACAGTGAAAGTGTGGCTGATAACTATCGCGCTGAAATTGCTATAAAGTTAGCGCTTGAAGCTGAGCCTTTAATTGAACAGGCCCATGGTTTACTGGCCGGTTACTTAAGCGGCCAAAGTGATGTAGATATTAATGTGTCGCTTAACTTTTTACCGAATGACTTTAATTACCGCGCTGATGTGAGTGGTAATTTAATCGGTGTGACTAGCCAACTACCTGCACCTTATAACAAAGGCGCAGAGCATAAATGGCCATTAACTGCAGTGGTACAGGGCGACCGTATTTCTAATTTGATCACCGCAAATGTTGATGAGCAGTTATTTTTTAATGCGATTTTAGATAATGGCGAAAAGAAATTTAGTAATGCCCATTTAATTTTAGGTGCACAAGATTTAGGTTTGAATCGTGAAGGTTTTGCGGTATCTATTGATTTACCAGAAACCGAAATAGTGCCTTGGTTTGGCTTAATTGATCAAATTATTGCGCTTACCAAAGTTAAGTCAGATGCGCCAAGTGTGATGCCTGCATTCAACAACGTAACGGGCAAATTTAATAAACTGGCACTACACAATATCGACTTTAATGATTTTGAATTTCGCTTAGCGCCAAAACAATCAGATTTAGAGTTAAAGCTAAATGCTAAAGAATTACGTGCCGATGCACTGATCCCAACCGGTGAAACACGCAGACCAATTCAAATTTTTACTGACTATCTGCGTATTAATTTTAACGAAGTTGCAGAGCAAACAGAGCAAAGCACTGAACCTGAAGATTTAAGCTGGTTAACCCGAGTCCCAGCCATCGAGTTTAACTGTGAAGATTGTAAAGTCGCTGAGTATCAGCTCGATAAAATTAAAAGCAGCTTAGTTGGGGAGAACGATAAACTTTTGTTTACTGAGCTGGTCATCGACAAAGGCGATCACGTATTGCGCGGTAAAGGGCAATTTGCCCATGGGCAAACACGCTTTAGTGGTAACTTACAAAGTGACGATATTGGTGCGCTATTTGATGAGTTTGATATCACTACTACAGTAAAAGACTCTGACGCCAATATTAAGTTTGATCTTGCATGGCAAGGCGCCCCTTATAGCTTTGATGTACCAAGTTTAGCCGGTGAGTTAGATTGGCGTTTAGGTGAAGGGCACCTTGCTGAGATCAGTGATGGTGGTGCGCGAGTATTCTCATTACTGAGTTTAGACTCGTTAGTGCGTAAGCTGAAACTGGACTTTAGAGATGTATTCTCCAAAGGCTTTTTCTATAACAGCATGCAAGGCACGATGCAGCTAGAAAAGGGCATTGCTTACACTCAAGATACCAAACTTGATGGTGTGCCTGCTGATTTAACGATTAAAGGCCATACAAACTTAAATACCTTTGAAATTGATTACGATCTAGCGGTTGCGCCGCAGGTAACGTCGAGTATTCCAGTGATTGTGGCATGGATGGTTAATCCGGTAAGTGGTCTTGCTGCGCTGGCAATCGACAAAGTGATTCACTCAGCGCGGGTGATCTCAGAGATCAACTTTAAAGTAACAGGCAGTATGAACGACCCTGTTGTCGAAGAAGTTGATCGTAAGAGCCGTGAAGTGACGTTACCGCAAGCCGCGCAAAGCCAGCCGCAGTCGTCGACGCAACTAAAATTAAAAGATGCCGCATCTTCAGCGAGTTTAGATAATAATGAAGGCTAATCCTCACCCACAGGTTGTTGCAGTACAAATGTGCTCAAGTATGAATGCTGAGCAAAATCTCGCTTTTTTAGCAGAGACATTGAATCAGTTACCTGCAACTCGGCCATTGCTAGTGTGTTTACCTGAAAGTTTTTTGATCTTTAGTAAGCAAAGCCAAGCAAGCTATCAATTAGGTCACCAAAGTGAAGCATATAAAGCGAAACTTGCCGATTTATGCAAGCAACATGATATTTGGTTAGCCGCTGGCACCCTGCCTGTTTCGCAGCAAAATGGTAAGTATTTAGCAGCCTCGTTTTTATTTAACAACCAAGGCGATCTGGTTGCGCAGTACAATAAAATTCATTTATTTGATGTAGATGTAGCCGACACTACCCGCAGTTACCGAGAGTCTGATGCGACGCAAGCAGGCAATGATATTGTGGTGGTCGATTCGCCATTTGGTAAAATTGGCTTAGCAGTATGTTATGATCTACGTTTCAGTGGCTTATTCACCGCCATGCAGCGCCAAGGGGCTGAGCTTATTTTAGTGCCCAGTGCCTTTACCACAGTCACCGGCGCTGCTCATTGGCATATTTTATTAGCTGCGCGGGCAATCGAAACACAATGCTATGTGGTTGCCGCAGCGCAGTGGGGCGAGCATGAAAATGGCCGCCACACATATGGCCACAGCATTATTATTTCACCATGGGGAGAAACGCTCAGTGAGCTTGCCTCTGGTACCGGGTTTATCAGCCATGAGCTTGATTTAAACCGCTTGAATACAATTCGCCAAGACATGCCTGTGCAGTCTCAGCAACGATTTAGAGAGCATTTATTATGAACACGGTTGAACAGCATTTATTACATGACAGCCAATTAACAAGAGAAGAATTAGAAAAAACGCTCGCTTTTATTCATCAGCACCAAGTTGACTATGCCGACCTGTATTTTCAATCGAGCCATCACGAATCTTGGGTGCTTGAAGACGGTTTAGTAAAAGAAGGCTCATACAACGTTGAGCGTGGTGTGGGTGTGCGTGCTGTTAGCGGTGAAAAAACCGGTTTTTCATACTCAGATGCGATTAACCTTGAAGCGTTAAACAAAGCAGCAACGGCTGCGCGTAGCATTGCCAATGCTGGCGAAAACAAAACAATTCAGGTGTTCAGTGATGTAGCTGCTAAAGAGCAGTATGCGCCGCATCAGCCAATTCAAAGCATGAGCAACGATGACAAAGTAAGCCTGCTACGTGAACTTGAAAACTATATTCGTCAATTAGCGCCGGATGCTGAGCAAGTGATCAGTTCAATGTCGGCGGTTTATGAAGAAGTGTTAATTGCTGCAAGTGATGGCACCTTTGCCACCGATATTCGCCCGCTTATTCGCTTAAACTGCTCAGTGTTACTGGAGAAGAACGGCCGTCGTGAGCGCGGTGGTGCAGGGGGCGGTGCGCGTTTAGATTATGGCTATTTTAAAGAGTTAGTCGATGGCAAACCGCGCTGGATGGAATACGCCGAAGAAGCTGTTCGCCAAGCAAAAGTAAACCTAGAAGCAATCGATGCACCTGCCGGTAGCATGGAAGTCGTGCTAGGCGCAGGTTGGCCGGGTGTGTTACTACACGAAGCGGTAGGCCATGGCCTAGAAGGTGACTTTAACCGTAAAGGCGCATCAGCGTTTAGCGGTAAAGTAGGTCAAAAGGTGGCATCTGAACTGTGTACAGTCGTGGATGATGGCACCATTGCTGATCGCCGTGGTTCATTGAACGTGGATGACGAAGGGACACCAGCTTCGTATAACGTGCTTATTGAAAACGGTATTTTAAAGGGCTACATGCAAGATAAGCTAAATGCCCGTTTGATGGGTGTTAACCCTACTGGTAACGCACGCCGTGAATCGTATGCTCATTTACCTATGCCGCGTATGACCAACACCTATATGTTAGGTGGCGAGCACAGCCAAGCTGATATCATCAGCTCAGTGAAAAAAGGTATCTTCGCGCCTAACTTTGGTGGCGGCCAAGTGGATATTACGTCAGGTAAGTTTGTATTTAGTGCCTCTGAAGCCTACTTAATTGAAAACGGTAAAATCACGCAACCTATCAAAGGCGCAACACTGATTGGCAATGGCCCAGAAGTGATGCAGCAAATTTCGATGGTAGGCAACGACTTAGCGCTTGATAAAGGCGTTGGCGTATGTGGCAAAGATGGCCAAAGCGTACCTGTTGGTGTGGGTCAACCAAGCCTTAAAATTGATAACCTAACTGTGGGTGGTACGGCTTAATAATCCTCAATAATAGTTAAAATGAACGCGAGGGTAATCCCTCGCGTTTTTGTATTAGCTCAATAGCATCCATATACCTGCGGCAATCATAAATAAGTTTTCACTCAGAGAGATAAAGCCGAGCGGCACATTACTGTCGCCACCAACACAGGCGCATTTCAGCTCTCGTTTATCGATATACACAGCCTTAATAACTGATACCGCACCTATACCACCAATAAATAATGAAAATGGTGCTACAGCTAAGGCGGGTAATTTAGCCACCATACCTATCGCTACATACGCCTCTATAAATGGATAAACATAGGCGTAGGGCACGACACGCATGGCTAGTAAGTCATAGGTAATAAATGAGTTAGAAAAGCTGTATAAGTCTTGCAGCTTTTGTATCGCTAATACCGCCATGGATAATGCAACAAACAGCATCAGATTTTGCATAGAAAATAAAGCCTCACCACTGGCATAAGTGAAACCGCAGCTTAGTAGCATAGCTACTGCGAAAATGGCTAAAACAGGGGTATAACTGGTACCTTGTTGGCCAGCCTCGGGCAGATTAAAAAAGTCGCGTAAATCATCGTAACCACCAATGCGTTTATCATTGATAAAGGTTTGTGGTGTGGTTTTTACATCATGCTGCTGTTTGAATTCGTCAGTTTGCTCACGGCTGGTTAAGTGACGATCATCAACATCGTAACCATGACGCTCTAGTAAATCTTTTGATTTTAAACCGAATGGGCAAATATGCTCATCGGTCACCATGCGATATAAAATTGCAGACTTAGACACAGTGCCTCCTTGTAAAAATGCCTTGTTTACTGCGTAATAACTACTTAATTACACAGTAAACAAGAGCAAACTCTTGCTATAACTGGTTACTTTATTAACAGTTACAAGGTTTGTGCCAGCACTGGTTATTGCTTAGTTATAGTTAAAACAGCATCCATTACCGGATCGATACCTGCAAAGTAGTCTTTTGCAGAAAGTGTAATTGGCATATCGGGCGCTAACCAGATTCGATGATCTTCCGCTCGGCTTTGCTGGTGGAATTGGCTCGAAATAAGGCCTGTTTGTTTACTGTATGGCAGGTTAAACCAGCCAGCTTCACCTGCCACATTCGGGCGGGTGCCTGATGGCTCACCTACAAAAATCGCTGGCACTATATTGTCAATCTTTACAGCTACATCATGGCCTGCCGAAAACGTATTGCGGCCAATTAATATAAATAGCTTTCCTTGTGGTTTTAATACGTTAAAAAATGCGGCCGTTGCCACCAAAGGCGGGGTGAGCGAGCCATTACCACCACTGTTATGGCGAAGGTCTAGCACCAGGTGCTCAATGTCATCGTGTTTGATTTGTGCTTGTAGCTGCATGGCAAATTCAGCAAGGGTGAGATCTTTGTTATTTCGCACATCATTGAATTGTACATACAGTAATTTATTCGTTTTGATTTGTTCGCTCCAAAACGGCGTATTGTTTTTTGCTAAGTATCTAAGCGTAGGGTGCTCAGCAAGTTTTGGTAACTTAGGAAAACCAGTAAATTGCATTGGTTTGAGCGCTGGTGTAACTGTGGTGATAGCGCCTTGTGGTGAGCTGAGCGTAAGTGTTACCTCGCTCCCTTTGCTAATGCCAAGCCCGTTTAGCACATCAAGCAAACTTAAATAATAGGGACCCAACCAAAGGGTTTGCATTTCATTATCGCGAGCATTAATACGTTTAGTTAACTCAAGAGCTTGCTGGGCTGGTGTATCGGCAAATGCCTCAACTTTATAGCCAACATATTGCTGGTAATCGCTACTTGCTTTGCTGATGTATAAACCGTCACTAAATTGATAAAACTGAAATGGTAGTTGCTGAAAGTTGCCTGTTTCACCCCATGCTGGGATCAATAGATTATGACCATTGCCAAGTAATGCAATTAGCTCCATAAACTGAAAAACAATTTGCTGATCGGTTAGAATAGGAATCGACTTATCAATCTCAGCTACTTTTTCTGCAAACTGTTGTGAGCTCATGTTTTGATACATTGCCACGTGTAAACGTTTAATTTCTGAGACTAAAAACGCTAAATCGGCGCGCCATTTTTGATCTCGATTGAGTTCAGTATCCAAATTATTACCCGCAAGTGATTTATAACTGGCTGATTGTGCAAAGCGTTCAAAGTAAGGGTTAATACCAGATTTAAATAAGCTGGTGCCAGTAAGTGTTGGGCGGTCATCCCATCTTGCTGCTAGTGCTTTTTTAAGCCAATACTCGGCTTGCTGTTGGTTATCAAGCTCTGCGTATGCCTCTGCAATTTTAACCATTAAATCGTTTGGGTTACTGGCCCCATTAGGAATGCCTTTTAAGCTAGTCCCAATTGCAAGTGCGCGTTGCAAAGCATTGCTGGCATTTTGGTAATCGGCCAATTGAAAATAACTGAGGCCAAGTACATACCAAGTATCGCCATCGTGTTGATATTCATTAATGAGCATTTTTGTGAGTTTATTCACCTGAGCCCAGTTTTGTTGTTTAGCAAATTCTATTGCTGCTGTTTTCGATTGAAAGTAAGCGATTGGATCGCTTGCACCAACACGACTTGGCTGCACTTTTAAAGCTTGATTCGTCACCTCTAAAGAGTGATTCGTTGCTAAAGCAAAACCCGAAAAGTTTATTAATAGGCACAAAGTTAGTAGTAAAAAATAGGACTTGTACATCAGGAGTCTCAAAGTTGTTTTTTGTTTAAATTAGCGTTTGAGTTGTAAAAAAGCGTCCTAAAACAGGATTTAGGACGTTTTTTGTCTGTTTTATGAGCTAATTCTTTTGCGTTTGCTTCTTAAATTGACTCGGTGTTAATCCCGTTTCTTTTTTAAACACGGCATTAAAAGTCGATTTAGAATTAAAGCCTGCTTGAAATGCCAGCTCTATCAGGCTGAGTTTTTGAGGTGAGTCTTGCTCTATTTCGCGTTTAACATCATTCACTCTATGCTGGTTGATGTACTCACAAAAATTGTTCCCCGTTGTGCTGTTAATAGCCCAAGATATTTCTTTACTACCGAGCCCGGTTTGATTTGCTAAGTCGTTTAGTGAGAGCCTAGGTTGTCGATAAAGCGATTCGTTAATAATCAAGTTATCAATGGTTGAGAAAATTTGCTGCGCAAGTTGCTCGTCAGCCGAATCAGTTTGTTCAGCTTCGGGTTCTTCTGACAATGTGACTGGCTCGAATTGAAAGCTATTTTTGATGGTGTGAAACAACAAAAAGCTAAACATCAGCAGTAACAGTATTTCGTTTAATAAATACCAGTGCATCTTTATATCGAGCGGCGTGATTGGTTGCACATTCATACGCAGCAAATCGAATACGACAATAATGGCAAAAACAAATAATGCTTTGATCAGCCACTTTAGTTTAAGGCTCTCAGCATCTGAGCGCGCATGCATAAGTTGTTTGTGATAGCGCTTTAAAATGCCATAAGCGAAGTAGAAATAACCAAGTTGACTGAGCGAACCAAGTAAAATGATCGCTTGCGTGTAGTGGGTAAAGGCCAAGGAAATAGCCGCAGGAATTAAGTGTACCGCGTAGTGTGATGTTTTAAAGGGCTGTTTACCTGTAATCGACAAGGTAAAAAAGTAAATCATAGGCCCATACAGTAATGTAAATGCAGGGGTAATTAAGTAACTAGAAAACCCTAACCCTTCTAGCAGGTTAAAGGCGCACACACAGCCTTGAAATGCAAACAGCAGCACCAAGGAACGACTTTGTTTTTGGCTATTAATTAATAATGCACCAAATAACATTTGGAACAGAAAGATACTCTGTACAAGGTGTACAGGGAATAAAGTGATTGATTGCAAAGTAGTTTACGTTTTTATTCTTTTAGCTGAGTTTAACAACTCCCCCTCACTTTGTAATCATAGGCATTAAAAAGTTTAAATTGGTCAGTATTTTAATTGCCTTTTTCTCTTCTTTTTGGCTGTACTTTCGAATAAGTTGATTAATGGCAATTTATGCTTGAATAAGCTAGAATTATCAGTATTACAGGAGGGTTTATGACTACCAAAACTGCTAAGACTAGCAATCAGCAAAAAACTAAGTTTATGCCCGATATGGATAACTTTAAGGTCAGTTTAAGCTATGAAGGTCTAACGCTGAAAACTAATAGTGAAGGCAAAAGTATTGCTGAATTGAAGCGTAAATATGCGCGATAAATACGGGGTAGCTCAAGATAAATATTGCTACCCTGCCTCTGATGTATTAATTAATTTATTAGATATTCGAGAATCGGATATATTAGATCAAGCTGAAGCTGAGTTTACCGCTGAACGCTATAGAACTTATGACTCCCCCGAACAACCTCTATCTAAGTTTTCACTTGAGCATTTAAAACATCTTCATCACCACTTATTTCAAGACTTATATGTGTGGGCAGGTCAAATTAGGGATGTTGATATCTCCAAGGGTAATACCCGCTTTTGTACTTGGACGCGTATTGAGCCTGAAGCTAACAAATTATTTCGAACCATTCCGGCAATATCGAATTGTCAGAATAATGATGAACTAATTGAAAAAGTGGCAGACTTGTTTTGTGAGCTAAATTTACTTCACCCATTCCGCGAAGGTAACGGTAGAGTGTTACGTTTCTTTTTTGAAGAAATGTTATATAGCATCGGCTATAAGGTTTCGTGGCCTCCAATCTCTCAGAGAGAGTGGATTGATGCGAATATTGCAGGTGTGAATTTAAACCTAGATTTACTTAAACGTATTTTTAGTCAAGCAATTTCTGAGCTTTGATAGTGTACTGAAATCACTACCAAATTTACTCAATAAAAAACCTTGTGGCAGCACCACAAGGTTTTAACATTGATTCGTAACGCGAGTTTATCTCATCGTTACAAACTCTTCTGAGCCCGTCGGGTGAATAGCCACAACAGCATCAAAGTCTGCTTTGGTTGCGCCCATCTTCATTGCAACGGCAAAGCCTTGGATCATTTCGTCAACGGTAAAGCCAATGCCGTGTAAGCCAACAACTTTTTCGTCTTCGCCTGCACACACTAGCATCATGTTACATGCTTGACGGTGCTGAGTAACCGCTGTGTACATTGCTGCAAAGCTTGATTTATATACTTTAACGTTATCGCTGCCGTATTGATCAATCGCTTGCTGCTCTGTTAAACCAATTGTGCCGATTGGTGGATGGCTGAATACCACAGTAGGTACTAGCTCGTAGTCCATTTTTAAATCATCAGGTAGTTCTTTATTGAATAAGCGCTCTGATAAAATACGACCTGCTTTAACGGCTACTGGCGTAAGTTCGATACCGTTTTCGATGATATCGCCAACTGCGTATACGTTTTCAGCTGTGGTGTTTTGGAATTCGTCTACTTTAACGTAACCAGCTTCAGTTACTTCAACACCTGCTGCAGCAAGGTTGATTTTGTCAGTTGTAGGTGTACGGCCAATTGCCCAAATAACTTCATCAACGTTTTGGCTGTGACCATTTTCAAAGTGAATGGTTAAGCTGCCATCGCTTTCTTTAACTACTTCTTTAGGTGTGCACTCAGTGTGAAGAGTTGGGCCTTCTTTTGCCATAATATCGATAAGCGTATCAACAATGTATGGGTCAAAAGTACGTAGTGGTTTGTTTTTACGAACAAACAGGTGTGTTTCTGTACCAAGGCTATGAAGTACGCCTGCGATTTCAACGGCAATGTAGCCTGCACCAACCACAGCAACACGCTTAGGCTGTGCGTCTAGCTCAAAGAAGCCATTTGAATCAATACCAAGCTCAGCGCCTGGAATGTTAGGAATAGTAGGGCGACCACCAACAGCGACAAGGATATGGTCAGCAGTGTATAGCTCACCGTTTACTTCAACTGTTTTGTTATCAACAAACTTAGCAAAGCCATTGATTACAGTTACACCATTGCTAGATAAGTATTTGTTGTAACCTTGGTGAATACGGCCAATATACGCTTCGCGGCTTTCAACTAATTTAGCCCAGCTAAAACCTTTTAATTCAACATCAAAGCCGTAGTCAGGTGCATATGCGTTAATTGCTTCAGCAATTTGTGCGCCGTGCCACATTACTTTCTTTGGAACACAACCCACGTTTACACAGGTGCCACCCATGTGTTTTGCTTCAATAAGAGCGACTTTTGCGCCACGCATTGCTGCACGGTTTGCAGAGGCAATACCGCCACTACCACCACCAATTGCAATGTAATCAAAATGCTGAGCCATAGTTTGTCCTCAAAAATAGATAACTTTTTATTAATTAATCGATTTAGTAATAAGTTGATAATAGCATAATAAAGACCAAGGTTAAGCCCCTTGTATTTCATCAATTCGCCCCAACTTCAAAATCATCTTCGCATAAAATTTGAGAACGAAAATGACAATTGCAGAAAATAACCCGCTCATTGGTTTAGAAGGGCTTCCGCCGTTTTCTAAAATTAAACCAGCACACGTAGTGCCAGCATTAAAAGCAGCGATTGCTGAGTGTCGTACCAAAATAGATGAGGTACTGGCAAGCAAATCATACACATGGAATGATTTGGTGCTTCCGCTTGAAGAAGCTGATGACAAGTTATCACGCTTATTTTCACCGGTATCACATATGAATTCTGTCGTTAATAACGACGAGCTACGTGAAGCCTATGAGCAATGTTTGCCGTTGTTATCTGAGTATTCAACCTTTGTTGGTCAGCATCAAGGTTTGTACGATGCTTACAACGCGCTTCACAACAGTGATGAATTTAAAACACTAACGACTGCCCAGCAAAAAACCATTACTAATGCACTGCGCGATTTTGAGCTATCTGGTATTGCCTTAAAGCCTGAACAACAAAAGCGTTATGGCGAAATCAGTGCGCGCTTATCTGAGCTGGCCTCTAAGTTTGGTAACAATGTAATGGATGCAACTCTTGCTTGGCAAAAGCATATTACAGATGAAAGCGAACTGGCTGGTTTACCAGAGTCTGCGTTAGCACTAGGTGCTGATACAGCTAAAAGCAAAGAGCTAGAAGGCTGGGTATTCACGCTAGATTTTCCATCTTACTTACCAATCATGACTTATGCTGATAACCGCGAGTTACGTGAAGAGTTTTACACTGCGTTTGTGACGCGTGCCTCTGATCAAGGCCCTAACGCTGGTGAATTTGATAACTCAGCTATTATGAGCGAAGAGCTTGCCCTGCGTCATGAACTTGCCGAGTTACTTGGTTTTAACAGCTACGCTGATATGTCATTGGCGACTAAAATGGCAGAAACGCCAGAGCAAGTTTTCTCATTCTTAGAAGATTTAGCTGCTAAGTCTAAGCCACAAGCTGAGCAAGAGCTTGCTGAGCTAACAGCTTACGCAAAAGATAAGCACGGTGTGACTGAACAGGCTGCGTGGGACTACGCTTACTACGGCGAAAAGCTCAAGCAAGAGAAGTACGCGATTTCTGATGAAGTATTGCGCCCATATTTTCCTGCCAATAAAGTTCTAAGTGGCTTATTCACTACCGTTAATCGTTTATTTGGTATTAGCGTTAAAGAAGTGACAGAGTTTGATACTTACCACCCTGATGTACGTTTCTTCGAAATTTACGATAACAGCAACACGTTACGTGGTCGCTTTTATCTAGATTTATATGCCCGCGATCGCAAGCGTGGCGGTGCTTGGATGGATGACTGCATGGGTCGAAAAGTACGTGCAAACGGCGAATTACAAACCCCAGTTGCGTACTTAGTGTGTAACTTTAATAAAGCAGTGGGTGATAAGCCGGCTTTGTTTACGCATAACGAAGTGACTACGTTATTCCATGAGTTTGGTCATGGTATTCACCATATGTTGACACAAGTTGATGCAGCGCCAGTTGCTGGTATTAACGGTGTTGCATGGGACGCGGTTGAGTTACCAAGTCAGTTTCTTGAAAACTGGTGTTACGAAGAAGAAGCGCTGAGCTTTATTTCGGGTCATTACGAAACAGATGAGCCATTACCAAAAGAGTTACTAGATAAACTCCTTGCGGCGAAGAACTTCCAATCAGGTATGCAAATGCTGCGTCAGCTTGAGTTCTCGTTGTTTGATTTTACTATTCACCATACTTACAAAGCGGGTGAGCCATGTCATATTCAAGCAACACTTGATGAGGTACGCAGTAAAACGGCTGTTGTTAAAGCGCCAGCGTTTAATCGTTTCCAGCATGGCTTTAGCCATATTTTTGCAGGCGGTTATAGCGCAGGTTATTACTCTTATAAATGGGCTGAAGTACTCTCGGCCGATGCGTTTTCTAAATTTGAAGAAGAAGGCATTTTTAACCCAGCAACGGGCGAAGCTTTCTTAAAGAACATTTTAGAAAAAGGGGGTAGCGAAGAGCCTATGGAGCTATTTAAAAAGTTCCGCGGACGCGAACCACAAGTTGATGCACTACTAAGACATAGTGGTATTGCAGCATAATACACATTACTTAAACTAAAGCGCCGTAGGGCGCTTTTTTATTAATAATTCTTAGCAAATTCAATCTTGCGTACTATTCTTTTTAAAAACAGTTGCAGGAATTAAGTATGTCAAAACTTGTATTAGCCATTGATGATGATAAGTATGTCCATCATGTGATTGAAGAATCACTATCGGGCTTTTGCACGTTGATCCATGCTAAAAATGGTGAAGAAGGATTAAGACAGGCGATAAAGTACAGCCCAGACATTATTTTACTTGATGTTGAAATGCCTGCTAAATCAGGGTACGAGGTGTGTAACGAATTAAAAGCTAACCCGCAAACTAAAGATATTCCTGTGATGTTTTTATCGGGTAAAGCGGACTTACCAGACCGTGTAAAAGGCTATAACGCAGGTGCAGCTGATTACATTGTAAAACCATTCAATGCTGAAGAGCTGATGGCACGAATTCGTGTGTTATATCAGTACCGCCAGCATTCAAAAAAATTAACCAGTGACGTTGAACGAGCGCAAATAACCGCCGAAATAGCGATGACAGATTCAGGTGATATGGGACGCATCATGCGCTACGTTGGGCAGACTTATCATGCGCATGATATCAAAGCGTTATCTGAGCATATGTTTGAGTTTTTTAACCCGATGGAGCTTGATGTCGTGCTGGCGTTTTGGTATCACGATGTTGGCGTGTTTTGCTGTGCCGAAGGTGGAGTATGTCCTTTAGAGCAGGAGTTACTAGAAAAACATCGTGATGCGAATCGCTTTGTTGATTTTAGCCACCGCACCATTATTAATTACCCTAAAGTGTCAATGTTAGTTAAAAACATGCCACTTGATGATGCCCAACTTTATGGTCGTTATAAAGATTTATTCCCGCACATCCTCGAAGTCACAAACGCAAAAGTTCAAGATATGGAAATTAATGAGCGGGCACTGACTCAGGCACAGCAAATTGGGAATGCCTTTAATGAACTATCTCAACAAATGTATCAAAACAGTGATTCACGCGAACGAGCGGTTGAAAAACTAGCTGCGCAATTGGATGAGTTAAATAAGTCAGTCGCACAAAGCAATTTGTCGAGTAGTGATGAAGTAACTTTTCATCTACAGCAATTAGAGCAGACTAAGTTATTATTTTCTTCGCTCAATGATGATTTAGCGTTTATAAAATATCAGTTAAAACACATTATTGAAGCGCGTAGTGATCTTCTCGCCAGTTTGCAAAAAATGGCAGAGCCTAGTCACACTGAAGATGTCACTTCACAAACGGATATCGAGCTATTTTAAGCCATGCTATACTGACGCCGATTAATATAGCTCGGAGTTTTGTGTGGTAATTCATTGTCCTTTTAAAGAAATGCGCCCTTATTTAGATGCAATAGAGTTGCGTTTTGGTTTAGCTAAGTGGGCTGAGCAGAATGCGGGCTTTTCGCTTCATTATGACGACCAAGGTCTTAGCTTGAAAAAAAAGGACGAACCTAAGCTAGGTGCAATCCATGTTGATTTTGTAACGGGTGCTGCTGCTCACCGCCGTAAGTTTGGTGGAGGTAAAGGGCAAGCTATAGCAAAGGCTGTAGGGTTAAATAAAGGTGCCACACCAGTGGTTCTTGATGCCACCGCAGGCCTTGGTCGTGATGGCTTTGTACTGGCATCACTAGGCTGTAAAGTGATTTTACATGAGCGCCATCCAGTAGTTGCTGCGCTATTATTTGATGGCCTAGAACGCGCCTATAACGATGCAGAAATTGGCCCTTGGATGAAAGAAAACATGAGCTTAGTGTTTGGCTCTAGTCATACGTTACTGGCGCAGTGTAGTGATACTCCTGATGTTGTGTACTTAGATCCTATGTTTCCTCATCGTGAAAAATCAGCCCTCGTTAAAAAAGAAATGCGAGTATTCCAAGAGCTTGTGGGCTCAGATAGCGATGCCGATGATCTATTAGAGTTTGCTTATCCGCTTGCTAGTAAGCGAGTGGTTGTGAAGCGCCCTGATTACGCGCCATTTTTAAATGACAAAACCCCGAGTATGCAAATCAAAACCAAAAAGAACCGCTTTGATGTATATGTAAAAGCGGCAATGGTTTAAATCTAATGTTTTTGGATGTATCTGGTTTTTTCGTGTAGTTGTTTATGGTGGCATTTCATCATATTGTCATAAAAGGTTAATATTCTACGCGCGCAACGTTACTTGGGAATATCGTTTATGCGCGTGTCATCATTTACTCGGCTATTGGCCGTTTTACTTACTCTCGCTAGTATTTTATTAGCAGCCACTCTGTTTTGGGCAAGTCAAACCTTATTTGGTTTAGAGCAACAAGATAACGCTTATAACAAGCTAAAAAACACCATCATTATTGATTTAAAAAGCTACCTTGATGATTATTTAGAACAAGGTGACAGCCAACACTTAAATAAAGCTTCTACGCTGATAAGTGATGTTAAAAAGCTGCATTTAACTAAGTTGCCTAGTGATCTTGCAAGTCAGCTTAATAGCCAGCTAACAGCGCTCGATAAAGACATCAATGGTAAGTACCGCGCTTTAGGTAAGCTATCGGGTAACGAAATGGCGCTGCTTGATAACTCGTTAAGACAAATGGCAGGTTCAGCTTCATCATTAATTGGCTATGCAAGTAAAGCCGAGCCGCAAACAGCGCTTGCACTTGAGTATTACCAACTAGCTGCTGACTACTACAGCGAAGTCACTTCACTTGCTTTGTACACTTATAAGTTAGTGATCAACTTTGATCAAGACACTAAAAACAGCCTCAATCAAAGTGTTGAAAACCTAAATGCGCTTGGGGCTAAAATCGATAAACTCGAAAATTTAGGTGTAATGAGCGAAGTGGATGAAGACGCTTTATTTTTTGGCGAAGAAGCAGAAGATTTGGCCGGTGACATAAAAGCTGAGTTAAGTAGCTGGCCCAAACGCTTCCCACGTGATTTAGCATCCACTCTTGAGCAAGCAGAGCAGCGTCAAACCGGCATGCAAGCATTGCGCGAGCAAATAGGCGCCTTGTCTACAACGGTGCTCGGTGCAGAGCAAAAGCTAAAAGATGAACAGAGCGACCTTAAGCAGCAAGTGTTTATCGTGTTTTGTGTAGCCATTGGCATGCTGGTGGTTTTAGCAGCGGGTGTGTATTTCGTACAGCGTAACCAAGTGCTTAACCCGCTGCGTCAATTGCGTGATGGCTTTGCTTTCTTAATTGAGAGTAATGAGCTTAAAAACATTGAGAGTAAAAATCCGAAAACTGAAGTCGGTGAAATTGCCCATTACTTTAATCAATTGATTGAGCGCCAGCGTGGTGAGGCAGAAGAACGAGCACAAATGCTTAAGGTTATTAATGACTTTATGCTAGAGATGAGCGAGCACTTACATACGATTGCCCAGCAAACTGATGCTAGCCACTCTCAGGTTGAACAAAACCAAAGTTTACTTACTGATATTCAAGACATTGGTGAACAGGTCAATAACATCAATGGTCAAGTTGCTGATAACGCCAAACAAACCTTTGGTGCGATGGAGCAGAGCCTAGGCTTTGCAGATAGCATGTTAACCGCAAGCTCTCGTACTGAAGAACGCGTTGAACAAGGCCTAGATAGCTTAAAAGAGCTATTAAAAGGCGTTGATGATGTGGGCCAAGTTATTGAGGTGATCAAAAATATTGCTGAGCAAACAAACTTATTAGCACTGAATGCAGCGATTGAATCGGCGCGTGCAGGTGATCATGGCCGAGGCTTTGCGGTGGTCGCTGACGAAGTACGAAAACTTGCCAGACAAACGCAGGGTTCACTTGATGATATTAACAATCAGTTAAACCGCTTAAGTGAAAACTCCACCATGGTATCGGAGCAAATTAGCGCACTGGCTAATGATGCCGAGCTACAAACACAAAATGCCCAAGAACTTAAACGTAACTCCGAAGGCGTAGCTGGCAACGCGCAAGATGCAAATAAGGTCGCATTTGATGCTATGGAGCTGGCTAAACAGCAAAACGCCTTACTAGAAAACTTCAGTCAATCAATGCAAAGCATGAAAGGGCAGGTAAGCGAATCAAACTCTCTGGTTAGTGATATTCAGCATCGCCTACAAGAGCAAATGCATACCATTAAAGCCAGCTTAGGTTTATAACCCTCCAAAGGGCGAGCAATGGTTTACGTTGTTTGTCCTTAAAATCATGCTGTATTCAATTTTTTAGGTATATACTCTGTACTCTTATTTTCTTTCAAGGAATTACGATGATCGAACAAGGCCACACTATACCTACAGCAACCCTTAGTGAATTAACTAGCGAAGGCATGCAAACCTTAACAACAGAGGCATTATTTGCAGATAAAAAAGTAGTGTTGTTTGCCGTGCCGGGTGCATTTACACCAACATGTTCTAATGCTCACTTACCTGAGTTTATTACCCTGGCCGATAAAATTACTGCTAAAGGCGTTGATGCAATCTACTGTGTATCGGTGAACGATGCATTTGTAATGAAAGCATGGGGTGAAGCTCATAACGCTGAGCATATTCGTATGTTAGCAGATGGTGATGCAAGTTTTACCAAAGCACTTGGTTTAGATAAAGACACAGCTGGTTTTGGTGGTATACGTTCTAAACGTTATGCAATAATCGTTGAAAACCAAACTGTAACAGGGCTGTTTGTTGAACAAGACAAAGAGTTTGTAGTAAGCCGCGCTGAAGCTGTGCTAGAAAAGCTTTAATAGCAATTCATAAATACAAAAAAGCCGGACGTAAGTCCGGCTGAAAGTCCCTGGGGGTGACTTAGGAGATCAACTATTAAGGTTGATATTGCGCATCCAGTGTAACACCCGAGAAAGTACGGTAAGCATTTAAGCTTAAGTGCCAAGTACCTGCTTGTGGATTACTGAACGTACAAGTTTCTGCGTTACCGTTTTTGTAAGGGCGACAATCATAGCTTGATGATGTTGGTTGGCTACCAAACTTAACGAATAAGTCTGAATCGCCAGTACCGCCTGATGTCGTTACTGTAAAGCTTGCCATACCGGCAGGAACATCAATAGTGTAATGCTTCCATTGGCCTGCACTTGCAGAGATATCTGTTACTGTGCCACCACCTGCTTGTGGTGAACCTGAGCCTGAACCACCGCCAGAAGTTGTTAAATCACCTACTAGGCTAACACCTGAGTATGCAGAGTAACCATTCAGCATTACATGGTAAGTACCTGCTGTTGGGTTATCGATAGAACAGACTTCGTTGTTACCGCCTTTATACGGGCGACAATCATAGGTTGATGTTGTTGGTGCGCTACCTGCACGAACGTAAAGGTCAGCATCGCCTGAACCGCCACTCATTGTGAAGGTTACGTTAGTCGCACCTGTTGGCACTTCCATTGTATAGAAAGTTTGGCTGCTAGCAGAGCCACTTAAACCAGTTAGTGCTTGACCATCTTCTAATACGTTACCCGTTGGTGGTGGCGGTGTTGCACCTGAGGCTGCTGCAACCGCGGCTGCCGCATCAACAATACCTGTACCACAGCTAGTACATGTTGCTGGGAAAGAACGAGTTGTCGATTTTAAGATACTTTCGATTTCATCAGGTGTTGCTGATGGCTTAACTTGTTTGATTAATGCTGCGACACCCGCAACATGTGGAGCTGCCATCGATGTACCTTGTGAGTAGTGGTATGAATCACTGCTAGGGCTTGAAGAGCCTGAGTTGTGAGTAGATAACACACCTTCAGAGTCATTCGCAAAGCTTTGCGCGCCACCCGGTGCTGCAACGTCAATGTTGCTACCGTAGTTTGAGTAGTATGCACGACCACCGTTACGACCAACAGATGCAACGTTTACAACACCATTACAGTTACCAGGGTTGTAGTTTGCAGAGTTATCGTTGTCGTTACCTGCAGCGATTACAATTACAGAACCGTTGTTACGCGCTTGATTGATTGCATTTTGCGTTGTTGAGCTACATGAACCGCTACCACCTAAACTCATGTTAATAACATCAGCAGGGTTAGCATTTGCTGGTACGCCAGAAACTGAACCACCCGATGCCCAGATGATGCCGTCAGCGATATCAGAAGTTAAACCACCACATTTACCAAGTACACGCACTGGCACTACTTTTGAATTGTAAGCAACACCAGCAACACCTTCACCGTTATTAGTGACTGCTGCAACAGTACCCGCAACGTGTGTACCGTGCCAGCTTGAGCTTTGTGCACTGTGTGTGTAACCACATTCGTTAGCGCTGATTGCATCACCCGGATCGCGTGCATCGCTATCACGACCACCGCCGTCGTTCGCTACAGACACGTTAGAGATCATGTCATAGCCTTGAAGAATGTTAGCATTTAAATCAATATGAGGGCGGTAACCAGTATCAAGTACCGCTACAACGACACCGCTACCCGTTGCTGTATCCCAAGCAGTAGGAAGGTTAAGACCGCCCGCTTGCTCGTAGTAGTGCCATTGGTCGTCATAACGAGGGTCGTTAGGCGTCGCAAACGGCTTTAACATTTGGTCGATTTCGATGTATTCAACGTTACCAGAAGCGACCATTTCTTGCATAAATTCTTGGGTTTCTTCAGCTGATAGTTTTTTATCAGCACGCATTACGTGGTGATTACTCATCGCCATTGCACGAACGTATTGTGCTTTTACTTTACCTTTTTTGCTGCTGAAGTTTTTAATAAAGCCTTTTGCTTTTTTGTTCATCATAGTCGGCGTTTGTTCTGCTGCCGACATGGTCATCATTTCATCACTATTGTTTTTATACTTGATGATAAATTGAGTACCAAAGCCTTCTTGGCCTTGTAATTTAGCTGCAGTTTCCTGCATAGATGGTGACATAAGTTGATCTGGAGTAGCCATAGCTGCTGTTGTTCCAAACAACGCAGTCAAGCTCAGTGCAATTGCGCATTTCTTCAAGTTGTTGTTAGTTGTCATAATGATCCCTAGATTGTTATGTAAATCTCCACGATGTTTTTCGTGAAGGGGGACAAAGGTAAAATATATGTTAATTTAGTTAAAATATCGTTTTATTATGGTTGTCTCTATTTTGGTTATAACTAAATGTATAGACGTCTAAATCAGTCTTTTTGTGGTGCTTTTTGGTTGTTTTCTCATAATAAAGTTATAATTTTATGGTTTTGAGTTTTTGCTTTATTTCGTTTTTTGGTTTTATCTTTTTTGTAAAAACATCTCTGAGTTAACACAGCGACGACAATAACTTGTTATAATCAGCTAAATTTTTTTAGCGAGTATGAGTAATGACCCAAGTAGATGTAATTGTGATTGGTGCCGGCGCCGCAGGTTTGATGTGCGCTGCACAAGCAGGCTACCGTGGTCGCAATGTTACTGTGCTTGATATGGGCAAAAAGCCGGGCCGTAAAATATTAATCAGCGGCGGCGGGCGTTGTAACTTCACCAATGAAAACGCAAGCCCAGACAACTACTTATGTGGCAATCCTCACTTTGTAAAATCGTGTTTAAGCCGTTATACCCAACATGACTTTATAGAGCTGGTGGACCGTCACGGCTTGGCTTATCACCATAAAACGCTGGGTCAGCTATTTTGTGATAACAGCGCTCAAGATATCGTCGACATTCTTTTAACTGAGTGTGAGTGGGCAGGTGTTAACATAGCGCTGCGTAACGAAGTACTCAGCGTGACAAAAACCGATGCGGGTTATGAAGTTATTACCGAGCAAGATAGCTATCAATGCGAGTCGTTAGTTGTCGCATCGGGTGGACTAACCATGCCTAAGCTCGGTGCATCACCAATTGGGTATAAAATTGCAGAGCAATTTGGTTTAGCAGTGCTACCAACCATGGCGGCATTAGTGCCATTTACGTTGCACCAGCATGATAAAGATCGCTTTGATGGGTTATCGGGGATCAGCATTCCTTGTCTGGTTACCAGTGAAGATGGCACCCAGTTTAAAGAAAACATCTTGTTTACACATCGTGGCCTTTCGGGCCCAGCTATTTTACAAATCAGCTCTTTTTGGCGTGCAGGGCAAACTGTGTACATCAACTTGTTACCCGAGCTCGATTTAAAGCAGCAGCTTGAGCTTTGGCGTCAAAGCCAAGGGCAAAAGTCACTAAAAAATACCCTTGCGACAATTTTACCAAAACGTTTTGTTGAAATGCTGCACGACACGAAAGCGATCCCAGATTGCAATGTAAACCAACTAAGCCATGCGCAAATCGACGCATTACATGACTACATTCACAATTGGCAAATTAAACCCAACGGCACAGAGGGTTATAGAACAGCCGAAGTAACGCTTGGCGGTGTAGACACCGACGAATTAAGCTCAAAAACCTTCGAAGCGAAAAAGTCACCGGGCCTTTATTTCATCGGCGAAGTCACTGACGTCACCGGCTGGCTAGGCGGCTACAACTTCCAATACGCCTGGAGCTGCGGCTTTGCAGCAGGGCAGTATTGTTGATTTAAGTTTCTAGCTGCTAGTTGCTAGGTTAGCACTTGCTTGTAGGTCCTGCTAGTTGCTAGGTTAGCACTTGCTTGTAGGTCCTGCTATAGCGCGTGGCTGTTATTAATGGAGTAATAGATGAATAAAGTATATATATTTTATCCAGAATATGAAGATGAATTTATTACTCCGGTTGATACCTCAGAAACGAGTTTATTATTCTATGAACAGCTTTAAAGCTTACTTATTACTTTGTTTTCTACTGGTGATTACATGTCATTCGCATGCCGACGATGTTAGTTGGCAGTGGCAATCAGATTTGGAAAAAGCGATATTGAAAGCAGATACCTCAGTGCAAAATATAGAGCTTGGTTCTTACTGGGATACACGTTATGGGGCTGCTGTATTTTCTGTTGCAAACTTAATATCAATCGGTTGGTCTAGTAGAGGGTTTAATCCAGAAATATACAATACGGTTTTGAATGATATTTGGAATAATACGAGTCAAAAGCACTTGCTAAATGACAACTTAATTCGCTTATCTTCTTTAATGTGGAGGTTAAACCTTAAGAATAGATGCTTTGATGCTAACGTGAATAAAAGCCGTGCTCGTAAGTACATCATTGAAATGATTAACTCGGATGAGAATGTTTTAAAGGATTCTGCAATCAGTGGGCTCGGGTTATTAGGCGAACGTGAAGATGTTGATATGTTGATTGAGCTATTGATTAACAATCAAAATAACTTTGTTGGATCTTCTGCATTAAGCTCTCTTTTGCTTGTTGAAGGTGATTACGCACTAGAAATGCTTAGGACTAATATACAAAAAGTCTCCAATGATTCTCTAAAGCAGCAGATTAACGAAGAGCTTAGCTTCATACGAGTCAGTGATGATAAGTGCGCTGAATAAAATCTATCGCATTCATAAAAAGTCGAACTATGCTGGTAGCACCTAGCACCTAGCACCTAGCACCTAGCACCTAGCACCTAGCACCTAGTAACTAGTAACTAGTAACTAGTAACTAAACTAGACAACTATTTGGTTACCCATTTATTTTTCATGCATATGATTGGTAACAAGTAGTTAAATAAAACCATTGGGGTTAAGCTAAATTATTTTCTGATGCCATGGGCGAGGTAGTGGCAAAAAGAAAGACCTGACACTATGAGCTCTGGAGTAAAATGATATGACTAATATGCTGAACGTTTATATGGATGATATAGAAGTTATTAGTGATGAAACCCCACAATCATTTGATAAGCTTAAAAAAGGTGTATTATCTGATGATAGTGAAATAAGACAAAGATCATTTTCTAAATTGGCATGCTTTGAGTATACCGAAGAAATTAAAAATATTTTTAACAGAGGATTATTAGATAGCGATGAACTTATTCGATCTGATTGTATAGAATTTCTCGCTGAACTTGATTTACTTGATAATTTAGAAAAGATTTGCGAATTATTAGATGACCCAAGCCATTATGTCGTTGATTCATGTGTAATTAGTCTAGCTGAGCTAAATTCTAAAAATGAAAAAGTTATTAAACTTTTGATTAATAAGTTAAAAGATAAGCAGCTTAAGAGTGGAACAGTTTTAAGTATTCACTATGCGTTATATAAACTTGATCCAACATACTCAATTGGGAACCTATTAGTTTGCTATTCTGATTCCAGAGATTATCGAGATAGGTGCGCTATTTTAAACTTATTAGCAGAGGGAATCCGAGAAGAGGATATCCCTGTGATAAAAGAGAAACTAGATAAAATTGTAAATCCTAATGATTTTAGATCTGTTCTATCTAAATATGATGAACTTTTAGCTTCATTAGGTTGATCAGAGATTTAAATCCAAAGCCTCGCACTAGCGGGGCTTTGTTTTTTCTAGCTGTGGTGGCTTGGATTTTGTTTTCAAGACTGGCTAAGCTGCTCAATGAAAAGAACCGCTTGCTGGCATGGGTGAGGTAGTGACAAAAAGCAAAACCTGCTCCCATGTGTTTGAAGCGCAGTAAAAGGAGCATGATTTATAATGACTGAAATTACAAAAACTCAAAGATTGGTCTGTAATGAATTTAATGCTGACTTTGTATCATCTCCCGAATATATGAAAGTTGGGATTTCTCGTAACGTCAAGCAAGGGGTTATTCCTATTAATGGACTAAGACACTCCCCTGAAGGAGATACAACAGGTTGGTACATTTGGGGTGGAGAAGAGTTTTCTGAAGAACCTGATTTTTTCGTTCCTCTTCATGTTGCTCATTTAGGTGAGTGGTGTCCTGATATCAAAAAATTTCTTGCGCTACCTCCGGGTTATAGGTTTTTAATCGCAGGAGATTATGTTGATGTTTGGTTTGATGAGTCTTTATTAAATATTTGACGACATAGTTTGAATTCTAAGCTTCACACTCGCGGGGGTTTTTTGTTGTTTTCAACTTTGATGATATTCTCGATAGATTAATTAATTGTGTGGTATCCAATTTAAGATGAAAGGAATAACTCATCTGCTAGAAGTTCAACAGAAGTGTTGTGAACACTATAGTGCACAATATACACCAGTTGACGAGGAGCAAATGGTAGTAATATCTGACGGTGTATATGAGGGGCTGCCTTTAGAAGGAGTTCGTTACCCTTCACCGGACCATATGAGCGGTTGGTGGTTAACCACTGACGAATATAATGGAGATATTTCGAGTTTAAAAACGGTTCACTTTACTCATATTGTAAAATATAGACCTGAAGTAGCTATTTATATGGCTTTGCCACCTGGTTATCGATTCATGCTGGGTGGAGAGCAAGAACAGGTTTGGTTTGATGAAGAAGTAGCAAACGACGAATAGATAATATCTTTTTAATTCAGAGCTTCGCACTCTAGGGTTTCGTTCTTAATAAACAGTGACTCAAAGAAGAAACTCGATATCTTATATTTGCACCTAGCTCCTAGCCCCTAGCCCCTAAACTAGACAACTATAAGGTTACCCATTTATTTTTCATGCATATGATAGGTGATAAGTAGTTAAATAAAACTATTGGGGTTAAGCTAAATTATTTTCTGACGCCATGGGCGAGGTAGTGGCAAAAAGCAAAAGCCCATGTGTATGTAAACACCTAGATCAGTAAGTATAAAGCTTGAAGAAAATGATTATTGAAATTACGAAGTGGTCCACGGGCTTTAGAAAAATATCTTTTAATAAGGTATTGCGTCGAGAGTTGAAAATGACGATTGCAGAGGCAAAGACCACTGTGAATGAAATTCTTGTGGGAAATACTGTAAGGCTGCCATATACAAAAGAGTTGGAACTTGAGGTTAAGAAAGCAGAATTATCTTACGATCTTATTGATGATTAAAAATTAAGAGGATTCTACCTTAGTTTGAATCCAAATATTTTCTAACAGGAATCTGGGTTTGTTTTCAAAAAACAGCGACTCAAAGAAGTTACTGGATATCTTATATTTGCACCTAAAACCTAGCACTTAGACTTGCCACCATAAATAGCAACCAACATTATCGAACTTATAGCTAACATCTAATGTTACGGTGGCTTCATGCTATTGAGTAATGAGCTGAACTCGAGTGCCTGTAAATCTCGAAGTGCTCTGATAACTCGATTTGAAATAAAAAAGCCGCTAACTTAGCGGCTTTGTTGGTTGCGAAAATATGATACCAATCGACTTAACACGATTGATATAGGGTTAACGTAGGTCGAAGCGATCTAGCGTCATAACTTTTGTCCATGCTGCTACGAAGTCATCAACGAACTTCTGTTTAGCATCGTCAGAGGCATACACTTCAGCAATTGAACGTAGCTCTGAGTTTGAACCGAAGATTAAATCTACTGGTGTTGCTGTCCACTTAAGTTTGCCTGATTGACGGTCACGGCCTTCGTAAACACCTTCTTCAGAAGACTTAGACCACTTCGTTGACATATCTAATAGGTTAACGAAGAAATCGTTGCTTAATGTGCCAGGTTTTTTCGTGAATACACCGTGTTTAGTTTGGTCAGTATTCGCGTTAAGGGCACGCATACCACCTAGTAGTGCAGTCATTTCTGGTACTGATAAGCTTAGTAAATCAGCACGTTCAACTAACATTTCAGCCGGTGATTTCCATGCTGAGCTGTAGTAGTTACGGAACGCATCAGCTGTTGGCTCAAGTACTTCGAATGATTCAACGTCAGTCATTTCTAATGACGCGTCCATACGACCTGGCTTGAATGGTACTGCGATAGAGAAACCCGCGTCGCTTGCTGCTTTTTCGATTGCAGCCGCACCACCAAGAACAATCATATCTGCAAGTGAAATTTCTTTACCGCCAGATGCTTTTTTGTTGAACTTAGTTTGGATTTTCTCAAGTTTGCTAAGTACTTTAGCTACTTCTTTCGGGTTGTTTACCGGCCAATCTTTTTGCGGAGCAAAGCGAATACGTGCACCGTTTGCACCACCACGCATATCTGTGTCGCGGTAGCTTGCTGCTGATGCCCAAGCAACACGCACTAGTTCAGATACAGATAAACCTGAATCTAAGATGCTAGCTTTAAGTGACGCGATATCTTTGCTATCAACTAGTTTGTGGTCAACCGCAGGGATGTAGTCTTGCCAAATTAATACTTCTTCTGGCACTAAGTCACCTAGGTAACGAGCACGTGGGCCCATATCGCGGTGGTTTAGTTTGAACCATGCTTTAGCAAATGCCAGTTCGAACTCTTTCGGGTCGTTTAAGAAACGCTCTGAAATCTTACGAAACTCAGGATCTGCTTTTAACGCGATATCAGTTGTGAACATGATAGGCGCATGACGCTTACCTTTAATGTGTGCATCTGGCACTAGGTTAGACGCTTGACCATTTTCAGGGATCCATTGAGTCGCACCTGCAGGGCTCTTAGTTTTAACCCATTCAAAAGCAAATAAGTTTTGTAGGTAGTTGATTGACCAGCGTGTTGGTGTCACTGTCCATGCACCTTCAAGACCTGAAGTGATGGTGTCTTCTGAGTGACCTTTACCACATTTGTTTTTCCAACCTAAACCTTGCTCTTCGATACCGGCTGCTGCAGGCTCTTTGTCTAAGCAGGTCGCTTTTTTCGCACCGTGTGCTTTACCAAAGCTGTGACCACCGGCGATTAGTGCAACGATTTCTTCATCGTTCATTGCCATGCGGCCGAATGATAAACGGATGTCGTCTGCTGCAAGTAGTGGATCAGGGTTACCGTGAGGGCCTTCTGGGTTTACATAGATTAAGCCCATCTCAACTGCCGCTAATGGGCCTTTAAGTTTGCCTTTTTTGTCACGACGTTCGTCAGTTAACATTTTGCCTTCAGGGCCCCAGTATACGTAATCTGGTTCCCAATCGTCTTCACGACCACCGGCATAACCAAAGGTTTTGAAGCCCATTGATTCAAGCGCAACGTTACCTGTTAACGCCATCAAGTCAGCCCAAGAAATGCTGCGACCGTATTTTTGTTTTATAGGCCAAAGTAAACGACGTGCCTTATCAAGGTTTGCGTTATCAGGCCAGCTATTTAGCGGGTCGAAACGTTGTTGACCACCGCCTGCGCCACCACGACCATCAAACGTACGGTAAGTACCTGATGCGTGCCACGCCATACGGATGAAGAATGGACCATAGTGACCGTAGTCAGCAGGCCACCAATCTTGAGAATCAGTCAATACTTTCTCAATATCAGCTTTCACTGCGTTTAGGTCTAACTTTAAGAATTCTTTTTTGTAATCAAAGTAAGGACCCATAGGATCAGACTCTGCACCATGGGCACGAAGTTGGCTAAGATCTAATTGCTCTGGCCACCAGAATTGGTTTGATTTGATGTCGTTTGTAGCTTGTACGCCTGTTGCCACCAACAGTGATACCGCAACAGCTACTTTAGACAAAGCTGACGTTGATTTTTTAAACATTGTGTAGTCTCCAGTTAGAAGTTGGGTGAAATATAGATTTGTTCATGTTAACTTTCCACTTACAAACTGGGGTTTAAATCGATTGATAAAATCGAAAAAACAGATGGTTTAATTGATTTTATAGAACAAAGCCAGCGAAAATGCTGGCTCTAGGGGAGGTGTGCAGTAAGCTTAAATTCAGCTTGTTGCTTATTCTTCAATAAAGGGTACGCCGTTTTTGATCCACTCAGCGGCTGGTTTGCCTTTTAAGTAGTGATCAAAATATTCCATCATGCGTACTGAGAAATCCACTTGGTTAGGGAATTTCTTCAGGTGATGTGGTTCACCTTCGTATTGTAAGAAGGTGGCATCTTTACCCGCACGACGAAGTGCTAGGTAGTATTGAACACCTTCGTGCCATGGCACAGCATCATCTTTGTCGCCAAACATAATCAGAATTGGGGTATTCACTTTATCAGCGAAGAACACCGGTGAGTTTTCGATGTATAGCTCTGGCGCTTCGAATAACGTTTTACCAATGCGGCTTTGCCCTGTTTCGTATTGGAACTGACGAGCAAGACCTGATTTTAAGCGAATACCGCTGTATGCACTGGTCATGTTAGATACTGGCGCACCCGATACAACCGCCTTAAACATATCTGTCTGCGTGATCATAAAGGCACTTTGGTAGCCTGCCCATGAGTGACCTTGTAAACCAATTTTATTTGGATCAGCAATGCCTAAATCAATCAACTTTTGAGTGGCGTTGATCATCGTTTGGGTTGACGATTTACCCGGATGACCAATTTCAAAACGGATATCAGGTAAGAAAATCGCATAACCATTTGAAGTAAACATCGGGAAGTTAGGACGATGATTTAATTCCATTTTCGGGAAGTCATACATGCGTTGGCTCATATAGCGGTAGAAGTACACAACCACTGGAACCTTATCGCCTTTTTTGTAGCCCGCAGGTTTGATCAATACGCCTTGTAAGTCTTCACCATCAAACCCTTTGTAGCTAATAAGCTCTGGTTTTTCGCCCCATGCAAAGTTGCTAATTTGTGGGTTTAGGTTGGTAACACGTTGTGGCTTTTTGAAGCTAAAATCAGTTTGGTAGTAATCAGGGAATTGCTGGTATGTTTGTGCAGTAAATAGGTATTTGTCGGCACTTTTCGCCTTTTTCACCACATCATAGCGCTTTTTACCCGAAAGTACTTTGCTTACCTTATTGCTTGTTAAATCAAGTTTTGCAATTTCAGTTTGCTTATCTTGCAGGTTGGTTGCGCTTAGTAATAATGTTTCGTCTTTGGCAAAGCCCACTTGGTCTTTATCTAGTTTAATAACACGATATTGGGTATTGCTTTCTTTACCTTGAGTTAGGCGCGTTGCCTTTTGTGTTGCGACATCAAAAGCCCAAATATCAAATTTACTGTAAACCAGTACTTGGCTGCTGTCGTTTAACCAGCCTGCAAAACCATAACCCGGCTGAGGTGATGGGTAGTCATGTTTATCATCAGCAAAAATAGCGTTAATTGCTTTAGATAAGGTTGAAACCTTGTTGTTACCTAAATCTTTAAGCTGTACTTGGCTGTCTTGGAAAAATGCTGCAAATTGACCATTTGGCGCAAGGCTTGGTCTAAACGGATAGTCGCTGACGATAGCAGTTTGTTTACCAGTTTTAACATCAACACTGAAGTAATCTGCGTAAAAGCCGCCATACATAATACGTTCTAGGTAAGGTCGGTCTGAATAGCCTAATAGCGCTTCGCGATGAGTATTAAGCGAAACCTCTGGCATGTTCGGTGTGCTCAACTGCACAACGTGCTGACCATTTACATGATATACCGCTTGGTAATGACGAAGCTTATTCGCTTTGTTCCATTGCTGCTCTTCGCGAGGCTTAATTTCAGCGTCTTTGTTGTGCCAAACGTTAAGGCCCTTTTGGTCGCGAATGGTATCGAAATCATATAAAGAGGCTTCATCTTTGTATTCTTTTAGGGCAACTTTTGCAGCGAGTTTAGGGTGGTTTTCAAAGTATAAACGAGCACCATCTTCAGACCATTTTAGCGATGCTGTTTTGCCAATAGTCCAGCTGCTATCTGCAGAATTAATAGTTGAAAGCGCCCCATTTTGTAAAAGCTGTAAGCTGTGGTCACGACGACGAGTATCATCATTCACATAATTGCCAATTAACAGCGCTGCGGTATTGCTGTTTGGCTGCCAAGCAATTTTGTTTGCCACAACGCCTGGCTCATCAATCAACACACTAGTTTTAAAGTCATTATTAAGCGCAACTAATACAACTTGGTTGTCGGCACCATCACTGTAGCTTTGGCTTGCTAATAACTGCTCACCGGTGCTGCTAATCGCATAGCTGAATACGTTGTTTAGGGTGTGAGTGGTTTTATCTTGAAGGTTAACAAGCACTAAATCAAAGCTTTTATCTTTTTTGTCTGGCTTGATTTCGCTGCTGTTTTCGTCTTTTTCTTCGCTGTCTTTTTTATCTGCTTTTTTATCTGCTTTCTTATCTAGTCGGTAAGCAAGCCATACACCATCATCCGATAGTGCATAGTCTTTTACATCGTTAAAGGTTTGTTGCTCACCATTTTTAGTATTCACTAAAACAAGGTTGTTCTTTAGCTCATCTTTTTTCTTGGTGGTTTCTTTTTCAAGTAGGGTTGGTACCTGAGTAAAAGCCACCCAGTTTGCTGCTTTATTAATAGTTGGGCGAGTACCGCGCTCAACGCTAGTTAGTAGGGTGTTGTTGTTTAATGTATAAACCTGACCTTGTGCATTACCGCGATAAGGGTCGGCACTAAAGCTAAGAATTTGGCCATCTTCAGAAAGTTGGGTGCCTTTTGCGTATTTAAAATCAAACACGTCTTTAAATTGCAGAGCTTCTTTCGCACTAATCTGTGCACTACCAAGGCTTGTCACCAAGGCTAAGCTCAAAAGTGATAATTGCGCTTTCATTCATCTTTCTCGTTGTTTTTAAATTGACGCACCCAGTGTAGCGTTTTTAATAAACAATTCGAGTAGAAACGATAAATCGCATATTTATCACGTTGGTTACGTAACTCTAATACATGAAGTTAAAAAGATACTTTAATAGTGAAGCCACCCTGCGTGTCAAAACTACACTTACCACCTAAAGCAAGCACTCGCTCTTCAATAAATAAAAGACCATAGCCACCAGATTCTGCGTTGTTACGCACTTGCTCACCATTATCTTTAATTATGAGATCTATGGCTTGCTTATTTACACTCAACTGAACTAATAATTGTGAGGCGCTGCTGTGTTTAATGCAATTGGTAACAGCTTCTTGGCAGATTCTGTAAATAGCCGTTTGGTGTTCATCAGCCAAGGTACTGTTGATATCTAAGTTCGTTTGATACTCGATATCAGCTTTATTTAATAGGGATTTTAATTTGCCATTTTTTAGAGCGTGTTCAAGGCCTAACTCGTCAAGCTCTCTCGGTCTCAAATGATGCATAATTTGATACACAGAGTCATACATAGCTTTGGCATTTTCTCTAAGGGTAGCAATGATTGAATTATTGCTGTTTTGTTGTGAGAGTGATAATACTGCTAAATCTGTTTTTAGCGCTGTGAGATTTTGCCCTAATTCGTCATGTAATTCTTGAGACAGATATTTGCGCTCGTCTTCTTGGATTGTAACCATCCGTTTTGCAAGTTGTTTGTTTTTAGCAAGTAATTGAGAAAGTTGTTCATTGCTTTGTTGTAATTCAGCGTTTTTTAATTTGAGTTCATTTGTTGCAGTACCAATTAAAAGCCCAGTAATTGAGTTTGCTAAGATAAATAACTGACTTATATAAGTATTCGTTGCATCTTGTTGGATGCCTGCCTGTACAACGATTAGACTATTGCTGAGTAAAGCACTCAAAATAGCACCTGTTGTAGCAAACTTATAAGAAAACCAAAGAATTGGCAGTAAAGAGAACAAGCGTAGCAGAGAATATAGGTCAGGCCTATGTATATAGGCTGCAAGGTAAACTATGGTCAGGGCTAACAGCGCAATTACGAGTAAATAGTTGTTTAGCGTAATTTTATGTTTATAGCTTGCCTTAATACTTAGCAATATTGGCGCAACGAGTAGTGTCCCCGTTAAATCACCTAGGGTCATATTGAGTTGGTATTGTAATAACTGCTTACCAGCTAACCATGTAGTGAACTCAAAAGCACTAGCAAACAAAAACCACTTGATAGCGGCTGTTGAAGTAGCCAACAAAACGATTGAGATAATGCCGGTATTAGCATCGATCTTGGGTGGCCAACGACTTTCTTTAAAGCAGTGTACTATTATCATGTAGGTAGCTTCTTGCCAAAAGCCATGTAATAAATCGAAGTGCCAAGCATCATTATAAAACATGCCGATATAAGCAGCATAAAGCCTTGAGCTAAACCAAAGAATTGGCCAAAACCTAATTGGGAAGATAATAAAAAAAGCGAGCTTAACTCCCGCAGGCAAGAATATGGCGCTACTTTGCGCCACCGTTTCTAAATGATTACTTACCCAAGAAGAAAAGCATAAGGTAACAAAGTAAATAACAGCGACTAGAGCTTGTTTTGTAAACTCAGCAAAAGCTTGGTTCACAGATACATTCACGAAAGGGAAATTATGCCAGTTCATCAAGCGCAATGAGTCCATTATCTATTGCAATTTTGAGTAAATCGAACGAGTTAGATACTTTTAGTTTTTGGTAAATATTAGCCTTATGCACATGAGCAGTTTTAGGCATCATGTCTAACTGTTGCGCCACTTGTTTTGCGTTAAGCCCTTTTGCAAATAGAGGTAAAGCTTCCTTTTCTCTTGGTGTTAGTAAAGCGAGTTTATTAGAAGGGTCTTTATAGTTAAACTTCACATCTTCACTTATATACCTGCCGCCCTTAATTACAGAATTGACAGCGTCGATTAAGGCTTCTGATGCTGAACGTTTAGAGACGTAACCTTGCGCGCCCAAGCTAAGAGCGTTGCTTACATAAGGCTCGTAGTCATACATGGAGGCAACAATTGTTTTAATTTCAGGGTAGTAACTATTTACGTAGCTTAAAAATGCTAGGCCAGTTTCTCCTTCATGCATTGAAATATCAACTATAAAAATATCAGGTTGTTCAATTTCAACGGCAAGTTTAGCCTCGCTAACCGTGCAGGCTTCAATAATTACCTGCCACTCCTGTTGTAGTTCTAGTAACTTTTTAAAGCTATCCCTTACTAGTTGGTGATCTTCAATAATACCAATACGCATGTTTCCCTCCATCAAATTTGATTATATCTCTAATTCAAATGGTTATGTCTAGGAATAATTCTTAGAATTTTGTGCGAACTACATCTTCTTTGTTGCTTACTCCATGAGTTTCAGAAACTTGTATGAATCGCTGTATTATTGATCTTGGACAAGGTTGCGACATTGACTCTGTATGTTAGGGTGATACATTGAAATTGAACTGAAATTCTAGCCAAAGGAGTTGCCCATGTTAGGTGAGAAACACTCGTTATTGAATGAATTCCCTGAGTTTAATGAACTAATCCACAGCCTTGCAAAACACGATGCTCATTTCAAGAAAACCATGCAGCGTTATGATGATATGGATAAAGAAATTCGTGAGCTTGAATTGCAAAACTCGCCGATTGAAGATGCGGATATGCATGAAAAAAAGCAACAACGCGCCGTGCTTAAAGATGAACTTTATGACTTTTTAAAAGCCAATGCTTAATAATTGAATCGAAGCTAATGCTCCTGCTTACTGCATTCTTACGGTAGGAGCTTTTTCTCCCCTCTATTTTTACTCTCCAATTGTATTTAATCGCAATATGTCTTGAGTCAATCAAGGTTATGGTAGTCTTAGCGCGATTTTCTAAGGCAACAATGGAATAGTGCTTTGCACTGACTAGGATTAACATGATTAAAAAAAATATTATTACAACTTCATTAGCACTCATGGGTGTTGTCGCTGTAAGTAGCGCGCACGCTGATGAAGGGCAGTGGCAACCGCATCAATTAAAACAATTACAAAGCGAGTTTGACCGCGTTGGTATTGAATTACCGGCATCACAAGTGGCAGATCTTAACCAATACCCACTCAATGCAGTGGTTGGTTTAGGCTATTGTTCAGCGTCATTTGTGTCACCAAATGGCTTAGCGGTAACTAATCATCACTGTGCTTATGGCGCGATTCAAAATAACAGCACACCAGAAAACAACTTAATTGAAAAAGGTTTTTTAGCAGCTGATTTATCAAAAGAGCTACCTGCAGGCCTGCAAGAGCGTTTGTATGTAACTGAACAAGTGGATGATGTTACTGAGCGCGTACTGGGTAACTTACCTGCAGAACTACACGGCAAAGCGCGTTATGAAGCAATTCAAGCAAATCGCAAAGCTTTGATCAGCGAGTGTGAGTCAGATCCTAACTACCGTTGTACCGTGCGTGATTTTCACCATGGCTTAGAGTACTTCATGATCAAACAACTGATGATCAAAGATGTGCGCTTAGTGTATGCTCCGGCAGAAGCGCTGGGTAACTTTGGTGGCGACATTGATAACTTTGAATACCCACGTCACACGGCGGATTTTACCTTTGTACGTGGTTACGTTGGTAAAGATGGTAAGCCTGCAGATTACAGCGAAGATAACGTACCTTATGAGCCAAAGTCGTTCTTAAAAGTGAATGCAAGCGGCGTAAGCTTAGGTGATGGTGTGCTGGTGGCCGGTTACCCGGGTCGAACTAGCCGCTATAAGCTTGCAGACGAAGTAAATTATTCTGCGAGTTGGTATTACCCAACATTGCTTAATACTTATAACATGACCCTAGACGTAATCGCCAAGCAGAGTAAAGGCGATGAGCAAGCACAAGTTAAATATGCCTCTCGTGTAAAAAGCACTAACAACCGTTTAAAGAAACTGGAAGGCTTACAAGATGGCTTTAAAGTAACGGATATTCCGGGTATTAAAGCTGCGCAAGAGCAAGAGTACCTCGCTTGGTTTGCACAAAGTGCTGAACGTAAAGCATACGCAGATTCATATCACGCATTAAAGTCATTATTAGTTGAAGCACATGCACAGCAACAAAGCCATTTTTACTTTGATTATGCAAAACGCGCAGACTTACTAAGCACGGCAATTCGTTTATATCGTTTAGCTAAAGAAAGTGAAAAACCAAATGCAGAGCGCGAAATGGGTTATCAAGAGCGCGATCTTCCTATGCTTAAAGCGCGTTTAGAGCGTTTACAAAAACAGTTTACGCCTGAAGTAGATAAAGCCTTATGGTTAAGCTACTTAGGTAACTATTTAGCGCAAGATAAAGCAGCGCAAGTTGCGGCATTAAACGACGGCTTAGGTATTACAGATACCACAACACAAGCTGAACTTGATGCGATTATTGCTTCTTTTTATGCTAATACAGAGCTTACAGATGTAGAAGCACGTGTTAACTGGATTGGTAAATCTGTCGCAGAGTTTGAAGCATCAAACGACCCATTCATAAAGCTTGCTGTTGCTCTATACGATACCAACATGGCACAAGAAGCTGACGAAAAAGAAATGGCGGGTCGTTTAGCAGAAATTCGCCCGCAGTATATGCAAGCCGTGATCGCTTTCAATAATGCTAAAGGTAAGCCAGTTTACCCAGATGCAAATGGCACATTACGCGTAAGCTACGCACAAGTTGATGGTTACCCAGCGGCAGATGCTGTGTATAAAACGCCATTTACATCACTACGTGGTTTAGTGGCTAAACACACAGGTGAAAAACCATTTGTTGTTACCGATAAAGTACTTGAAGCATACAGAAAGCAAGCATTTGGCGCGTATTACCGTGGTGACTTAGGTCTACCAGGCGTAAGTTGTAGCTTATTCAGCTTTGGTTGTGAGCCACAAGCGGCTAAACCTCTTGAAGTTAACTCAGTACCAGTCAACTTTTTAAGTAGCGCTGATACCACAGGGGGTAACTCAGGTTCGCCAGTCATGAATGGTAAAGGTGAATTAGTGGGTCTTAATTTTGACTCGACTTATGAATCAATCACCAAAGATTGGTACTTTAACGCCAAAATCACCCGTGCTATTCACGTTGATATTCGATACATGCTTTGGTTAATGGAAGAAGTTGATAACGCAGGTTACCTACTTGATGAAATGACCTTAGTTAAATAGCCCTGCTATTTTGAAAATAACCGCAGCAATTGCTGCGGTTTTTTTATGTCTTTAATTTTTGCCAATCTAACGTTTTTAATTTGTTTATTTTCAATACTTTTGTAATGTACAAAGCAGATACTTTTACTTGGGAAAAATAATGAGCGCCAAACAAATAATAAAAGCCATTTCAGTGAGTGTTGTGGCAATAACGGCAAGCTTTAATGCCAGTGCAGCGAATACCGAAGCAATGTGGCCGGGCACGGCTTATAATCAGCAAATACCAACATTTAAACAAGTGCTCGGATACGATGTAGGTGAGCGCATTACCAATTACAACGATATGCGTCGTTATTTAAGCGCCCTTGAACAAGCTGCGCCAGATCGTATTAAAGTGTTTAAGTACGCAAACAGCTGGGAAGGTCGTGAACTGGTTTATGCGGTGGTTGGCACTGCGGAGCATATTCGCTCATTAGAAACTCTCGCCAATAACACCCAAGCCTTGGCTGATCCGCGTATCACCTCTGAAAAAGAAGCTAAGTCGCTAATTAAAAATTTACCGACGTCTGTGTGGCTTCAGTATGCCGTGCACGGTAATGAAATTAGCTCAACCGATGCTGCTCTATTCACTGCATATCACTTACTAGCAGCCCCGAATGATGCCGTTAACAGCAAAATTTTAGACAACACCGTGGTGTTTATCGACCCATTGCAAAACCCTGATGGCCGTGAGCGCTTTGTTACTCGTTATTATGCGACCGTGGGCCTTGAGCACAGTGCAGATAGGTTAAGTGCAGAGCATAATGAGCCGTGGCCAAGAGGCCGAACAAATCATTATTTGTTTGATATGAATCGTGATTGGTTAGCGCTTACTCAGCCTGAAAGTAAAGGCAGAGTGGCTGCAATCAATAAATATAAACCGCAAGTAGTGGTTGATATTCATGAAATGGGCGGCGACCAATCTTACTACTTTGCACCGGCTGCTCAGCCATTTAATCCGCATATGACGAAAACCCAAATCGCCAACATGGATGCGATTGGGCAAAATCATGCGAAATATTTTGATGAGTTTGGCTTTGATTACTTTACCCGTGAAATTTTTGATGCCTTTTACCCAGGCTACGGTGATAGCTGGCCTGTTTTTTATGGTGCATCAGCATCAACTTACGAAGTAGGCTCTGCGCGTGGCCATGTTTTTGAGAAAAACACCGGTGAACTACTCACCTATTTTAATACTGTAAAGCGTCAGTTTGTGGCCTCAATTTCGACTGCCGAAGGGGCTGCCAATCAACGTGAAAAACTACTAGGTGACTTTTATCAATATCAAGTTGATGCGATTGATTCGGGTAAAGATAGCAAAGAGCGTGTTTATATCTTACCTAAACAAAGTAACCGTGAAGGCGCTCATAGACTCGCAACCTTAATGGCTGAACATGGTGTTGAAGTTAAACAAGCAACTGAAGACTTCAAAGCCTGTGGCGTTAAGTACAAAGCAGGCAGCTATTTTATTGATACTGCACAGCCACGCGGGGTATTTGTACGTACCACCTTTACTGACCAAGTAGATATGGCAGAGGCTTTTGTAAAAGAGCAAGAAAGACGCCGTGCTCGTAACCTAGGTGATGAAATTTACGATGTCACAGGTTGGTCACTGCCGATGATGTTTAATGTAGATAGCGATAGCTGTAGCCGCGCTGTTAGCGCAGATAGCAAAGCGGTTCAGGCCGACGACACATTGCTTGGCAAAGTGAATAATCCAGAAGCCTCAGTGGCTTATATTGTTGCTTGGGGTGATACAGCCGCAGCACGCTTTTTAACAGCAGCACTGCAAGCTGGCATTAAACTGAAAAGTGCTGACCAAGCCTTTATATTAGGTGATAAAACTAACTACCCAGCGGGCAGCTTAGTAATCGAAAAGCGCCTAAACGATAGAGACTTACTGACTAAAATTAGCCAAATTGCCGAGCAAACTGGTGCAATAGTTGATGGTGTTGATTCAAGTTGGGTGATTGAAGGCCCAAGCTTTGGTAGTAACAAAACAGTGCCTATGGTAGCACCAAAAGTGGCGATTGCATGGGATGCAGCCACTCGAGAGCTAAGCGCCGGTAACACTCGTTTTGTTATCGAAAGACAGCTTGGCTACCCGGTAACCGCTATTCGCACACCTATGCTTGCATGGGCTGATTTAAGTGATTACCAAGTGCTTATTTTACCAGAAGGTAATTACGAGCAAGCACTCGGTAAATCGGGCGCGGCTAATTTAAAAAGCTGGGTTGAAGCAGGTGGCGTGTTGATTGCCCTCGGTAATGCTAACCGTTTTACCACCAACGCTGATTACGGTTTGTTAGATGTTAAACGCGAGCAAGCTTACCGAGAAGATAAAGCCGACAGCAGCGATGATAAAAGCAGTAAAGTGGCAGGGCAGTTATTCGCTTCTCGCGATGATTTAAAAGCAGCGAGCATTGAGCCACATACATCGCCAGACTATGTAGCCGGTGTACTTGCTAATGTTGAAGTAGACCAAGAGCACTGGTTAACCGCTGGGGTTGATAAAGACCTTGTTGCGGTAGCTTACGGTAATGATATTTACACGCCTATAAAACTGAACTCAGGTAAAAACCTAGCGTGGTTTACAGGTAAAGATGATGTGCTAGCAAGTGGTTATCTATGGCAGCAAAATAAAGCACAGCTTGCGTATAAGCCATTGCTTGTTCATCAACCGCAAGGCAAAGGCATGGTGATTGGCTTTACACAATCACCAACCTACCGCGCCTACCTTGAAGGCATGAATGTACTTTTAGCTAACACGATTTTCCGCGCTGCAGCACATGCTCAGTAAGCTAAAGGCCTAATTAAAAAGCCCGCTGACGTTGCGGGCTTTTTTGTGGGTAAAGTTTTAAAGAGTAAAGCTCTAAAGGGAGTGAACAATGAAATAAAAAAGCCCGCAGGGCAAAGGGCGGGCTTTTAGTTTTTCAGGAGAGAAAGTGTTAAGACACAATTCCTAGAGGCTTACCTGTTTGCCAAGCGCCACGGGTAAAGTCTGGAATTGTTTTACTGTTACTTCTATCTGCAACCGATGCCATACTTTGCGGGAAGATTGATGACCATGCTGCGGCATCGTATACATCTTGATCGAGTGGCTCATTATTGCGTAAGCAGTAGATCATGCGCCAAAGCATAATGAAGTCCATACCGCCGTGGCCACCGTTACGTACTGCTTCTTCACCCATGCGTTTCCACAGTGGATGATCAAACTCAGCACGCCATTTTTCCATATCTTGATCCCAGCTATGGAAGTTTTGCATATGTGGCTTACGACCCTGTGAACCTGCTTTCTCCCAGGCAGCGAGCTCTGCTTCATATTGCTGTTGGTAAATTTTCGCGATAGCTGGTGGCACATCTTCAAGAGCAATACGATTAGGGAATCCTGCAAATGTGCCATTAGTACCTTGAATTAGGTTATGGCGGCTGTACGGGCGAGGGCTTGTGGTGTCGTGCTGAACCATAATGCTACGACCTTTCACTGTTTTAATAATGCTGGTATTCATGTCGCCAGCAGTAAATTTTAGTGAACGACGCTCGTGGCCTGCAGGGAATTCACGTTCTGCATAGGCGGCGCGGCCAAGCGCAGGTGAGCTGACTGAAGTAACAAAGTCAAAGCGGTCACCACGGTTGATGTTCATATACTGAGAAACCGGGCCTAAACCATGGGTTGGGTATAAGTTACCGTTTACTTTGGTATGCCAATAAGTACGCCATGAGCCTGTGCTGCGGTCAATTTCTTTCATTTGCCAACGCAAGTCATGAATATAAGCTGCTTCACCATGCAATAACTCACCAAATACGCCTTTACGAACCATGTTTAAAACCATTAACTCGTCACGGCCGTAGTTAACGTTTTCCATCATCATGCAGTTCTTTTGCGTGCGCTCTGCGGTGTTTACTAATTGCCAACACTCTTCCATGGTGGTTGCTGCAGGTACTTCAACAAAGGCATGTTTACCACTTTCCATGGTCTCAACACTCATCGGTGTGTGCCATTTCCAAGGCGTTGAAATGATCACAATGTCGATGTCATCACGAGCGAGCATGTCTAAATAGGCTTTATCTGAACCCGTATAAGCAGTTGGTTTAGGTAAGCCTTTTTCAATAACATAATTAACAGACTTATCTAGCATTAGCTTATCTGTGTCGCAAATAGCTTTGATTTCAACACCTTCAATATGGCAAAGATGTTTCACATGGCCGCTACCACGTTGACCAACCCCAATAAAACCAACACGCACCACATCCATTGCAGGCACAGCTAAGCCCATTACGCTTTTACCTTGCGCTGCAAGAGGTGTGCTTTGATTATCACCTTGTTGGCTTTTCGCACAGCCAGTCACGACTGTCGCGGCGGTAATGGCTGCGGCAGATTTTAAAAAACTACGTCTATCTATTGTCATAACGATACCTAAATCACTGAGATTATTTTTAATAGTGGGTTTCAGTTGTTTCTGTTATATCGCAACTAAAAGTTAATTACAATTAAATGCTTTCAAAATCTTTCAAATTGGTGGCTGTATTACCCTTAATGCCTTTTTATGGTTTTTTAGGTCAAATTTCAGCTTTGATTTGCACTTTCGTTTTCTTTCATTTTGTTGCGTGGTGTTTCGCTGTGTGCTACTGTAATTTCAAATCACGTATCTAACCTTTGATGTAAGCTGCTTGGAGAGAACCATGAATGCATTAAAAACGATTATTAATAACAATCGAGTAGGGCAAGCGCAGGGAATTTACTCTGTATGCTGCGCGCATCCACTCGTTATCGAAGCAGCGATGTTGCAAGCTCTTAATGATGACACTGAAATTTTAATTGAAGCTACGGCAAACCAAGTTAATCAGTTTGGTGGCTACACGGGTATGAAGCCTCATGACTTTGTTGAATTTGTTTATGCAATAGCCGAAAAAGTGGGTTTAGATACCCAGCGCATTATTTTAGGTGGTGATCACTTAGGTCCTGTGTGTTGGGTGAATGAGCCTGCAGAGGTTGCGATGGTAAAAGCTGTTGAACTTGTTAAAGCCTATGCGAGTGCGGGTTTTAAAAAAATTCATCTAGATGCCAGTATGCCATGCGCTGACGATGGAGAACGTTTAGCTGATGCAGAAATTGCCAAGCGTGCAGCATTGATGTGCCAAGCTGCCGAGTCGGTCTCAAAAGATAACGATATTCTGTATGTGGTTGGTACTGAAGTTCCCCCTCCGGGTGGGGCAACAGAAGAGCATGAAATTATTGAGGTATCCCATGTTGAAGGGGTACAGCAAACAATCGAATTACATCAGGCAGCATTTGCTAGTTTAAACATAAGTGACGTGTGGTCGCGTGTTATTGCTGTTGTTGTGCAGCCAGGGGTTGAGTTTGATAATCATCAAGTTTTTAATTACCAACGTAATGAAGCGCAAAAACTGAAAGAGTTTATCACTACTGTCGATAATCTTGTGTATGAAGCTCACTCTACTGATTACCAGCCAGATCATTGCTATCGCGAGTTAGTACAAGATCACTTTGCCATATTAAAAGTGGGGCCACAGCTTACCTATGCACTACGCGAAGGTTTATTTGCTTTAACTTATATTGAAGATCAGTTAGTTGAACCTGCTAAGCGTTCTAATTTACGTGATGTCTGTGAGCGCATCATGCTAGAAAAACCACATTATTGGAATAAGTTTTACCCATCGCAGGGTGCTGAAGCTAAGCTGTTTAGGGCTTATAGTTATAGCGATCGCATCCGTTATTACTGGCCTGAAGATGAGATAAAACAAACAGTAGAAACGCTGTTTGAGAACTTAGAAGGGCAAATTATTCCACAGACCTTACTTAGCCAATTTATGCCAATGCAATACAAAGCATTAACTAAGGGCCAAATTAACTCATCACCGCGTGAGTTAGTACTTAACAAAATAATGGAAGTGACGAATAGCTATTCGCTTGCTTGTAATCAATAAGTGGTGTTGAGAGAGAATTTAATATGACACAGTTTTTATCCTTAAACGAAACAGAACTTAAGCAACAGAACGCTTATTGGACCGCAAGAGAAATCACACAACAACCCAAATCATGGTGTAATACGGCAACAGTGATTGATAACAAGCGAGCTGAGATTAATGATTTTTTAGCGCCGATTTTAGCACTTAATAACTTAAAAGTTGTTTTAACAGGCGCTGGTACATCAGCTTATGTGGGCGAGGCTTTAACACCTCATTTAACTGCGAAAACCGATTTGGACGTATGTGCTGTCAGCACCACTGATATTGTCTCAAACCCATATGGTTTTTTACAAAAGGGCACGCCAACCTTACTTATTTCTTATGCGCGCTCTGGAAATAGCCCTGAAAGTGTCGCAGCGGTCGATATTGCAGAGCAAGTCGTTGATAAATGTTATCACTTGGTTATTACCTGTAATGAAAACGGTGAGTTAGCTAAAAGCGCATCAGTTAAAAGCAATAGCTTAAGTGTGATAATGCCAAAAGAAACACTTGATGAGAGCTTTGCAATGACAAGTAGCTTTACCTCAATGCTGATTTCAACACTGTGTATTTTTACTCCAGATAGCGTTCAATTAGAAAAAGTTGTGGCGCATACTAATCAACTACTCGATACGCAAATTGATGACATTAAGCGTTTTGCACAAAGTAACGTTGAGCGCTTAGTATTTTTAGGAGCCGGGTCTTTACTTGGCTACGCCAAAGAAGCTGCATTAAAGTGTTTAGAGTTAACAAATGGTGAATTAATTAGTTATTTTGAAACGCCTTTGGGTTTTAGGCATGGCCCGAAAACCATTATTAATACCAAAACTGCCGTACTATTGATGTCATCAGGAAATCTATACAGCAGTTTATATGACACTGATTTATATAATGAATTAGTCAATGAACAGCAATGCCTGCGCATAGAAAAATTATCGGTAGGTACAAAGCAGCAACCGCTGGATGATGTGTGGCAAGGTCTGTATTATATTGTTTATTGTCAGATTTTTGCATTTTTTAAATCAATCTCACTCGGTTTAACACCTGACAATCCTTGCCCAACGGGCGAAGTTAACCGTGTTGTACAAGGGGTAACTATTTACCCGTTAACTTCTTGTTAGAAAGTGTTAGGTAGAGTATGGCTGTTTATGGACTCGATATTGGTGGAACAAAAATAGAAACCGCCATTTTTAATAATAATTTAGAGCAACAGCAGAGTTGGCGTATTACTACGCCAACTGATGATTATCAGCAATTTTTGCAGGCAATATATCAGCAGGTGCTAAAGGCCGATGAATTAACAAGTAGCCAAGGTGCTGTGGGGATCGGTATGCCAGGTATCATTAATGAGGCTGGCAAAGTGTTATCTGCCAATGTGCCTTGTGCCACAGGTAAGGTGATTGCCGACGACCTACAAGCATTATTAAAGCGCCCTGTTGCGATATTAAATGACACCCGATGTTTTGCTTTATCAGAAGCAAATGGCGGAGCCGGTGAAGGTTATAGCCGAGTATTTGGTGCCATTGTTGGTACGGGGGCTGCGGGTGGTATGTGTATTGATGGCACTTTGTTTAACCAAGGTTTAGGGATGTCGGGAGAATATGGTCATTTACCGCTTTCTGCGTATCTGCAACAAAAATATCAGCTGCCCGTTTTAAAATGCGGCTGTGGTTTAAATGGCTGTGTAGAAAGCTATATTGCAGGGCCTGGCGTACAAACTCTGTATCAACATATTACGCAATCCCCTAAATCAGCGATTGAATGGGCAAACGATATTAAGCTAGGTGATGAGCAAGCCTTAAAGGTGCTCGCTTGTTACTTAGATATTCTTGGCGAAACCTTTGCTGCTATTAGTAAAAGTTTGCACCCAGAAGTTATCGTACTTGGCGGGGGGTTGTCGCTCATTGATGCAATAGTAGAAAAGCTCCCTGATGCGATTCAAACTCATTTATTTTCAGGTTTTGCCGTGCCCGACGTGAAGCGTGCAAAGTTTGGTGATTCTAGCGGCGTAAGAGGCGCTGCAATAATAGGAAGTGTTCATGCTAATTCCAACGGATCTTAATCGCTATTATTTAAAGGCCGCAAAAGTGGTGACTGCTGAGACTGTTTTACTCGATCATGCGGTCTTGGTCGAGCAAGGTAAAATTAGTGCTATTACCACGCAAATTGAGCCAGAGATTAAAGTAATAGATTTAGGTGAGCATAGCTTATTTCCAGGCTTTATCGATTTGCATATTCATGGCCGTGAAGGCTGCGATATTATGGACGGCACACCAGAATCGCTAGAGACTATTTCTCGCTCTTTAGCAAAACACGGCGTAACGGGATTTGTTGGCACAACGGTGACAGCAGACTGGGACGTATCAATACACGCTTATAAAAATATGGCGAGTGCTTACCAAAAAGGCTTGGCTGGAGCGCAGTTGCTAGGGGCTTATAACGAAGGTTTATTCTTTGCAGAAGCGCATAAAGGCGCGCATAACGAGTCATTTTTTTTAGAGCTTACTAAACAGCGATTTGATGAAATTTATGCCGCATGTGAAGGTTGCTTAAGCTCATTTGCGTTAGCGCCAGAACTACTTAAATCCCCCGACATGATCCGCTATATCACCGATAAAGGTGTGCGTGTGATGCTGGGTCATACAGATGCTAATTTTGAGCAAACAACACAAGCTCTTGCCCATGGAGCCTGCGGTGGTGTGCATATTTTTAATGGTATGCGCGGTATTCATCATCGAGATCCTGGTTGTACGGGGGCACTGTTGATGGACAGCGATGCCATGGTTGAGCTTATTCCTGATGGTATTCATTTGCACCCGAGCATCATGAACATGGTTTACCGTTTAAAAGGGGCAGATAAAATTGCTCTGATCACAGACTGCGTGAGCGCCGGAGGCTTACAAGATGGTCGCTACCGCTTAGGTGAGCTTCCTATTGTGGTTGAGCAAGGTGTTGCGCGAACTGAGAGCGGCTCTTTAGCGGGCAGTACATTAACCATGGAAGTTGGCGTTGAACGTTTTTATAACCTAACCGACGCAAGCCTAGTCGAAGCAACTAACATGGCCAGTTTAGTACCCGCTGAGTTTTTAAATAAAGCGGAGCAAATAGGCAGTATTGCGGTAGGTAAACAGGCTAATTTTGCCCTGCTCGATAAAGACTTTTCTGTTCAAGCAACGATCTGCGCGGGTAAGCAAATCTTTTAAAAGTTAAGTGAGAATGCAGGCAAAAGTATTCGATGCCATTGTTATTGGTAGTGGCATTACTGGCGGCTGGGCTGCTAAAGAACTGACCGAAAAAGGGCTCAATGTACTGCTACTAGAACGTGGCAGGCAGGTTGTGCATGGTTATGACTATATCACTGCGTTTAAAGAAGATTGGCAACTGCCTTTTCGTGACAGGCCCAGCCTTTTAGAAAAGCAGAATCAAGCTAAACAAGCACGCACTGGCTATGCCACCAAACAATCAATAAAACACTGGTTTGTGAATGATTTGCAGCACCCTTATCTTGAATCACAGCGTTTTGATTGGATCCGAGGATATCATCTGGGTGGTCGCTCATTAACTTGGGGGCGGCAATGCTTGCGCCTCAGTGATATAGATTTTGCAGCCAACAAACAAGATGGTAACGGCATTGATTGGCCTGTGCGTTATCAAGATATTGCACCTTGGTACGATAAAGTCGAAGCCTACATCGGGGTTATCGGCGAAGCGCTGAACTTACCTCAGCTACCAGATGGACCTTACTTGCCTCCTTTTGCGCTTAATGCCGTAGAGCAGCAGCTTAAACAAAGTTTATTAACTCACTACACTAACCGTCACCTCACCATCGGGCGAGTTGCACATTTAACCAAGGCAAAGCCTGAACAAGGTCGTGCCCCATGCACTAAGCGCAACCGCTGTATGCGAGGCTGCCCAGCAGGGAGTTATTTTAGTAGTTTAGCCTCGACCTTACCTGCAGCGATGCGTACTGGGCGACTCACAATTCAGACTCACTCCATTGCCAAAGAGATTATTTACAATCCAGATAGCGGACTAGCTACGGGCGTGAAAGTAATTGATGCTGAATCTAAAAAAGAGTGTATCGCGAAAGCTAAGATTATTTTTTGCTGCGCATCAACGGTGGCTACAACAGCCTTGTTATTAAATTCAACCTCTGCACGCTTCCCTAATGGCTTAGGGAACGATAGTGGAGAGCTTGGCCATAACCTCATGGATCACCATTTTAGGGTTGGCGCAACGGGTGAACCAAAAGGTTTTGCTGATGACTTTAATGATGGCGACAGACCCGTTGGCTTTCATATTCCGCGTTTTCGAAACCTTAATGATAGCGAGCAGCATAGCTTTATTCGCGGCTATGGCTATCAAGGATACGCAACACGCAAAGATTGGCGACGGGGCTTTAAAGAACTTAGCTTTGGTAAGGCTTTTCGAGAAGAGCTTGCCAAACCTGGGCCTTGGCAAGTTGCATTAATAGGCTTTGGTGAATGCCTGCCTTATCATCGTAATAAAATGAGCTTAGATCCGGTATTAAAAGATCAATGGGGGCTACCTTTAGTTAATTTTGATTGCCAATTTGCTGAAAACGAGCAACGCATGCGCGAGGATATGAAAACGCAAGCCGTCGAGATGCTAAGCAAAGCAGGTTATCAAAATGTACAAGCGTACGACAAAGGCTCTGCGCCGGGGCAAGCCATCCACGAAATGGGAACTGCGCGCATGGGACATGATGCTACAACCTCAGTGCTTAATCGTTATAACCAAATTCATAGTGTGCGTAACGTCTATGTCACTGACGGCTCGTTTATGTGCTCGTCGGGTTATCAGAACCCTTCGTTAACCTATATGGCATTTACTGCAAGAGCCGCGGATCATGCTGCACGGCATTATCAAAACGGGGTGTTTCATGGCTGATCTACAAAGGCGAAATGCCATTAAATGTTTAGCTGCATTATTCGGTGCGGCTATTACGCCAGTGGCTGCGACTCAGCTATTTGATAAAGTGGATGACAATCATTTTGAGGTGCTTAAAGCTGCGGCGCATCGGGATGTGGTCACGCAAATGCAGGCTGTTATTTTAGAGCTAGAGCCAAATGATCAGCTGTATTTTAATTTAGTCGCTTTCACAGATTTAATGCTAGCAAATACACTAACTCTGACTGAACGTACGGCATGTGTAAAAGGCGCTGAGCTGATTGCAGAAGGTGCTCTTTCATCGTCGCAATTAGCAGATAAAATCACAGGTTTATTTTCTATCTCTTTGCAGCAGCAACAGCGCATAATAGCGCAGCAAGCCTTACCTCTTTCAGAAGAGAGCCCTGATAAGCGTGACGAGTATTTAATATATAAGTGTATTTTTACCGTGCGTGAATTTTTGCTACTGGGCTATTTCACATCAGAAAAATTGCAGGCTAGTTAAACAGTAAAACAACTAAGCCTGCCCATGTCGTTACTTACGCCAACTTGTTAGTTTGTGACCAATCAGTGCGTAATAAAGAATAAACGCATAGCAAGGGATCAACAGATAGTAAGCTTGTTGTGCATTGCCTGTATATTCTGCAAATACACCGTATACCAAAGGCAATAAAGCGCCACCAGAAATCCCCATAATCAGTAATGCCGCGCCGGTTTGAGTTTTATCGCCAAGATTTGCAAGGGCCATAGGCCAAATGGTCGGCCATACCAGCGCATTCGATAAACCAAGTAATGCAACAAATAACACGGTATCTGGAAAACTGTTATCAGCAAGCCAAAAGAGCACTACGTTTGCAATCGCTGTTTGTTGCGGTTCAATCAAAATGATACCAAGTGAAAACACACAACCACTTAACGCAGAAAATATCAGCGCCTGTTGCTGACTAAAAAAGCGAGGAATTAACAGAATACCTAATACATAACCTAGCACCATAAAGCCCATGGTGTAAGAGGTGAGTTCTGCGAACTGCAATACCCCTTGTTCTTTGCCGTAAAGGCCAATGGTGTCGCCGGCAATAACTTCTGCACCTATGTAAAAGAATAGGGCTATCACGCCTAAAACTAAGTGTGGAAATTGCAGTACTGATTTACTCTCGCTGTTATTGCTGGTTTTTGGTTGCTCAATATCAGGTAGTGGGGCGAGCATGATTAACGCCGCTAATATTGCTAATGCGATTGCCATTACAAAGTAAGGAGTAATTAAACGATTAGCCAGTTCTTGTAACTGTAATTGCTTTTGAATGCTGTTCAATTGGGCGAGAGCTTCAGGGCTAAAGCTGGCAATGTCGCTAAATACAATCGCAGAGAAGAGCAATGGAGCAACCACACCTGCGCTCTTATTGAGAATACCCATGATGCTAATGCGTACGGCTGCCGTGTCTTTAGAACCAATTAGCACGATGTAAGGATTCGCAGCGGTTTGTAATAAGGTGAGGCCGCTTCCTAAAGTAAATAAGGCAACCAAAAATAACCAATAAGCCTGAATTTGTGCGGCAGGAATAAACAACAACGCGCCAAATGCCATGGTGCCTAAACCAAATGACATACCATGCTTATAACTAAATAATTTCAATATCTTAGCGCTCGGCAGTGCCATGACGGTATAGGCGATATAAAACACCAATGTCACCATGTAAGCTTCAATATGGTTGAGATCACAGACCATTTGTAGAAATGGAATCAAAGATCCATTGAGCCAAGTTATAAAGCCAAATAAGAAAAACAAGCCACCTATGATCAACATAGGTAGTAATTGTGTACGGTTGGTGTGTTCTGTTTGCTCTAATAGTGAGCTTTGTGTTGTCATTTTTGTCACCAATAAGTTAACGGTAGATTAATGATAAAACATTTTTCGTAAGTTTTGAAAGTTTTATTTTATTTCGAAACTAAGCTTGGCTTTGAAACTGTAAATTGTGTAATATTGAACTACGAATTTGAAAGCAGCTATATAAACAACAGGCCAGCTATGCTAACCACAATAGAAAGAAGACAAAAAATCGTTCTGATGACCGAGGAAAATGGCAAAGTAAATGTTAAAGATCTTGCGAAAACTTTTGATATTTCTGAGGTTAGTATTCGCCATGATCTTAACGAACTGGGCAAGCGTGGTCTGGTTGTTCGTTCTCGCGGCGGCGCAATTGCTTGTGATAAATTGGTCAAAGAGTTATCAGTTAAAGATAAGCATAACGAAAATTATGCTGTGAAAGTTCTACTGGCAAAAGCTGTTGCAAATTTAGTTGATGATGGCGATTCACTAATTATTGATTCGGGCACCACAACCGAAGAAGTCGCGAAAGCATTGACCAACAAACAAGACTTAACCGTGATGACAAACGGCCTCAATATCGCACATGTACTGGCTGATATAGACGATGCCAATGTATTTATGCTGGGTGGGCAATTGCGCAAGAAATCAATGTCTTTTTACTCAAATGAAGTTGAACAAGCACTCAGTAAATATAATTTCAAAAAGGTTATTTTAGGAGTGGATGGCATAGATCCTGAAGCGGGGATCACCACCCATTATGAGCCTGAAGCAATGTTAAACCGAACAATGTGCACACGTGCAGATCAAGTGATTGCTGTAACTGATTCAAGTAAATTTGGTAAACGGGCTTTGTATAATGTATTACCACTAAAATCAATCGATGTGCTAGTAACCGATAAAAACATGCCAGCTGAATTTGTTGAGTCATTGGTTGCTTTGGGGATCGACGTAATCACTGTTTAGAGCTAGTAGCATACTGACAAATTACCTAAACCTTAAGGAGGTTATTATGGCAGGAATAAGTGTTTGGCAATTAGCTATTATTGCCGCAATTGTGGTGCTTTTATTTGGCACAAAAAAACTGTCACGGATCGGTGGTGACTTAGGGACATCAATTAAAGGGTTTAAACGTGCAATGCAAGATAAACCCAAAGACGAAGCCTGATAATCTTTGTCTCAAATAATATTATTACCTTGCTCTGGGTCGCGAGATTGATCTGCTTGTTCGCGGATATCATCGGCATCACTGCTAACATCATCAAGGCTGTGATCGTCGAGTGATTTTGCTGTTTTTGGATCAGCGCTTACGTTATTGTTTGGCTGTTCGGTATCGTTTTCGCTATTCAAAATAATTCGCTCGCGAGCATCATCCGGCATGCTTATTTGCTCCGCTAAATAAGTATTGACCAACTCTCGCATCAATTGTGAGGCCACTTTGATAGTACTGTGTTCGTTACTATTTACCCAAAAATAAATGGTTAGATTAAGAGTTGCTGAGCCTAATGAATCAATTAATACTTGGCTTGGCGGATCATTAATAACAGCAGGGTTTTGATTAACCACTTTCATTGCTAATTGTTGGGCATAGCGAATGTCATTATCGTAGCCAATGCCAACATTAAAGTGACCCCGCATTTTTGGGTTTGCGGTGAGATTTTTAATGACGTTTTTATAGACGGTCGCATTGGGAATTTGAATGTGATTGCCATCAAAATCAACCAAGGTGGTGGCGCGAGCCGTAACCTTTTTAACTACTCCTAAACGCCCATCTACTTCAATAACATCATCAATACGAAAAGGGCGCTGCACACTAAGTAGCATACTTGAGATAAAGTTTTCGGCAATATCACGAAAAGCAAAGCCTAAAATAAGCCCAACTAAGCCAGTGCCACTCATAATAGCCACAGCAAAGCTGGTTAGCCCTGCTAGACGTAAAAATAAGTAAACGCCAAACAAGATAATAATAATGCTAAAAAAGCGCCTAGTCACCACATGCAAAAGTTTGCTTTCGCTCACAAAGCCAAGCGGTTTTATTAATAGATAAGATAAAGGGCGGGCCAACAAGTAACAGATAATGATGGCCGCAATACCAAGTGTCAGTGCAGGTAACATTTGCCATGCAGTATGTAAAAACTGCGTAATTTGAAAGTTTAAGTCTTGCCAAGATAAGCTTTCAGAAACTGTTTGAGATGCTATGGAAATTGATGCTGTTAAAACGTTAGCTAGTTGATTTTCAGTAAGTAAATAATAACTCATTGCACCGCTCTATGGATCTTTAAGTTGCTTCAATAAGTTTAGTTCAATGCAATTCAGGCGCCATAATTACTGGCAAGTTGTTTGCAGCATTGTACTTTTCACAGTCATTCTTTGGGTCACTTATGGCGAATGGTAACCGCGGTTTTCAAGCTCGTTCACCGATGGAAATCCCAATTCGAGGTTGGTGGGATATCAGTAAACGGGTTTATCACAACCTATCACAAGACAATTTATCTTTTGTAGCAGCTGGCGTGGCATTTTATGCTCTTTTAGCTATTTTTCCTGCTCTGGCAGCTATTGTATCCGTATATGCCTATTTTGCTTCTCCCACAGATATCCATGATCAGTTAGATAAGGTGATTGCGATATTACCTGCAAGTAGTCGTGACATCATTTTGCTTCAAGTTAGCGATATCACTCAGCAGTCAAATAAGGTATTGAGTGCAAGTGCCATAGGTACCTTGCTATTAACTATTTGGAGTAGCAGTAAAGGCTGCCAAGCACTTATTACCGCCTGTAATATTACTTATCATCAGCGTAATAAGCGTCAGTTTTTTATGGCATTAGTGGTGCGTTTTTTATTTTCTCTGGGCGCTATTGTAGTTGCGCTGGTGGCATTATTGATCATTGGTATCTTACCGATTGTACTCAACTTAGTTGGTTTAACAGAGCTTATCGACTTAATGATTCAGCTCATTACTTGGCCATTGTTAGCCATTATTTTTAATCTCGCTTTAGCGTTTTTATATCGTTATGCGCCTCATCGAACTCCAGCTAAATGGCGCTGGATCACGCCGGGCTCAATGCTTGCTACGTTAATGTGGATCATCGCATCAATTGGTTTTTCATATTATGTATCTCAATTTGCTAGTTATAACGAAACCTATGGATCGCTAGGTGGTGTGGTGATCATGTTGATGTGGCTTTATATCAGCGCATATATCATCATTTTTGGTGCGGCTATCAATGCTAGTACAGAGCAGCAAACTCTAGTTGATAGCACTATTGGGCCAGAAAAAGCTGTAGGGAAACGCGGCGCGATCGTGGCCGATAGATTGACAATTAAACAACGAGAAAATGAGCAATAAGACGCAGTCGAGTTACTCCTTTAGGTAACCCCTAGGCCCTAATTGACATTTTTAGAATTGACTTCTATTAAATATTTAATCCTAAAGTTCGATTTTGGTTTTTATGACTCGTACTGTGATTTTACGTATCAGTAGGTCAGAAAGTTAAATCTGCGATCTCTAGCTGTAATCATATTTATAGGTCATGAAATGCAAAAAGAGCTCCAACTTAATATTAAGCGTTTATCTTTACTTAATTTGGTTGCTGTAATTCTAGCTGGGTTAACGGCTTTGTCAGTTTATTTAATGTATGGCAGTTTAAAAACCATAGAGGCTGAAACTAAGGTTAGGTATCAGTCTTATATTTTGGCTGAGCAAGTCAGACAAAGTTCAGATCAATTAAGTTTAATGGCAAGGGCTTATACGGTAACAGGCAATACTAAATTTTTAGACTTTTTTAACCAAATTCTAGCTATTCGAAATGGTGAAGCTCCACGTCCAGAAGATTATCACCGCGTTTATTGGGATATGTTAATGCCTCATAACGGTAAGGCTCCATTTCCTGACGGTGAAAAAAAATCACTCCAAGTTATGCTAAATTCCATTGGTATAACAGATGAGGAGATGCAACAAATCCGGCTTGCAGAAAAAGCATCAAATGATTTAACAAAAATTGAGTACACTGCTTTTCAAGCTTTAGCAAATAAACCTGATGAGAATATGGAAAAGGAGCAAATTGACGCGATTCTGAGTTTGTATAGTGATGATTACTTTTTGGCAAAGTCAGAAATAATGAGTCACATTAATAACTTTTTGTTTATGTTAGATTATCGAACCGAGCAAAATCTTCATACTGCGACGCGAGATCACTACTTGATGTCGCTTTTCTCTTTTTGCTGCTTTATTACCATTTTAATTGTGCTGTATTTTATTGGCCGTTTGCGCAAATCACTTAATCATTTATATGTGTCTTCACTTGAAGCTGAAGTGGCAGAAAAAACATCTTCTTTGACTGAGAAAAACGTGCAGCTTAAAGAATCTATGGATTTAATGGCAAAGACTCAAAAATACTTAATGGAAGCAGAAAAAACAGCAGCACTAGGTCGTCTAGTTGTTGGGGTAGCACATGAAGTCAACACGCCTGTAGGTATATGTATAACAGCTGTCAGTTACCTTGAAGATGAAAATAAAAAGATGGGAAAAGTGCTAGCTGATAAACGCGTTAGTAAAGGCTCACTTGAAAAATATGTACATACTTCAGAAGAAATTAGCTTATTACTTCATTCTAATTTAGATCGATTAGTTGAATTGATAACAAGCTTTAAACAAATTGCCGCTGATCAGCATTGTGATGAATTAAGGTTAATTAACTTGAATCCGCATCTGCATGATATTGTGATGTCGTTTAAGTCAGATTCTAAAAATAAAAATGTTGAGGTGATTTTTAACATACCCGATGATTTAAAAATTCAAAGTTACCCAGGAACATTTAATCACGTTATGACAAACTTGTTTTCAAATGTTTTTTTTCATGCGTTTGATGGGCAGATTGAAGGCGCAAAAATAGAAGTTTCGGCAAGTTTTAAACATAATAATGTTTTTATAAGTGTTAAAGACAATGGCTGCGGCATAAGCGAAGATATTCAAGATAAAATATTTGATCCTTTTTTTACTACTAAGCGTGTCCAAAAAAATACTGGTCTAGGGCTTTATGCTGTTATGAATTTAGTTACGCAAAAATTAAAGGGCTCGATTAGTTTCGAATCTGAAGAACAGACAGGCACCACCTTTTATTTAACTTTGCCAAATCTTCAAACTGAGCATGAAATAACGCAGAGCGATGATATAGAACCTCTTTAGTATTCGCTTTTATAGAACGTTAGATGCTTATTTTACTCATGGTTGTTAGTTAAAATAGCGCCTAAAATCACTTCATACAATTTACGGGAGTAAAGTTATGAAAGTGATTCAACAATTAAATAGCCATGCCACACAAGATGGTGATGGTGTAAACATCAGCCGTATTCCAGGTTTTGATGGCAAGTACTTAGACCCTTTCTTAATGATCGATGAGCTTAAATCCGATGATCATAGTGATTTTATGGGCGGCTTTCCTGCGCACCCTCACCGTGGTATCGAAACCTTTACTTATATTATTAAAGGTGGCTTTGAGCACCAAGATCAAATGGGTAACAAAAAAGCAATTCGTGCTGGCGATGTGCAGTGGATGAGTACCGGTTTTGGTGTGATCCACAGTGAAATGCCATTAGCAGATGCTAAAGAAGGTATGCATGGCTTTCAGATTTGGTTAAATATGCCAAGTGCCGAGAAGCTAAGAGCGCCGCGATATCAAGATACCACTGAAGCGCCAGCACCAACGACTCAAAATGAGCAAGGTGTTGAGCTAAAAGCATTAGCTGGAAGCTGGCAATTTGCAGGTGAAAAGCAGGACTCTAGCCTACAAGATCTCGCCGCTGATGGCATGCTTGCTGATGTGACTTTACCGGCTGGCACGCAGTTTTACCATACACCGCTTACACAAACTAAGGTGATGATCTATATCCATACCGGAGAAATTCATACTGAACAGGGCGGACCAGTTAAAGCAGGTAGCTTATTGATTTTAGAGCCTGGCAGTGACATTGAGTTTAACTCGCAAACGGGTGCAGGGGCGTTAATTCTAGCCGGTGAGCCGCTTAAGCAACCAATCGCTCATATGGGCCCGTTTGTAATGACAACCCAAGCTGAGTTACAACAAGCAGTACGTGACTATCAGCTAGGTAAATTTGGCACACTATAGGAGGTTATTGTGGGATTACTAGTAAATGGCCAATGGCAAGATAAATGGTACGACACCGATAACAATCAAGGTGAGTTCAAACGTGAGGCAGCCCAGTTACGCAACTGGGTTACAGCAGATGGTAGTGCAGGGCAAAGCGGTGATGCGGGCTTTAAAGCTGAGAAAGATCGTTACCATCTATATGTCTCTTTAGCTTGCCCGTGGGCTCATCGCACTTTGATTTTTCGCCATTTAAAAGGCCTTGAAGATTATATCAGTGTGTCGGTTGTCAGTCCTGACATGCTAGAGCATGGCTGGACCTTTGATAAAGACAATCACAGCACCGGTGATGCACTTTTCGATAGCGACTTTATGCATCAAATTTATACGCGTAACAAAGCCGATTATTCAGGTCGTGTTACGGTTCCCGTGCTTTGGGATAAAAAAACGCAGCGTATTGTTAGCAACGAATCTGCTGAAATTATCAGAATGTTTAATAGCGCGTTTAATTCCCTAACAGGTAATGAACGCGACTTTTATCCGCAATCGTTACGTTCTGAAATTGATGAAGTTAATGAGTTTGTTTATCACAACATTAATAATGGGGTGTATCGTGCAGGCTTTGCGACAACGCAAGAAGCTTACACTGAAGCCTTTGATGATCTCTTTGCAGCTCTTGATAAAATTGAGCAACGATTATCAGCTAATCGTTATTTAGTGGGGGACACACTGACTGAGGCCGACTGGCGTTTATTTACCACCTTAATTCGCTTCGACAGTGTTTATGTGGGCCACTTTAAATGTAATTTGCGTACTATTGAGAGCTATCCGGCGATCAGCAACTATTTACGTGAGTTATATCAAATTGAAGGTGTAAGTAAGACCGTTGATTTTTATCATATAAAACGTCATTACTATTTTAGCCACACCATGATCAACCCAACTCAAGTTGTGCCAAAAGGGCCTGATATAGACTACGCTCGGTCTCATAACCGTGGTTAATAAACCTTGATAACTAACAGTTTAATGACTTGATTGAACTGTTAGTTATAACTATCCATGACCTTGCGGATAGTGTCGATGCCAAACATCACCTTTTGAATAAATGACTCAGAACTTTTCACTAAATTAAAATTAGGGTGCTGAGACCAAACTGCTTGCAGTTTGTCATCAAGCAATATGGCTTGCTGATCAGACTCGTTTCTAACTGGGTTATTAGAATGAATACTTTGCCCAGACTTCGCTGCTGTTTCAAAAAAGATCACTGCATCATATTGATTAAGCTCGGTATGTAGGTTGGTATTCAGACACTCAAAAAACTCATCTTGCTCACCGGGCCAGTAGGCAAGTCCATCTAAGCTACCACGATCGCAAAGCATTAAACGATCTGGGTGCATGGTTCGTTGAATATGTTCAAGGTGTTTTTGTAAGCTGAAGATAGCTTGTTGGTGAGCTTTGATCAGGTGAGTTGCATCACCACGTTCTATACCACCGCTGAACAGCATGGTCGCAGATTCTGGTACAACAACAATTTGATTAGAAAATTCACGTCTTAATAGATCGATGGCTGTTGTTTTACCACCGCCAGGGCCACCAGTTAGTACAATCCTTTTCTTCACCTTACATTCTCACAAATTGCTCGTTTGTGTTTAAGGTAATGAAAATAGGTGGCAAAGAGAAGTAAAAAGCAAACATTACATGATAATGATCACAAAAAACGCAGTAACCAGCTGAAGCGGCTGACTTGTTTCAGTTTACTGTCCTTGGGGTCTGAGTTATTAAGTGCTTCATAACCCATACCCGCAGTGAAGGCACTGGCAACACCCACTTTACTTACCGCAAAGCGTTTTAAACGGTATTTGAACGCTTGATGGTGTTGACGTTTAAGCTCATCTTGTAAATCCATTTGCTGGCTTAGCTTAGTTACTCTGTGTTGCGGTTTATTAATAAAATAATCAATTAACATCATTCTTCCTTACTAATATTCAATAATTGACGAATACTTTTTAGCGTATGATCAAAACCTATTTTACTGCTGACATAACCAATGTTCTTCCAAAGCCATGCAAGACAAAGCAATTGTAATGCAATCAGTGAAATAGCGGCTAACCACAATGATTGGCTAAAGCTGAATATCGCGATACCGACAGTAGCAAGTAAACCAGCCCAAAGTAACACTAAACCACCGGCAAAACAGACAAGTAGTATAATAGTTAAGGCGAGTGAACGTGTTGATAAGCGCCACTCAGCAGCTGCAAGCTTTTTGCAAGTCCCAGTTTGTTTGCGATAGTCAATGTATAGCTGTTTGCCGTAGTCAGATAATTTAGCAAGGTGATCTTGCCACTGATCAGCGTTTAATGGCTGATCAGTGGCATCTTGCGTTTTCTCATCTGTAGATTGAGAAGTTTGCATAACAATTACTTACGACGAATAAGTGCAGTTACTAACATGCCTGCAGCAAATGCAATACCTGCTGTTGCAAGTGGGTTTTCCGATGCAAGTTTACGAGTTTTACCACTGTATTCATTAATTTTAGCGCGTGCTATTGCTTGCTTTTCAGAAAGCGTTTGAGCAGAGCTAGATGCACCCTGACGTACACTATGTTCAGCACTAGCAGCGCGTGTTGATAATGCATCTACTGCGTGGTGAGCTGCCTCTGTCGCTTTTTCTGTGAATGGCGCCTCTACTTGAGCCGCGTTCGAGTTTGCACTGTTACTTGTTGTCGTGCTTGAATTCGATTTTGAAGTTGCGGTAGTCATAATCATTCCTTAAAAATTGCCATTTAATTGGTGATTAATTCATCGCAACCTTCATACCAAAATATAAAATCAATAATTTTCAATTGTTTATTCTTTTTATTGCGTTCTTGGTTAGTGGTTTTTCGTAACTCTTGCAGGGTGATTAAGTAAAAATTACAGAATAAGATAATTTTGTAATTGTTCATTGGTTATTCATTAACCATTTTTCCCCATTAGATTGCCAATAAAATTGGAAAAAAAATTTTTTTCTATGTTTTCCACTTTTTCCCACGTAATTCAGAGGCTTTGCTTGAGGCCTTATTTTTTCTGGCTTTAGAAGGCACTGAAGATGATCTAGTTACTTGACAAAATAGCTTGTCAAGCCCTAAACTGGAGCATTGTGGTAAAAAGTGGTTTTTAGTGGATCAAATTGGATCAGAGATAGTCAGTTACAATAAATAACCTAATTTAAGGCATGTTATGTTTCGGGGTGCGAGCTCACTGAGTTTGGATGATAAAGGACGTTTTGCGGTACCAACTAAGTACCGAGATGCGATCTTGTCTGAAGATCAGGGAACGGTTATTTGCACTGTTGCTTTAAACGAGCCCTGCTTGTGGTTATACCCGTTAGCCGAGTGGCTTGAAATAGAAGAGCGACTATTAAAAATTTCAAATATGAATCCACGTGCTCGCCGCATGCAACGAATGTTGCTCGGCAATGCCACAGAATATCAATTAGATAAAAATGGCCGAATTTTGCTGGCACCTTCGTTACGAGCCCATGCAGAACTAGGAAAAAAAATCATGTTGGTTGGCTTGATGAACAAGTTCGAAATTTGGGATGAAGATCGTTGGCATGAACAAATGCGCCAAGATACTGAAATTGAACGCCTAGGCGATTTTGAGGCGAATCCTGAGTTCGATAACTTCTCACTCTAACGGCACAAAGAAAAAGGCAATTAATAGCTAATGACAGCGCAATTTGAACATGTCTCGGTACTGATGGACGAAACCATAGATGCTTTGGATATTAAACCTGAAGGCATTTACATGGATGGCACATTTGGTCGCGGTGGGCACTCGGGGCAAATTCTTGCGCGTTTAAGTGAACAAGGTCGCTTACAGGCGATTGATCAGGATCCACAAGCTATTAAAGCCGCCGAAAAATTTGCCGATGATGCGCGTTTTTCAATTGCTCACACTCGTTTTTCAAACCTAAAAGCGGTTGCTGAAGATAACGATTTAATCGGTAAAGTTGACGGTATTTTGTTGGATATCGGTGTTTCTTCACCACAGCTTGATGATGCTGAACGCGGTTTTAGTTTTATGAAAGATGGCCCACTTGATATGCGTATGGATCCAACTAGTGGTCGCAGTGCTGCACAATGGCTAGCTGAAGCTGAACTAGAAGATATCACGCATGTGATTAAAACCTATGGCGAAGAAAAATTTGGTCGTCGAATTGCTCATAAGATCATTGAAACACGTGAGCACACTGCAATCACAAGTACTAAGCAGCTTGCTGATTTAGTCGATGAAGCTGTGCCAGTTAAAGATAAGCACAAACACCCAGCTACACGCACATTCCAAGCGATCCGTATTTATATCAATAGTGAGCTTGAAGAAATTCAAACTGCATTGCAAGCCGCTGTTGAGGTTTTAAAACCAGGGGGACGTTTAGTGGTTATTTCGTTCCACTCGTTAGAAGATCGCATTGTTAAGCAGTTTATTAAAAAACAGAGTAAGGGAGAGGCGATACCCAGAGGTCTGCCTTTGACGGACGCACAAATAAACAAAAACCTGACGTTAAAGGCAGTGGGTAAAGCCATTAAGCCGAGTAAGGCGGAGATTGAAGCAAACCCGCGTTCACGTAGTTCAGTGTTAAGGGTTGCGCAGAGGTTGTAATGAAAGCTAAAGCGACACATCGCCAACCAAATTTATTTACAGAAATTTTCAAAGGCCTAGGAGCTAATAAGCTGACCTTGGCCTTGTTGGTTGTGATCCTCGCATCTAGTTTGAGTGTGGTTCAGGTGACGCATCTAGCGCGTCAGCAATTGATTGAACAAGACAAATTATTGCAAGAGCGTGATGAGCTCGATCTTGAGTGGCGTTACTTGCTCGTAGAAGAAGAGTTTTATTCACAGCATGCGCGCATTGAAGAAGTCGCGACTATGCAATTAGAAATGAAACGGCCAACTAGCCAAGACGAACAGGTGGTAATACTGCGATGAGAAGCAGAGGGAAAAAGCCAACAAATACCTTAATCACATGGCGTTTTTTGCTGGTGTGCTCAGTGGTGTTTTTAGTCTTTATGACGCTGGTTGCGCGTGCCGCTTTTTTACAGGTTATTGAACCAGATAAAGCGCGTTCTGAAAGTGATAAACGAACTGTGCGTGTTGAAAAACAACATGTGCAACGTGGCATGATCTTCGATCGCAATGGCAAAGAGTTGGCGGTCAGCGTACCTGTGGTAAGTGTGTATGCGGATCCGAAAGCGCTGCATAAATCACTGATCAGTAAGGTACTGCGTCAAGCTAGAAAAAATGGTGAAGATCAACAAGCACTGGCTGAAAATACAGTTGAGTTAGATAAACGTATTGCCGCTTATTACAATAATGATATTCGCTGGCGTGAACTTGCGGATGTATTACGTATTGACCCAAGTAAAGTTAACTCTCGCCTTCGTGATAATCCAAAGCGTCGTTTTGTCTACTTAAAACGTCAGGTTACTCCTGCTGTTGCTAACTATATTGGTGATCTTCGTTTACCAGGTATCCACTTACTTGATGAGTCAAAACGTTATTACCCTGCCGGTGAAGTAACAGCCCATGTTATTGGATTTACTAACATTGATGGTCATGGTATTGAGGGAATCGAAAAGCTTTATGAAAAGGCGTTAACGGGTGTTGAAGGTCAGCGCACCATTCGTAAAGATGCCCAAGGCCGTGAAGTAGAAGTGCTTGATGAGCGTGAACGTGTTGAGCCTGAAAACATTCATTTAAGTATTGATCAGCGCATTCAAGCGATTGCTTATAAAGCAGTAAAATCAGCAGTTCTAACCTATAAAGCTACTTCGGGTTCAGCCATGGTTGTTGATGTAAAAACCGGCGAAGTATTAGCTATGGTGAATAGCCCATCGTTTAACCCTAATAATTTGAATGATGCCGCACCGCATAAGCGTCGTAACCGTGCTATCACCGATTTGTTTGAGCCAGGCTCTACTGTTAAGCCACTAGCCATTTTAGCTGGTTTAGACTACGGCGCAATTCAACCGGATTCAATTATTGATACTTATCCTGGCTGGATGCGTGTGGGTGGCAGCCTTGTGCAAGATACCCGTAACCATGGTGAGATGACCTTAAGAGAAATCTTAAAGTATTCAAGTAATATGGGTGTAACTAAGGTCAGTCAAGAAGTACCAAAAGACTATTTTGTAGGGCTTTACCAAAAGGTGGGGTTTGGCAGTGATAGTGGTACAGGCATGGTTGGTGAAAGCAGCGGTTTATTTTACCCAAATCGACGCTGGTCAGATCATGAAATTGCTGCATTATCATTTGGTTATAACTTAGCTGTAAGTACCGCCCAAATGGCTCGTTTTTATGCCATGTTAGGCTCTGGTGGCGTTATGCGCCCGCTAACAGTTCTTAAACAAGAGTCAGTACCAGAGGGTGAACGTATTTTCCAACAAAAAGACGTTGAAGCGGTTGTTCACATGATGGAAAGCGTATTCGAAAAAGGTGGTACTGCACAAAAAGTTCATGTTGATGGCTATCGTGCTGCTGCCAAAACAGGTACCTCTAAAAAAGCCGCTGTGGGCGGGTATGGTGACGAATATGTTGGCTATTTTGCTGGTATTGCGCCAGCGAGTAACCCACGTTTAGCGGTAGTAGTAATGATTAATGAACCGGGTGGAGATGTTTATTACGGCGGTGCGACGGCAGGCCCTGCATTTGCAGAGATTGTCTCCAATGCCTTAAGAATTCTAAACGTTGCACCGGACAAAGATGCGGTTGCGTACGTAGAAGGCAAAGATAACGATGCGTGATTTAAAACCGATTCTTAATCAAATTGATGTTGAGGCCAATAGTTTATTGGTTAACCAACTACGTCTTGATAGTCGAGATGTAAAAGCTGGCGATGTGTTTGTCGCCATTAAAGGCCATCAGCTTGATGGCGGACAGTTTATTGACAAAGCCATTGAAAATGGTGCGGTGGCAGTTATTGCTGACCGTTTATGTGAGTTCGAAAGTGAGTTTGAACCACTTTACTTAGTTACCGATTTAGCAAAAAAGCTGCCAGCACTTGCAGCAGCTTTTTACCAGCAACCATCAAAGCAGCTTGAGTTAGTGGGTGTGACAGGCACCAATGGCAAGTCAACAACCACAGCAATGATTGCGCACTTAGCACAGCACTGTCATAAACGCGCAGCAGTGATTGGTACGCTCGGTTATGGGCACCCTGATAATCTAACTGAGCTTGCAAACACCACGCCATCGAGCGTTGATTTACAGCGTATTTTATCTGAGCTTGTCGCAGAGCAGAATGATGTTGTGGCCATGGAAGTCTCATCTCATGGTTTAGTGCAGCATCGCGTTGATAACTGTCAGTTTAAAGCAGCAGTATTTACTAATCTTACACGCGATCACTTAGATTATCACGGCACCATGGATGCTTACGCTGATGCCAAGTTAATGTTAATGCGTGACCATATGCCACAGCTTGTGGTGCTTAATCAAGATGATGCGCAAGTTGAAGCATGGTTAGAAAAATACGACTTCAATAATCTAATTTGTTACGGCCATAAAAACCTCACGCCTGAAAATGCGCGTTTTGTTTATTTTAGCGATGTAACTTATGATAACAGCGGTATTTCGGCGAAGTTTGATACCAGCTGGGGGCTAGCCGAAGTTAATTGCACACTGTTTGGCGAGTTTAACTTATATAATTTAGCCGCTGCTATGGCCACTTTATTAGGTATGGGTTACCCACTTGATTTACTCGTTGAAGGGTGTAAATCATTGCAGCCTGTTGCTGGGCGCATGCAGGCATTTAGTGCACCAGGTCAACCGACTTGTATTGTTGATTATGCCCACACTCCTGATGCATTAGCACTGGCATTACAAGCATTGCAAAAGCACGTTCCAGGTGGCGTTAGCTGTGTGTTTGGCTGTGGTGGTGACAGAGACAAAGGCAAGCGCCCGATGATGGCAAAAGCAGCTGAAGGCAATGCAGACCGTATTATTGTCACCAGCGATAACCCAAGAAGTGAAGACCCTGACGCTATTATCGCTGATGTGGTTGCGGGGCTTAAGCAGCCTGAACGCGCACATTGTGAAGCAGACCGCGCGCAGGCTATTAGTTATGCCATTTCGCAAGCGAGTGCTGATGATGTCATCCTTATTGCGGGCAAAGGTCACGAAGATTATCAAATTATTGGCGACCAACGAATCGACTTCTGCGATCGTCAATATGTACAACAACAATTAAAAGAAAAATCGCAAGGGGCGCAGTTATGATCCCTATGGATTTTGATTGGCTAGCTAAAGTTCTAGCAACCGATTACCAAGGTGGTAATCAAACGGTAAAAAATATTAACACTGACACCCGTACTTTGTGTGACGGTGAAGTGTTTTTAGCGCTACAAGGGCCTAATTTTGATGGCCATAAATTTGTTGCGCAAGCAAAAGAAAAAGGCGCGACAGCTGCTATTGTAGCGCGCCCTGTTAATGTCGATATTGTGCAGTTTGTGGTTAGTGACACACGTATTGCGCTAGGTCACATCGGCTCAGCTGTGATGGCACAGGTTGCACCGAAAACAATTGCTATTACTGGTAGCGTGGGTAAAACGACCGTAAAAGAAATGTGTGCGGCGATTTTATCTGGTCATGGTGAAGTACTAGCAACAAAAGGCAACTTTAATAATGACATTGGCGTACCACTCACGTTATTACGCCTTGAACCACAACACCAATATGCGGTGATTGAGTTAGGTGCAAACCACATTGGTGAAATTGCTTACACCGTTGCAATGACGAAACCTGATGTTGCTGTGGTATGTAATGTTGCAGCTTCTCACTTAGAAGGCTTTGGCTCATTACAAGGTGTAGCAACGGCCAAAGGCGAAATCTATGATGGCTTAAAGCCTGATGGTGTTGCCGTAGTTAATTGCGACAGCGATTATGCCGATTTTTGGCTTGATAAATTAACTAATCGCAACGTAAAACGTTTTTCTACTAGCCAACAATTAGATTATTGGGCAGAAGATGTGGTGCTTGATGAGCAAGCGCGCGCTTCTTTTGTGCTTTGCAATAAAGATAAAAAAGTACCTGTCACTCTGGCATTACCGGGCAAGCATAATATTGCTAATGCATTAATTGCCACCGCCTTAACCACTGAGCTCGGTGTAAGCCTCGAAAGTGTCGCATCGGCGCTGGCAACCATGGGTGAAGTTAAAGGTCGTGTAAACGTCCTTAAAGTGTCAGACACATTGACGGTGATTGATGATACCTACAACGCGAATGTGCAATCGGTTAAAGCAGCAATTGATTTATTAAGTGATATGCCGGGGCGTCGTATTTTTGCGTTAGGTGATATGGGGGAGCTTGGTGAAGAGGCGCGTTTTTATCATCAACAAGTCGGTGAATATGCACAGCAAAAAGGCATTGATGAGCTTTACAGCCTAGGCGTATTAAGCAAGTCAGCCAGTGATGTATTTGAAAAGCCAAACCGCCACTTCTCAAGCCGTGAACAATTATTACAACAATTACAAAGCGAACTAGCTCAATCGACGCAAAAAACCACAGTTGTTGTAAAAGGCTCGCGCAGTTCTCGTATGGAGCTTGTGGTCACAGATTTAGTAAATAGCCAGCAAAATGGCAATAATGGAGTATCGTCATGTTAGTTTGGCTGGCCGAGTATTTAACACAGTATTACAGTGGTTTTAATGTTTTTTCTTACCTAACGCTGCGCGCAATTTTAGGTATTTTAACAGCGCTACTTATCTCACTTTATTTTGGTCCTAAGCTAATTCGTGCATTGCAAAAAATGCAGATTGGTCAGGTGGTTCGTCACGATGGTCCAGAATCTCACCTATCTAAAAAAGGTACGCCAACTATGGGCGGTATTTTGATTTTAGGGGCGATTTTTACCAGCACATTACTGTGGGCAGACCTTTCAAATAAATATGTTTGGGCAACCTTATTTGTCGTGGGCTCGTTAGGTGTGGTTGGTTTTATTGATGACTACCGTAAAGTGATCCGCAAAGACCCTAAAGGCTTAATTGCTAAATGGAAATACTTTTGGCAATCAGTGATTGCGTTAGTGGTTGCCAGTGCACTTTATTTTACCTCGCAGCAAGGCAGCGAAACCTCGTTAGTTGTGCCGTTTTTTAAAGACGTGCTACCACAGCTAGGGTTGTTTTATATCGTGATGACTTACTTTGTAATTGTAGGTACGTCGAACGCGGTAAACCTAACAGATGGCCTTGATGGTTTAGCGATTGTACCAACCATTTTAGTGGCGGCAGCACTTGCTATTATTGCTTATTTAACAGGTAACGTTAATTTCTCAAGCTACCTACATATTCCGCATTTGCCACTCGCCAGTGAGCTTGTGGTTGTGTGTACAGCAATTGTGGGAGCTGGACTTGGTTTCTTATGGTTTAACACCTACCCAGCACAGGTTTTTATGGGTGATGTAGGCTCATTAGCCCTCGGTGGTGCACTGGGTATTATTGCGGTGCTGGTTCGCCAAGAACTAGTACTTATCATCATGGGTGGTGTGTTCGTAATGGAAGCATTGTCGGTGATTTTACAAGTAGGCTCTTACAAATTACGTGGTCAACGTATTTTTAGAATGGCGCCTATTCACCACCATTATGAATTAAAAGGTTGGCCTGAGCCGCGCGTAATTGTGCGCTTTTGGATTATTTCAATCGTGCTAGTGCTTGCTGGCCTTGCGACATTAAAGATCAGGTAAATGACAGTTATTAACGAGATTAAAAATAAACAAATTTCAGTGCTCGGACTCGGTGTAACCGGTCTGGGCATTGTGCGTTTTTTATTATCTCAGAATATTAAGCCAATTGTTGTTGATAGCCGCACAGCGCCGCCGGGTGCTGATTGGCTAAATGAGCATGCCAGTGAGTTAACGACTCACTTTGGTGATTTAGAACAGGCAGACTTAGCCAGCAATGACATTATTATTATCAGCCCAGGTTTAAGCCTCGCGACACCCGCTGTAGCAAAAGCGATTGATGCTGGTGTTGAAGTGATTGGTGACGTGGAGCTTTTTGCCCGTTTAACCGATAAACCAATTGTTGCGGTGACAGGTTCAAATGGTAAGTCGACAGTGGTCACATTGGCGTTTGAAGTACTGAAAGCGGCCGGTTATAAAGTTGGCCTTGGTGGCAACATTGGTACTGCGGTACTTGATTTACTATCGCAAGACTATGATGTGTATGTACTTGAACTGTCGAGTTTTCAACTTGATACCACGCATAGCTTAAAAGCGAAAAGTGCCTGTGTGTTGAATGTGAGTGAAGACCACCTCGATCGTTATTCAAGTTATCAAGCATACATAGACTCTAAACAAAGTATTTATAATGACTCAGAGCTTGCTGTAGTTAATGCCATTGATGTGGCAACACACACTGCAAAGCAACCCCAAGTAAGCTTTGCGCTCGCCAATGCAGATTTTGCCTTGGTTGAACATCAAGGCGAACAATACTTTGCAGCACACGGTAAACCAGTATTACCAGCAAGCTGCTTAAATGTTGTTGGTTCACACAATCAACAAAACGCTTTAGCGGTGATGGCATTACTGAGCCCGTTTGATATTGCTAAAGGGCATTACCAGCAAGCGTTTAGTGCTTTTACTGGGCTTGCACACCGTTGCCAGTTTGTCGCTGAAATTAATGAAGTAAAATACTTTAATGATTCAAAAGCGACCAATGTAGGTGCAACTATCGCTGCGATTGAAAGCTTAGCTGATCAAGCAAAGCAATTGGTTGTGATTGCCGGTGGTGATGCAAAGGGGGCTGATTTAGATGCCTTAAAGCCATACTTAAACAACAAAGTGAAAGCGCTTATTTGTTTTGGTAAGGATGCTAAAGCTCTCGTAGCATTAACCGAAAAAGGCCACCTAACCACCAACATGCATGAAGCTGTGCAACTAGCAAAACAGTTAAGCAGCAGTGGCGATATCGTTTTATTAGCACCCGCATGTGCCAGCATTGATATGTACAACAATTACATGCAACGTGGTGATGATTTTGCGCAGTGCGTATTGGCGGAGGCAGTATGATTGCATTTGCTGACATCCGTGACGCATTAACACCAAAGCAATCGCCACAGCTTTATGATGTGCCGTTATTGTATTGCATGTTGATGTTGATTGGCGTTGGCTTTGTGATGGTAACCAGTGCCTCTATGCCAACAGCAGAGCGATTATTTGATAATCCGTATCACATTATCATTCGCCATGGCATGTTCTTAATTATGGGCTTTTTCTTGTTTTGGATTGCCACTAACGTGCCTATGGATTGGTGGAAGCGCAGTAACGCCTACTTATTGTTGCTGGGTTTAGGTTTGCTGGTTTTAGTACTGATTGTTGGCCGTGAAGTGAACGGTGCAAAGCGCTGGATACCTATTGGTCCAGTGGGCTTTCAGGTTGCTGAAGCCGCCAAGTTGTATTTCTTTAGCTATATTGCCGGTTACTTGGTACGTAAACGCGAAGAAGTACAAGAGAACTTAAAAGGTTTTTTCAAGCCATTAGCTGTATTTGGTGTGTATGCATTTTTGATTTTGATGCAACCAGACTTAGGGACAGTAGTTGTACTGTTTGTGACGACAGTTGGTTTGTTGTTTTTAGCGGGGGCTAAGTTATGGCAGTTTTTTGGCCTTATTTTAACGGGTATTGCTGCCGTGGTAGTGCTAATTATCGCTGAACCATACCGTATGGCTCGTGTCACTGGCTTTTTAGAGCCGTGGGAAGATCCATTCGGTAAAGGTTATCAATTAGTGCAATCGCTAATGGCATACAGCCAAGGTGGTTGGTTTGGTCAAGGCTTAGGAAATAGTGTGCAAAAACTGCAATATCTTCCTGAAGCACATAATGACTTTATCTTTGCAGTGATTGGTGAAGAGCTTGGCTTTTTTGGCGTATTAAGTATTTTGATTGTGCTTGCTGTGTTTGTATTCAGAGCCCTGTTAATTGGTCAAAAAGCATTGAAATGCGGCAAAGAGTACGAAGGCTATTTTGCTTTTGCTATTGGTATCTGGTTTGCGTTTCAAACCATGGTAAATGTTGGCGCAAGTGCGGGTATTTTGCCAACCAAAGGTTTAACACTGCCGTTTGTTTCTTACGGTGGCTCTAGTTTATTAATTATGACCATAGCAACAGGTGTACTTTTGCGAATAGATTTTGAGACAAAAATGGCAACTAAGCAGGCAACCTCTCGAGGAGGTAAGCGATGAGTAAAAAATTACTTGTTGTTGCAGGCGGTACTGGTGGTCATATTTTCCCGGGTATTGCAGTTGCTGATTTTTTAAAGCAGCAAGGCTGGCAGGTTAGCTGGATTGGCACGCCTGACAGAATGGAAGCAACGGTAGTACCTAAGCACAACATTGAGATTGATTTTATCAATGTAAAAGGTGTACGCGGAAATGGAATTAAACGCCTGATTAAAGCACCATTTATGGTGATGAATGCCATTTTTCAAGCACGCAAAATTTTAAAAGCACAAAAGCCCGATGTTGTTTTAGCTATGGGTGGTTATGTGACTGGACCTACGGGCATAGCAGCAAAGAGCTTAGGTATTCCTTTGGTTATTCATGAGCAAAATGCTGTTGCAGGCATGAGTAATCGTTGGCTAGCAAAGTTTGCCAATAAAGTTTTAGCTGCTTTTCCATCGGCTTTTGCAAAAGAGCAATGTGAAGTAGTTGGTAACCCAGTCAGAGCAAGTGTCGCTAATGTCACTGTAAAGCAAACAGCGACACCGATTAATGTGCTAGTAGTTGGCGGTTCACTCGGTGCGCAAGTTCTTAATGATACTTTACCAGCTGTATTCAGTGAACTTTCAGCGCTAACAACGCTTAATATATGGCACCAAACAGGTAAAAATAATGAACCGAATGTGACTGCCAGCTATCAACAGTTAGGGTTAACTGAAAATAGTAAAGTCGCTGAATTCATTGATGATATGGATAGCGCATATCAATGGGCTGATTTGGTAATTTGCCGTGCTGGTGCGTTAACGGTGAGTGAGATAGCTGCAGCCGGAAGAATGGCCTTATTTGTGCCTTTTCCGCATGCTGTGGATGACCATCAAACTGCCAATGCAAAGTATTTAGTGACTGAGCAAGCTGCGTTAATTATGCAGCAAAGTGAGTTTAACCAAGCGGCGGTTGTTGAGTTATTAACGCCTTACGTAAATGCACCAGAAAAAATTTCAACAATGGCAAGTAAAGCAAAACAGCTTGCTATTTTAGATGCCACAGCCAATGTTGCAAAACGCTGTGAGCAACTAGCAGATAGAAGAGATTAGTAGTGAAAGAAAGCACGATGAAAGAAAACAACACCCGTCCTGCGATGCGTCGTATAGACACCATCCACTTTGTGGGTATTGGTGGCGCAGGCATGGGTGGTATTGCCGAAGTACTTGCTTTTGAAGGCTACCGCATCACAGGTTCAGACATTGCGCACAGTGCGATGACTGAGCGCTTAATACAAGTGGGTGCAGAAGTATTTATTGGTCATGATGAGAACAATGTAAAAGATGCCAGCGTTGTCGTGGTATCAAGTGCGATTAACGAGCAAAATCCTGAGATTAAAGCAGCAAAAGCGGCACGTATTCCAATTGTTCGCCGCGCCGAAATGTTGGCAGAATTAATGCGCTTTCGCCACGGTATTGCTGTAGCGGGCACTCATGGTAAAACAACAACAACCAGTTTAATAGCAAGTATTTATGCACAAGCGGGCCTTGATCCAACCTTTATTATTGGTGGCTTGTTAAACAGCGCTGGAAGTAATGCCAAGGTCGGTAAAAGCGACTTTTTAATTGCAGAAGCTGATGAGAGTGATGCGTCATTCTTACACTTACAGCCTATGGTGTCGGTGATCACGAATATTGAAGAAGATCACATGGATACATACGGCGGTAGCTTAGAAAAAATGAAAGACACGTATGTTGATTTCATTCATAACTTACCGTTTTATGGTTTAGCTGTTGTGTGTATTGATTCTGAGGTTGCAGCGGAGTTGATCCCTCGCTTTGGACGCCCTGTGATTACCTATGGTGAGTCGGCAGAAGCTGATTACCGCATGGTTGATTTTAGCCAAACAGCGAATACTTGTTCATTTAATGTTGTAAATAAGCAAGGTGAAAGCCTAGCCGTTACGCTTAATATGCCGGGTAAGCACAATGCGCTTAACGCGACAGCTGCGATTGCGGTGGCTAAAGATCAAAACATAGCTAACCATGCAATTTTAGAAGCGCTGACAAAATTTGAGGGCGTAGGCCGTCGTTTTCAGCATTATGGAAGCTTTGAGAATGAACGCGGTAATGTGATGTTAGTTGATGATTATGGTCATCACCCATCAGAAGTTGCAGCAACAATTGCGGCGGTTCGTGAAGGGTGGCCAGATAAACGTTTAGTGATGGTGTACCAGCCGCACCGTTATAGTCGAACCCGTGACCTATACGAAGATTTTGTCAAAGTACTGGCAGATGTTGATCAGTTATTACTCCTTGATGTGTACTCAGCGGGCGAAGAGCCTATTGTGGGTGCCGACAGCAAGAGTTTATGTCGTAGTTTACGCCAGCGTGGTAAAGAACCATTACATATTGCCAACAGCTCCGAGCTTGCTGGTGTTCTTGCCAGTACACTGCAAGATAATGATTTAGTTTTAACACAAGGCGCTGGTAACATAGGCCAGTTAGTGAAAAAGTTAGCAGCAACCGAGTTGTCTATTGAACAACTAAAGCAGGTAAACGTATGAGCCAGTTAAGTGACAAATTTGGCAAAGTAGCGGTACTTTTTGGTGGCACATCTGCCGAACGAGAAGTCTCTCTTAAATCAGGCCAAGCTGTATTGAATGCTTTGCAAAGTGCAGGCGTTGATGCCATTGCTTTTGATCCGAAAGATCAGCCGCTATGGCAATTAAAAGAGCTAAACATTGAACGTGTGTTTATTGCTCTGCATGGTCGTGGTGGCGAAGATGGCACTATTCAAGGTGCACTTGAATTTATGGGTATCCCATATACTGGCAGTGACGTTTTAGGTTCTGCGCTTGCGATGGATAAAGTGCGTTGTAAGCACTTATTTAAAGCAATGGGGCTAAGCACAGCGCCTTACACTGTTGTTGATAGTCGCCATGAGTTTGATAGCCAAGCGATTATTAATGAATTTGGTAAAGTGATGGTAAAACCCTCACATGAAGGCTCAAGCATTGGTATGGCAGAAGCAAGCAGCGCTGAGCAACTCGATGCGGCGCTTAACGCTGCATTTAAGTTTGATAGCCAAGTGCTTGTTGAGCAATGGATCACTGGCCGTGAATTTACTGTTGCTGTACTTGGGCAAGATGTTCAGCCTGTCATTGAGATGACGACGCCAAATGGCTTTTATGACTATCAAGCTAAGTATCAATCGAATACAACTCAGTATCATTGCCCTGCAGATATATCTGCGCAAGAAACTGAATTATTGCAAGATATGGCATTAAAAGCATTTGATTTAGTGGGTGCAAGTGGTTGGGGGCGTGTTGATGCGATGCGTGATCAGCAAGGTAACTTTTACTTATTAGAAGTAAATACGGTACCAGGCATGACAGAAAAGTCTTTAGTGCCGATGGCAGCGAAAGCGAATGGTGCAAGCTTTGAGCAATTAGTTGTTCGCATTTTGGAGCAAACCCTTTAATATGCATCCTTTTTTAGAAAAAGCGCAACAATTAAAACAGCAACTAAATTGGTCGTTGATTTTTGGTGTGAGCTTTTTTCTAGTCGTGATTTTTGCATTAGTAAAAATCACGACAGGCGTCTCAGATTGGTTGGTAGAAAACAAAGACGCACAAATAAAGCATTTATCAGTACTTGGACAGCCCCAATATACTGATGAGAAAGCAATTATTGGTGCAATAAAAAAAGCCGACTTATCGAGTTTTTTTGAATTAGACGTAAAACATGTGCAACGCTTAGTACAAAGCTTGCCGTGGGTGGCAACGGCATCGGTCAGAAAGCAATGGCCAGATACCCTGCAAGTATATGTTGTTGAACATCAAGCTGTAGCTCATTGGAACAGTGATATGCTGTTAAACCAAGCTGGCGAAGTGTTCCAAGCAAGTAGTGATAAATTACCCACAAGCTTGCCACAATTATACGGCCCTGAAGGCAGTGAGATTGAGGCGTGGACAGCATTTAGTCAATTTCAAGAAATGCTCAAAGTGAATAACTTAGAGCTGACTAGTTTAGCGCTTTCTGAGCGCTTTTCGTGGCAGTTATGGCTTGATAACGGCATTCGCCTGAACTTAGGCCGCAAAGAAAAAGCAAAGCGTGTACAGCGTTTTATTGACGTGTATCCGCGCATGGAACAACGTGCAGATGCACAAATCGATGTTGTTGATTTACGGTATGATACCGGTCTTGCAGTGAGCTGGAAGCCAGTGCAAGAAGAACAATTAGAAAATAAGAGTAAGGCATGACCAAGTCAGCAGAAAGAAACCTAGTGATTGGATTAGACGTTGGCACATCGAAAGTTGTGGCCACCGTTGGTGAAATCACCGCAGATAACAAACTAAGCATTGTGGGTGTTGGCAGCCAAGTATCGCATGGTATGGATAAAGGCGGCGTTAACGACCTTAACCTTGTTTCTGAATCGATTCGTCGAGCTATAGATGAAGCTGAGCTAATGGCTGATTGCCGTATTAGCTCTGTTTATTTAGGGATTTCTGGAAAACATATCCAGTGCCAAAATGAAAGCGGTGTAGTGGCAATTAACAACACGGAAGTGACAGACGAAGATATTGAAAATGTCATCCACATTGCGCGTTCAGTGCCTATTTCGGCAGAACGAAAAATGCTCCATGCATTGCCACAAGAGTACAGCATCGATATGCAAGAAGGGATTAAAAACCCACTTGGCATGAGCGGTGTACGTATGGAAGCTCGCGCGCACATTATTACTTGCTCAAACGATATGGCAAAGAATATCGAGAAATGTGTTGAGCGTTGTGGCCTTGAAGTCGATCAGTTGATCTTCACGGCACTGGCATCATGTTACTCAGTACTTACAGATGACGAAAAAGAACTGGGTGTAGCCGTGTTAGATATTGGTGGCGGTACCATGGATATCACCATTTATATTAATGGTGCGCTTCGCCACTCAGCCGTTATTCCTGTAGCCGGTAACCAAGTGACTGGTGATATTGCAAAAATATTTAGAACGCCTATATCACATGCTGAGTCACTCAAAGTACAATATGCATGTGCGAGTAGCCAGATGGCAAGCAACGAAGACACTATTGAAGTACCGAGTGTGGGTGGCCGACCAGCGCGTATTATGTCGCGCCATACCTTAGCTGAGGTTGTTGAGCCTCGTTTTAGAGAATTATTCGAGTTGGCGATGGAAGAAATCCGCCGCTCAGGTTTTGAAGACCAAATTGCTGCAGGTCTCGTCATTACTGGCGGAACAGCAAAAATGACGGGTGCAATGGAAGTGGCAGAAGACATTTTCCAAATGCCGGTCAGAATTGGCAAACCAATCGGGATTGTTGGTTTGACAGATTATGTAGATGATCCTTCGTACGCAACCGCGGTTGGTTTGTTACAATACGGCCGTACAATGCAATCGATGAATGCACAAAAGTCGAAAGCAGAAGGTGATAATAATTGGTGGAACCGTATTACTAAATGGTTCCAAGGTGAGTTTTAAGACTCAAGTCGGAGAGTAAACATGTTTGATATGATGGAACAGCACAGCGAAGAAGCTGTCATTAAAGTAATTGGCGTGGGCGGTGGCGGCGGTAACGCTGTTGAGCACATGGTAAAACAACAAATTGAAGGTGTACGTTTCATTGCTGCGAATACGGATGCACAAGCATTACGTAATTCATCAGCAGATGTAACAGTGCAGCTAGGTACACAAATCACCTCTGGTCTAGGTGCGGGTGCTAACCCTGAAGTGGGTCGTAATTCTGCTGAAGAAGACGCTGAGACTATCCGTGCCAGCTTAGAAGGCGCTGATATGGTATTCATCGCAGCAGGTATGGGCGGTGGTACGGGTACAGGTGCTGCACCAGTGGTTGCTAAAATTGCTAAAGAGTTAGGCATTTTAACGGTTGCTGTTGTAACGCGCCCGTTTGACTTTGAAGGTAAAAAGCGTGCTGCAGCTGCTGAACAAGGCATTAATGAATTGTCAGAAACTGTAGATTCACTTATTACAATTCCGAACAATAAATTGCTTAAAGTTTTAGGTAAAGGCACTACACTATTAGATGCCTTCGCAAAAGCGAATGACGTATTATTTGGTGCGGTACAAGGTATTGCAGAACTAATCACACGTTCTGGTCTAATCAACGTGGATTTCGCCGACGTACGTACAGTTATGTCAGCGATGGGTACTGCGATGATGGGCACAGCATCTGCGTCTGGCCCTGACCGTGCGCAAGAAGCTGCAGAAGCGGCTATCTCAAGCCCGCTACTTGAAGATGTCGATTTAACAGGTGCTAAAGGTATCCTAGTTAATATCACGGCAGGTATGGATATCGCGATTGAAGAATTTGAAATTGTTGGTAACCACGTTAAAGCACTTGCGTCAGAAAACGCAACAGTGGTTGTGGGTGCGGTAATTGACCCTGAAATGAGCGACGAGTTACGTGTAACGGTTGTTGCAACAGGTTTAGGCGGTGATCGTCGTCCACAGTTTGGCATTGTTGATAATGGCTTTAAGAAAGCATCAGGTTCTGATGTACAAAGCTCAATGAACCAAACAACTAGCAGCATGTATGTACCAAGCTTTGCAAGTCAAAGCAGCGGTGATGATGTAAGCATGTCATCTGCGTCTGAAAAGCAAGAGCCAGTACAACAAAGTACAACGAGCAGCTCAGTATCTAGCAGCACTGAGAGCAGCAAAAAGTCTGATAAATCAGAGGGTGGCGATTACTTCGACATTCCAGCTTTCCTAAGAAAGCAAGCTGACTAAGACAGTTTTTGTTGGTAATTTTGTTCGATAAATAAACAAATTGGCAGTTGAATGTATTTATGATACAATTCGCCGTCTAACTGTAACTATAAGTGAGCGAACCTATGATTAAACAGCGTACGATTGCAGAAGTAGTCAAAGCCATAGGAATTGGACTTCATAAAGGTGAGAAGGTCACTATTACTCTCCGACCTGCGAGCGCAAATACTGGGATAGTATTTCGTCGCGTAGACCTTGATCCGGTTGTTGATTTTGAAACAACACCAGAAGCCGTTGGTGATACGCAACTGTGTACCTGTTTGACAAACAAAGATGGTGTTCGTTTATCAACGACTGAGCACCTTATTGCGGCGGTAGCGGCAATGGGTATTGATAATCTAATTGTTGAATTAGACAGCTCAGAAGTACCAATCATGGATGGTAGTGCATTACCATTCATCTATTTGTTACAGAAAGGCGGCATTAAAGAAGTAAATGCAGCTAAGCGCTTTATTCGTATTAAAGAAAAAGTACGTATTGAAGAAGGCGATAAATGGGCTGAGATCGAACCATACGATGGTTTCCACATCGATTTTGAAATTGCGTTTGATCACCCAGCAATCAATGAAAGCCGCCAACGTATCGGTTTAGATATCACGGCACAAAGCTTCACTGAAGAAATCAGCCGCGCACGTACTTTCGGCTTTATGAAAGATATCGAGTATATGCACGCTAACAACCTAGCATTAGGTGGTAGCATGGATAACGCAGTTGTATTGGATGAGTTTAAAGTACTAAATCCAAACGGCTTACGTTATAGCGATGAGTTTGTTAAACACAAGATCTTAGACTGTGTGGGCGATATGTTTATGACTGGCCACAACATTCTAGGTAAAATCACGGCTTATAAATCAGGCCATGATTTAAACAATAAACTACTTCGTAAAATTATGGCGACTGAGTCAGCATGGGAATGGGCAACTTTCGATTCCCCAGTGACTATGCCAGCACCAGGCTTAGAAGTAGCGACAGCTTAATCGCAAGCATATTACAGTTATAAAAAATGACGCTTTAAGCGTCATTTTTTTTGCCAAACTATTATCAAGAATTATAAGCCTAGAATAGCTTCAAGCTCGACCAACTGATTGATTTGATAAGTTGGTTTAATATCTTCAGGTAGCTCAACTCCTGGGTGTTGTAACCAACACGTGTCGATACCCACATTGTGACCACCTAAAATATCACTGGCAGCTGTATCGCCTACCATTAAAATCTGCTCTTTTGGTGGATTGCCCATTAATTGAAATGTATGTTGAAAAATCTCTGGGGCAGGTTTTGCTTTACCGACTAACTCTGAAATAACCAGCCAATCGAACATATCCTGTAAACCGGTGTGCTCTAGGCGTTTTTGTTGTAACTTAGCAAACCCATTGGTAATAATGCCTAGCTTGGCGTGTGGTTTTAACTTTGTAAGCAAGTCAACTGCACCAGGTAATGGCACACAAATAGAGGCCATAGCATCCAAGAAGCCATCGTTAAGCTCTTTTGCTGGTACATCGAGTTTATTTGCCCACTCGGTAAAGCGAGTTATCTGTAGTTCACTGGCGGTAATTTCGTGCTTTTGATATGCAACCCACAGCGGCTTATTGGTTGCTTGGTAATGATGATAATCTGACTCAGTAAATTCTACGCCGTAATGTGCAAACATCACTTTTAAACCTTCAAATGCATTAAAGCTAAAAAGCGTTTCATCGGCATCGAATAATACGTGGCTATACTTCATGGTTATCCTAATTACTGGTTGAATAGGGTAGGGTGTGAAAATGGCGCCATGGCCAATGTCAGCGCTTGTACATAAGTACTTTCGCGCGTGGCAAGATGATTGGTTAATAAGCCAATAGCACCACCTTGTTGTTTGATATTAACGGTATTGAATGCCTCATCCATGACATCACCTAGTTCTTTACCAGCTAGCAAGGCATCGTAAAAAGGTTGCGGTAACGGTAGGTTGCTACTGCGACCCACGCTAAATTGCTGCTTGTTTGCAATCACTACAAAGGCAAAGGTTGCAGCGCCATAACTAAATTGTTCTGCGCCACCTTCCATTGCTGTATAAAAATCGGCGTCAAAGTGATCTTGGCAATACTTAACGCGATTTTCAGCGCCGATACGGGTTTCATCTTCACCTAGTGGCTGATCAGGTACGCCAGAAGGTGCATCTTCACCTTTGCACTCAATGGTATGATGTGGGAAATAAAGACTAAAGACATGTTTAGCCGCGTTAATTTTAACGGGGTTCTTTGAACCAACAATAACACGTAATGTTTGTTTCAAGGCGACGACTCCATTGTTTTCACCAGAGTCAGCAGTGTACCCGAGTGAGTTAAATCGGCAAGTCAACCGGGGCTAAATTTTCAAGGGCGCGTTTTTTCAAAATAATATCTTTGATCAACGGGGTTAGCACAAGCTCCATTGCTAAGCCCATTTTGCCTCCAGGTACCACAAGCGTATTGATACGAGACATAAAGCTGCCTTCAATCATGCTCAAATAGTACGGAAAATCGACGTCATCTATGCCACGAAAACGAATCACAACAAAGCTTTCGTCTAAAGAAGGAATATCTTTTGCGCTGAATGGGTTTGAGGTATCAACCGTCGGCACTCGCTGGAAGTTGATATGAGTACGTGAAAACTGCGGGGTAATGTGGTTAATGTAGTCATCCATTGAACGCACAATAGAGCCCATTACCGCTTCTCGCGAATGGCCTCGTTCAGAGGTGTCGCGAATGAGTTTTTGGATCCACTCAAGGTTGATAATTGGCACCATGCCAATCAATAAATCGACATGCTTAGCAACATCATGATTCTCATCGACAGCACCACCATGAAGACCTTCATAGAATAAGATATCAGTATTTGATTCTAAATCTTGCCAAGGGGTAAAAGTTCCTGGAAGTTGGTTATAAGGCACCGCTTCGTCGAAAGTATGTAAGTAACGTCTGATTTTACCTTGGCCGGTTTCGCCATATTGGTAAAAAAGCTCTTCAAGGGCACCAAAATCATTAGCTTCTCGGCCAAAGTAGCTAATGTGCTTACCTTCTTGTTGTGCTTCGCGGATTTTTTTATCCATTTCAGGGCGAGTATAACGATGAAAGCTATCGCCTTCGATGAAGGCAGCATCAATGCTTAAGCTTCTAAAAATGTGCTTAATTGCATTGGTGGTTGTGGTAGTTCCCGCCCCAGATGAACCGGTAATAGCGATGATAGGGTGTTTAGCTGACATAATTATTCTCGTTATTGTTGATACCAGTCGGCTTAAAAATTTAACCATTCTAGTGTGTTAAATGGTCAGTGGCATAACTCGATTGGTATTATCGTGCATAAAATCAATCAGTAGAAACCGATAAAAAACGAACACGTCCTAGTTATAAAGGTCGAGCATGGTAAGGTCAAGTGACTGGCGGATTAATTAACGCTATCATGGGCTGATAAAAATTAAAACGAGAGAACAACATGAAATTGATTTCGTCTTTACTTTTCGTCGCAGCAGGGACATTGTTTACCTGTCACGCACATGCAGCGATGCCTAAAAGCGAAATATTACTTGCCGACTTAGACACCCCTTATGGTATGCAGGTGTCGCGAGTAACCGATGATAAAACTTATAATAATCAACCATTTTTAGTTGATACTGGGCTTTACTACACCCATGAAGTTGTTGGCGAAAATGGCCAGTCACAAACCGATATTGCGTTTTATGACTTTGCATCTAAGAGCAGCGTGAATATCACCAACACTCCTGTCAGTGAATACTCGCCAACGCTAATGCCAAATCAGCAAGCCTTGTCGGCAATCGTGGTCGAAGCAGATGGTAAGCAAAAGTTATGGCAGTACCCACTAGCAGAAGAGCCTGCGGCGAGCCGAATTTTTGAATGGATTGAGCCTGTTGGCTACCATGCGTGGGGCGCTGATGAAGACCTGATCATGTTTATCTTAGGTGAGCCGCATACATTGCAATACACTCGTGTTGCTGCGGCTAAACCGCGTGTCATTGCTGATGATATTGGCCGAACTTTAATTTTTGATAAACACACAAACAGTTATTTATTTAGTTATAACAAAAACAATCAACATTGGGTTGCACGCTTTGCGCCGCAAACTGAGGAAGTGAGTGATTTATTTAGATTACCTGAGTCGGTGCAAGACTTTGCTTTAATTGATAAAGACACTGTGGCTTATGCGGTTAATAACCGAGTTCATAAGCGCAGTTTGACTGAGCCTGAAGTGGTATCACAGTGGCTTGATTTAAGACGCTTTTGTGAAGGCTCAATCTCGCGTTTAAATTACAAACAGAGCAAACTGGCATTTGTATGTAATAAGTGAAATGACCCGTTTTCCAACTCGCATTTATAAAAGTGCACAGCCCATTCATTATGGTATTGCATTTAAAGTCACCTCACCTGAAGCGGCTGAGCAATTTATAACTAAATTAACTGCTATTTTAGCGCAATAAAAAAGGGCCACATTGTGGCCCTTTTCGTATTTGCTTTAATTAGCGCTTAAGGAAGCTATTCACTGAGTTTAATTCACGGTTTTTCAGTGCAATACAATCATTGATGCTTTCTTCAAGCTTACTAAGAGAGCGTGCATAACCTGGTACTTCAGTGATTTTATCGTTGAAGAAGGTTTTGGTTTTCTCTAGGCTTTTCGCGTCACAGCTTGCCGTTGTGAAGAACGGTAAGTTTGGTACAAAGAACGGCGGTAAGTTCTTAGTGATGGCATCGTAATTGTTGTAAATCCACTCAATAAACAGTGCTTCACGCTCTTTACCATAGCCTAACCCACCTAGTAAGGTACGCATATCAGAGGCTGTTACGTTATCGGTTAAGCTGTATTCTAGAACCGCTTTTTGTAACTCAGGTTTACCAAAGTAACCCATCGCTGCCAGCATCTTAGTACGCACTTGTGGATCTTTGGTGGTTTTAAAGGTTTGCTTGTACTTTTCAAGTAACTTCGCATCGCCATGGTAAGCCGCAAGGTTTAAGTAAGTTGAGGCTAAATATGGGTCAACATTTTCAGGGTTGTTTAAGTACAGTGCCGCTTGTGCTTTTGCGGTATCAATGACTTTTTGGTCATGGCCATCGAAGCCTAAACGAGCAATAACTTGCGCACGTAATTGCGATACCGCCGCGTCTTCACCTGTTTTTGCTGTTAATCCATATTGCTTAGCAGCAGGTGCAATGCTGTTACGGATAAACTCAGGCCATAGGTCACGGTTACTGTCGTCTTCGAATACGCGTTTTTGAGAAGCAAGGTAACCCAATGCTGTGTTTGCTACTAATGGGTGTGCATCACTCACAAAAGCTTCTAACGTTTGCATTAAGTGAGCCGCAGAGATAACACCTGCATCAAGTAATGAATCAACCGCAGAAAGTAGCGCTAAGCGCTCACGAACCGTTAGCTTGTCAGCAGCGTTCTCTAGCAGAGCATTGAACTGTGCATCATTTAATACCCAGCGGTAATAACCCATGGCACCTTGGTCTGGGTAAATCCACTCAGGTTCAAAGTCGAGAGTCAATTGCTGTGTTTCTTTATTCAGCAGCATACTTGCGGTTTTAACTTTGTCGCCTGCACCATACTTAATTGCAACCGGAACATTCCACAGTTGTGCTGGTGCATCAACGCCAGCATTTACAAAGCGGCTTTGGCTGATATTAATTTTCTTACCGTCTTGCGTTACTTTAATAAGCGGGAAAGATGATTGTTCGATAAACGATTTAAGAACGCTTGCTACATCTTTATTAGACGCTTCGCCTAGTGCTTGCCATAGATCAGCAGCTTCTGCATTCTTGTAAGAGAATTTCTTCAAGTAAGCACGAATACCTTGCTGGAATGCCTCTTCGCCAATCCAGTTTTCAACCATAGATAAAACCGCGCTACCTTTACTGTAGGCAAGGCCAAGGCCATCCATGATGTCAGCTTCAGTTTTGATTGGTTTACGAATAGGTTTAGTACTTAAACGCGCATCCAGTGCCATCACATGGTTTTGTGGTAAATCTAAGTGCGACTCAAATTCTGGGTTGATTTGTGCAGTGATTTTCGCTGCCATCCAACTTGCGAATGCTTCGTTTAACCATAAATCATTCCACCACTTCATAGTCACTAGGTTACCGTACCACTGGTGAGCTAACTCATGGGCAATGATTGATACATTACGCTCTTTTTTGCTGCGAGTTGCTGTTGCTAGGTCTACTAGTAAAATGTCTTCACGATAAGTCACTAGGCCTGCGTTTTCCATTGCGCCAAATGGAAACTCTGGCACTGCCACTGAGTCTAGCTTTTTGTATACGTAAGGAATGCCAAAATAATCTTCTAGCGCTTTTAACACTCGCGGCATATTTTCTTTTGCGTAATCAGCAAGGTGAATTTTGCCTTGTGGAGTCAGTACGCGGCCAGGAATTGGCATGCCTTTAATTTCAAGCTCTTCAAACGGGCCCACAGCCATAGCGACTAAGTAAGAAGGAATCGGTGGTGTTTTGTCGAAAAAGTGCGTTGTCATATCGCCATCAACTTTGGTTTTTAAAACCGGTGTATTGGCATACACTTTTTGTGATGTTGGCGCTGTGATAGTTAGCTGAAATGGAATTTTATAACTTGGCTCGTCAAAAACCGGGAATGCACGACGCGCATCGCTCATTTCAAATTGCGTGAAAAGATAAGGTGTGCCTTGATCTAAAGTTTTATATAAACCAACACTTTGGCGGTTATAAGGTGCGGTAAAATCAACTTTTAAAGTGTATTTGCCTGGCTGAATTTTTTCTTCACAAGCGAATTTAACTTTGCCTGTTTTTAGCATTTCAGCATTTAGGTCACAGTTTTCTGCACCTAAAATTTTCGCCATGCTAACTGCATAATCAATACCGTTTAATTCGATATAATTGGTTGCTTTTAGAACCTCTAAAGCAATTTCGGTATGACCAGAAAAATTGTCTTTGGCAGGATCGAGCGTAAGTTCTACTTGTTGTGAGCTAGGCTTGGCAAGCTTTTCGATAACATATTCATTGGCATGGGCAGAGCTAACAGCAAGTGCAACACTTACCGTTAATAGGCTTTTTAAGAACATAAGTATCCCTGATTTTTTGTTGTTAGAAAGGCACCTGCTATGAGGGGCGAATCATCATGCTATCAGGTTTTAATTTGAACAGTAATAAATAGTTAGTAACAAAGTTTGTCAGTTAATTATGGCGGTCAATGAAACGCTGCCAATGCAGTTGCGGGTTTATTTGTCGGACGTTTTGCAGCACGGTATTTAATAATTGCATATCAGCAAAGCGTTGTTCGTTGAAATCTTTAAAACCAAGCAAGTAGTTAAAGGCGTCTTTGCAGTTGGCTTGCAGTGCATGAATTCGCACTTGTTGTTCAAAGTTGAGCCGTAAACTGCTTATCGCGGTTTTCATACCTTGCTGATCAACAGTAGGAATAGCGCACTTTTGTAAATAACCAGCGCGTTCACCTTCACCCGAAAACCAAATACGTACTTTTTCGCTGTAGCGACCAGATTTAGCGGGTAAATCAAACATCAGTCGTTGCTGATTTCGACTTGTTAAAAAGTCTAAGTACTGATCAAGCCCAGCATCGAGTAATGCATTATGGATAGGCACATAGCGGGGTTTTATCTTGCCATGCGTATGAAAATCAAAGCAGCGAATGCCATCAAGGGTGACAATATTATCAAGGGTTAAATGGCCAATTTCATCGCTGTAGGCACCAGTATAATAAGCAAATAAAGGCAGCCAAAAGTGCCAATGCTTAGCTTGTTCACGTGCTAAACGCTGATCACCGTAAATGTAACCATTATACAGGGTATGTAATTCCATGGCCGAAAAGGGCCTACGACCAAGATGGGACTTCAACCTAATACCTTGATAATAAAGATGTGTTGAAGAGTATACCTGATAAGTATCAAGTTTCCAGCTTAACGACACTGCCATAAATACGGCCGTGTCGTTATAAGTTTAAGGATTGCTATTAATCGCAAAGAGCTTTAGCTAAACCAACCGGTTCGATTTCAACGCATACTTGATCATCGTTCCAGTTTAAACCAACAAGCGCATCATCTTCGTTTAGGTCTTCAACCCACTCATCAAGAAATTCGTCTAGGCCAATTTCAACAGGGGTATAGTCTTGCCACTCATCTTTACATTGTGCTTTTGCAGCGTCTTCAGTGCCCCAAAGTAATAGCACATCTGTGTCGCTAAATTGGTTTGATTCACAGACAACAAAACCACCATCTTCGGCACCGAGTGCCCACATAGATTCGTTCAAACGAACTTTTTCTACAAAGCTAACTAATTCTGATTCAATTTCGATATCGCTCATTTGCGTAACCCTTATCTTTATTTTCGTGGATCTGTTTGTTGTACTGCCGCTTTATCGGCGAATTTATGATAAAAATCAACTAAGTTATTTAGTTGGCTAAAATCAGTTAATTCGCGGAAGCGGATCCAATCTAGCAAGCAGTATAAACTGATGTTGAGGTATTCACAGCTTTTAAATACTGGCTCCGATAAATGAGTATTTAAATAGGCTAATGTTTCAACAATTCGTTCATTCTGTAAATTAAAAAATAGTTTATCGCTGCTGGTATCAAACCCTGAACGCTGACAAAGTAAAATTTCTACCAGTGAATCATTGCAGGCATTGATAATGGTTAAGTAGTTCTCTTGCTGCCAGCTAAGTAATGGCTGATCCGCTTTTTCGAGCAGATAGCGAATAATGGAGTTGGAATCACATAAGGTAAAATCATGGTCGATTAATACAGGAATTTTTCTGGCAGGGTTATGAGCAATCATGGTTTGTCTGTCTTGCTCAGAGAAAATATCCAAATTAATAAAATCAATAGCTAGGTTATTAAGTGCAGCCCAAATCCGAATACGGCGCACAAAAGGTGAGGTGGTCGAGCCTAAAAGTTTCATTTTGAGATCCTTCGCAAAAAAAAGCCGCTATGAAGCGGCTTTTTGAAATCGATTTGTAAATTAGTCAGTACGGCTTGTTACTTCTAGAAGATGATAACCAAACTGGGTCTGCACTGGGCCTTGTACTTGGTTTATTGGTGCAGAGAAAACGACTTTGTCGAACTCTGGAACCATCATGCCAGGGCCAAACTCACCTAATGCACCACCATCTTGACCTGATGGGCAATTAGAATGAGCACGAGCAAGCTCTGCAAAGTCAGCTCCTTGCTCAATTTGCTGCTTTAAATCCAAACAGTGAGCTTCACTGTCTACGAGAATGTGTCTTGCACTGGCTACTGCCATAACATCTCCCTAATGTGTGTTTTAGTATTAAATCACTAGTTTAGTTCAATATTTACCGAACGAAAAATTAAATTTATTTTGCAATCAGCTCAGCTTCAATTGCATCGCGTAAAGTTTGCGATTGTGGCTTAGTTTTACTATTAAAGCGTTGCACTGTCTTACGATCTGCAGACACTAAATATTTGTAAAAGTTCCAGTTAGGTGAGCTGGTTGCTTCATTTAGGTGTTTGAATATTGGGTTCGCATCGCTACCACGAACGGCACTGGTAGCCAACATATTGAAGGTTACGCCATAATTGATGAAACATACTTTTGCCGTGTCTTTTTCATCGTCTTCTTCTTGAAAAAAGTCATCTGATGGAAAACCTAGCACAACTAAGCCTTGGTCTTTATATTCTTTATGAATGGCTTCTAAACCTTCAAACTGGCCGGTAAAACCACAATTACTAGCGGTATTTACTATTAAGAGTGGTTTATCTTTGAATTCACAAAAATTAATAGACTCTTTTGAACGCAACTTTCTCATTGTGACATTGGTAAAATCATCACATTGGCTGCTTGCTTTAGCTGTTGGTACCGCCTCTGTGGTTTGTGCTGCAAGGTTGGTTGTTATTAGGCCTGCTGCAAGTAACAAAGCATATTTATACATAGTTATTTCCCGCTAGTTATTTGTGATGAATATACGCTAATATGCAGCAAAGTGATCATTTAATTTCAGCTATTTATGACGATTCGCAAAGCAACACAAAACGATTTAACTGATATAGTCGCGATTTATAACGAGACCATCCCTGGGCGTATGGTTACCGCAGATACCGAAGAGGTGTCGGTGGCAGACAAACAAGCTTGGTTTGATAGCCATACAGAAAAAAGACCTATCTTTGTTTTTGAGCAACAAGGTAAAGTAATTGCTTGGTTAAGTTATAAGTCTTTTTATGGCCGCCCAGCTTACGATGGCACGGTTGAGATTAGTATTTACATCACCCAGCAGGCTCAAGGGCAAGGGCTAGGAAAGCAACTGCTTATATTTTCAGAACAGCATGCAAAAACACTTGATATCAAGGTGTTATTAGCTTTTATATTCAGCCACAACCTACCCAGTATAAAACTGTTTAATCGCTTTGACTACAAGGTTTGGGGAGAGCTCCCTGAAATTGCAATTATGGATGATAAAGCTTATGGCTTGACAATTTTGGGTAAGCACTTGCAGCCTTAACCTTCTCAAAAACTAGTAAAAAAATACGGTGTAAATTGTGCGGTAAAAGATTTTTAGACTACGCTAAAAAGGTCAGTTTTTATAGTGAGTCTTATTTACGGTGCGAAAAATATTAATAGTTGATAGTAATAGTGTACTTGCGATGCGTGTAAAAGTTCTACTCGAGCTTATCGGTTGCGAAGTTGAGCTATTACACTTTTCAATGATAGATGATACCGTTCTAACACAGCAATATGATCTCGTTGCTGCTTCACATGGGGTGCCAACAAGTATCATTGAAGAACTAATGAATGACTTTTCTCAAGAGCATTTCTTATTACTCGCACCGAAAGCACAACGCAGTGACTTACTTGAACATTTTAGTGAAATTAACCGTCTCTTACCTAATGCCGTTGTTATATACCCTTTTTTCGCAAATAAAGAGATAAGCACGCTTCTAGAGGGAATATTAGAATTAGACAGCGACAATATTCTCAAACTTCCTACTGTATTGCTCGTTGATCATTGTCCCGACCGGTTACAAAAAATAGCGCAAAACTTAAAGGGCGCGCATATCAAAACCATCACCGCTGATAACATGAGCTTTGCAATGGAGTTAATTCATGAGCATGCAATTGATTTATTGATTAGTGATTTTACTTTTGAAGATGGAACAGGGCTTGAATTGTTTATAAAGCTGAAGTCGTTGCAGCCTGAAAGTCGTTGTTTATTGTATACCTCAAAGCCTGATCAAGTTTCCATGGTTGCTGCCATTCGTCAGGGTGTTGAAGATGTTTTGATCAAACCGATTGATGATAATGGTTTATTGCAATCAGTTCATAAACTATGGCAAACAGAGCTTCTCAAACGTCATAATTCAGAACTTGTTGAAAGACTTCAGAGTACCGTTGATGCGCTTATAGAAAAGGACAGTTTATTAAGAGTTATTTTTAAGCATACTCCCGACGCTATTATTTTATTTGAACGATGCGGAAAGGTAATCGAAACCAACGATGCCTGTGAACAATTATTTGATAAACAGCACCATGAATTTGAAAGCTGTTCGGTATTTGATTTTTTTGATGAGCCTTCAATAACACGTATTAAAGAAAAAATTACGACGCTAAGTAAAAACCGCCAATTTAGCTGTGATCTAAGAATGCTTAAAAAAGATGGCAATGATATTCCATTAGTGGGATCGTTTAATGAAATAGATCATCACGGCGAGATTGCGTTAGCGGGGATCTTTAAAAACGTTACACACTTAAAAGAAAAGGAAGATTTGCTACTTGAAGCAAAAGATTTGCTTGAAGAAGAGGTAAAAGCGCGAACAGCTCAACTAGAGCACGCAAAAGATGTGGCTGAAGCTGCAAACTTAAGTAAGTCTGAATTTTTAGCGAATATGTCTCATGAACTCAGAACGCCAATGCATTCAATCTTAAGTTTTGCTCGTTTTGGACTTGATAAAGTTGCCAACAATGATCTGAGTAAAGACAAGTTAAATAAGTATTTATCGCGTATAGAACAAAGTGGTGAGCGCTTATTGTCACTGCTTAATAATTTGCTTGATCTTTCAAAACTGGATGTTGGTAAATTTCCCTTTAATCCGCAAAAACATAACCTTAGTAGTATTATAAAAACCAGTATTGATGATGTCTCTGGGACTGCTCTTGAGAGAAATATTGCTATTCGTTTAATTGGCTTTGAGAAAAGTATTTTGCTCGATTGTGACGAAGAGCAGATAAACCAAATAATGCGCAACTTGCTTGGTAATGCACTTAAATTTAGTGAGCCTGCCAGTGAGATAGATATTCAGCTAACTATGAATAATGAAATGGCTGAAATATCAGTAATAGATCGTGGTATAGGAATTCCCGAGTCTGAACTTGAGAAAATTTTTGCGAAGTTTGAGCAAAGTAGTAAAACCAATAGTGGTGCTGGAGGTACAGGACTTGGTTTAGCTATTTGTCGTGAATTTGTAGCCTTACATCAAGGAACGATTACGGCAAGAAATAATGAATATGGAGGTGCAACTATTTTAGTAAAGCTTCCATTGAGGATAGATCTACCTCAACACTTAGCGAATGAAGATAGATCTGTAAAGTTAAATTAATAAAACGGAAGTGTTAGACATGGCCTTAAAGAGAATTTTAGCCGTCGATGATGAACCATTTAACTTAGAAATAATTGAAGAGATTCTTGAAGAGCTCGACTTTGAACTGAAAATGGTCAGTAGCGGTCCAGAGTGTTTGGCAGTAGTTGAAGAGTTTGATCCTCAGGTTATTCTGCTTGATGTGAGTATGCCACAAATGAGTGGTTATGATGTTTGTCGAAAACTAAAAGAGAATCCAAATACCGAGAAAATAATCGTTATGTTTGTTTCAGCAAGAGGAACGGTTGAAGAGCGTATGGAAGGCTATTCAGTCGGAGCTGAGGACTATATAGTTAAACCATTCGGGCATGAAGAATTAAAGCTTAAACTGCAGCACTTACATCAAGTATTGATAGAAAAAGAATCGCTAGAGCAACAAGTTGAAGATGCGACTTCAACAGCATTTAATGCCATGGCGAACAGCAGTGAAATGGGGCAAATAGTCAACTATATCGAACATATAGGTGCTATTGAAGATGAGCAAGAGCTGGGTAAGGCTCTGCTTAACTGTCTAAGCTCATTTGATTTACAAAGCAATGTTGAGTTTCGCTTAGAGTCTGGCATTGAGCACTTTTCAATTTCGGGCATGTGTTCGCCAATCGTTATTGAGTTATTTGAAATGCTCAAAAATAAAGGCCGACTCCATGAATTTTCGAATCGAATTTTAGTCAATTACGAAATGATCAGCTTACTAATCTTAAATATGCCAGACCAAGACCCTGATAAGCATGGTCGAATTCGGGATCATATTTGCTTTTTAGTCAGTGTTACAGAGCAGCAGCTTAAAGCGATCATCACAAAAAAAGAATTGCTCAGACAACAGCAACAACTTAATGATGCTGTAGGTAAAGTTCACAGCAAGTTTTCGGGACTCATCGAACTTCTAAATGAAAATCGTGTAAATAACGAGGCTGTATTTAAGCAGCTTCAAGAAGACTTAGAACGACGTATACCAACCATGGGCTTAGATGAGGACCAAGAGGTTTTTATCTATCAAAAGGTCGACGAAACCATTCAAAACTCTGTTGCACGTGAAGAGTCAGTTCAGGGAGTAAAAGCAGCATTCAAAGAGATTGAAAATGATTTATCGCAATTATTAAAGCAGTAAGTTACAACTTAAGCTATCAAGCATCTCTGGGCAGTCCTTTTTCAACAATGCGAATTAAGCGCGCAGTTTTACGAAGCTTTAACTGGCGCTTATTTTTTTGCTGATCAAGCGCCCATTCAATATGCTCAGCGACCAAAGCGCTAGCGGTTGTTAACCTTTGCTCTAAAGCCTCAATTATCTGCTCATTGTAATCAGCGTTACCTAATCCGACAGCGAGGTTCCTTAACCAGCGCTCGTGACCAATGCGGCGTATAGGGCTGCCTTCAGTATTTTTTAGAAAGGTTGCCTCATCCCAAGCAAATAAGGTCAGTAAGTCTTGATCTTTAAGTTGTTTTCTTGGGTGAAAGTCAGCTTCATCGGTGAGCTGACCATAGCGATTCCATGGGCACACTAACTGACAGTCATCACAGCCATAAACGCGATTACCTAACAGTGGGCGATACTCTTCTGGAATCGCGCCTTGCAGTTCAATCGTAAGGTAAGATATACATTTACGGGCGTCGACTACATAAGGCTCGACAATCGCACCGGTTGGGCACAGTGTCATACAGGCAACGCATTTCCCACAGCCTTCAAAGCTATTCTCATCATCAATAGGTAGTGGTATATCAACAAACAGCTCCCCTAAGAAAAACCACGAGCCCGCTTCTTTATTGATTAATAAACTGTTTTTACCACGCCAGCCTAAGCCTGCTTTTTCGGCCAGTTGCCTTTCAAGTACTGGGGCTGAGTCAACAAAGGGACGAAAGCCGAGTTGGCCTATATGCTGTTCTATTTGTTGGCCTAATTTTTTTAGGCGGTTGCGAATTAATTTATGATAGTCACGACCTAATGCATAGCGACTGATGTACGCTTTATCAGTTTGCTTGAGGTTCTTAGCAAAGCTTGCATCAGGCGGTAGGTAGTTCATTTTTACTGATATGACTCGCTGCGTGCCAGGTACCAGCTCTGCTGGGCGCGCTCGCTTCATTCCATGGGCTGCCATGTATTCCATCTCACCGTGATAGCCTAAATCTAACCAGCGCTGTAGCTGCGCTTCATGTTTCGTTAGGTCAATATCAGTGATCCCGACTTCTGCAAAGCCAAGGTCTTTACCCCATTGCTTTATTTGCAGTGCGAGTTGTTCATAATCAATAGCGGGTGTTGTCACGGTCAATAAAAAAGTAGCCAAGAAGCGGCTACTTTAACATAGTTTGACTCAGAGCAGCAGTTAAAAGCCGATTACACAAAGCGTTTTAATTGCTCTTGGGTTTGTTGGCTCAGTTTGTGTGATTGCTGGCAGTCAGCGAGTGATTCATCAATCTGCTGTTTAGCTTGCTCACCCAGAGCAACTATTTGCTCAACAGTTTGATGAGTGTGGGTTTGGGTTTGCTCAAGTAAATGCACCGCACTAACAATCTGCTGTAGTTGTTGTTGGTTTTGCTCAAATTCGCTAAGCATATTACTAAAGCCTGTAGAGGTATTGCTAATCGCTGTTTCAGCTTCACTCGAGTGGCTAATTAGTTGCTCAGATTCTTTATTGGTTTCGCTAACAAGACTATTCATTTGATTAATAAAATCAGTTATTTGGCGGGTTGCGTCGTTTACTTTAACCGATAGTGATCTAACTTCATCGGCAACCACAGCAAAGCCTCGGCCAGCTTCACCGGCACGTGCCGCTTCAATTGCAGCATTCAGTGCAAGTAAATTGGTTTGGTCAGAAAACTCTTCTACCATTTTTAAAATGGCGCGAATATTCTCGCTGTTTTCTTTTAGGCCAGACACAGTTGCAGAAAAGTTACCTAAAATTTGGCTGATCATCGCAACCTTTTTAACTAATGCTGATAACTCAGTGGCTGAGTGTTTTACAAAGTTTAAGTGCTCACTGTTAACATGGTGCACGCTATCAGTGTTCGCTGAGATATTCTCAAGGCTTGAAGTTATTTGGTTACTCGAATCAGTAATGGTTTGGCTAAACTTGATTTGCTGGTGGCTCATTTCTGCGGTTTGCTGCATTGAATGAGTCATCTTTGAACTACTATCTGCACTGGCTTGTGCACTTTGGTATGTGGTGGCTAATAGATTTGCTAAATGAACTGTAAAGGTATTGTACTGCTCACTTAAATCACGAAATTCATCGTAGGTAAAATGCGGTAACTTGGCAGATAAATCTGCATCATGACGGTTGATTTGCTCAAGTGTATCGCGCATTGCTTGCACTGGGCGCACAATTAAAAAGCGCATGTAGAAAATAGTAAAAATAAAGCTCGCGATGATAACAAAGGTCATTAACCAAAATAGTCCCATGCCAGCTTGTTGCTCTGACAGGCTGCTATAAAGCCAGATCAAAGTAATGGCCTGAAACGCAAACACAAAACCTAAATTACCGACAATCTTACGTGTAAGAGTGTAAAAGAAAGTTTGTTCGATAAAATTATAAATGCGCATATAGCTACTCATTAAGGTGTTGTGTTGATTCATTTTGGCGTAATTTTTTATTATTCAATGTCACATAATTCAACAGTATAGCTTAGTTTTGTTGAGTTACAGTGACTGCAGTGTCATTTGTGTATGACACGGAAAATTAGTAAAAATACCATCTACGCCATACTCTAGCATTAATTCGATATCTTCCACTTTATCGACCGTGTAAGCATAAACTTGAAGGCCGCGTTGTTTTGCGTCAGCAACAAACTCATGGTTTATAAAGTTTTTATCTACATGAATGCTATAGGCATGCAGTTTTTGCGCAAACTCGCTGTAATTAATTGGGATAGAAGCGGTGAGTGCACCAATCTTTACCCACGGCAGTTTTTGCTTTAGCCACATCAGTTGGTGGTGATCAAATGAAGAGACTAACAGGTTATCCCGAGATATTTTCCCTGCACTGACATTTGACTCAATAAGCTCTACAAACTTGTCTAACGAAAAAGTATGTTTAAGCTCTAAATTAAGTAAAGTTTTATTACCAACCCAATCGATTGCCTGTTGTAAAGTGGGCACGCATTCGCCATTGCCTGCATCGTATTGTTGAATTTGCTCTTTTGAGCAGGCGTTTACTTTACCGCGACCTGAAGTTGTACGATCAAGCCAAGTGTCGTGAATAATCATGTAATCATCAAGGCAGCTTTGCACATCAATTTCGATGCCATCTACTGCTAAATCAACAGCGGCGATAATGGCGCTTTGAGTATTTTCTGGGTAGGTACCACTGGCACCTCTGTGAGCGAATACTTTCATCATTGCTTATACCTACGAGTCACTGACCATGTTTCATAAAAAGCGGCGCTAATAACTAGTGCGCCACCAATAAGAGTGCTAATTGAAGGTTGCTCATGCAAAATTAAAAAAGCGAAAAACGTACCGTATAAAGGCTGCAAACACGATATTAAACCAGCGGTTGAAGCTGATAAGTTTTTTAGGCTTGCTGCAAACAGTGAATGCGGTGCTGCTGTAAAAATAACCCCTACAGTAATTAATAGCAGCCAATTTATTGTATCAACTTGTAATGGCGGTACCTCGACAAAGGCACACAGCATAATGCAGGCGATCCAAGTTTGGTAAAGCATGGTTTGTGGGCCGCTATATTGGCTAAAGTAACGCTTATGAACGATATTTCGAAACGCAAAAAAGAACGCAGACAAAATACCAATAGCAATACCGAGGGTGACATCATTGCCTAAGCTGGCATCAGGAATAAGTAAATAAATACCAAGCATCACCACCAAGGCGCTAAAAATATCTTTGAGCTGTGGTTTACTGCCATGAAATAAAGGCTCTAAAAATACCGTGATAACAGGGTAAGTAAAAAAGGCAATCATACCGACTGCAATACCTGCTAGTTGCATACCTGCGAAGTAGGTGAGCCAATGTATTCCAACAGTGACGCCAAGTAACAAGGCTATAAGGTAGTCACGACGCGAGTGAAGCTTAATCGCTTTGTGTTGAATTGTAAGTAAGATCAGTAAGGCACAGCCAGCAATTGCTGTTCGGTAAACGGTAATATCTAATGCACTTAGGCTGACTAGTTTAGCGAATAATGCAGTCCCCCCAAATAGGAGTACTGCAATATGTAAGTATATTAGGCTCTGTTTGTGCGCCTGCATTACAAACCTTGTTATTGTTGTTATTAACTCTCTTTGTAACGGTAATCCTTTACTTTGTAAACTCCCCATATGGGCTAATCCATTCGTTTAGTTCCAATATTTCCATCCCTGCAAGTAATAGTGCAGCACATTAGGCTCATCAAGCGTCGATACTTTTTCATTGTTAGCGCTAATATCCGGGGTAAAAATGAACAATTGTGCGTCATTTTCTGGGCGGTAAAAGCGGGTTTTAACCGGTAATACTTGTTGGTTACTACACATCAAGTTGCAAGCCATAACAAATCCCCATTCGCCAAAAGAGGGTACATTTAAATGATAAGGCAAGGTGTGTGCAAAGCCCGCTGCACTGAGCGTATTATTGATAGACCAAAATGCGTGTTTCGCAAAAAATGGGCTGGTGGCCTGGGTCACTACAATACCGTTATTTGGTAATCGTGTTTTTACTAGTTGATAAAACTGCTGACTGTAAAGCCGTGCTAAATTGATTGCTTTTGGATCAGGTAAATCAATAAAAATAATATCGAACAGCTGTTCGCTTTGCTCAATAAACACATAAGCATCTTGATGAATAACCGTCACTTTAGGGTCACTGAGTGAGTGCTTGTTAAGAGTTGTCAGGTTGTGATTAGTTTGCGCAAGCCTAGCTACTGCTGGGTCTAAATCAACTAGGGTAATAGACTCTATTTGCGGGTACTTCAAAAGCTCTCTGGCTGCTAAGCCATCGCCACCACCTAAAATTAGAATACGTTTTGCATTGCCATGGCGCACCATAGCGGGATGAATAAGCGCTTCGTGATAGCGATACTCATCAATCGATGAAAACTGTAAGCCACCGTTTAAATAAAGTCTAATATCATCTTTATGGCGAGTGAGTACAATTTGCTGATAGGGCGTTTGCTCTGAGTGTACAACACGGTCATCGTAGATTTGGCTTTGCCAAAGATGGGTAAGCTGTTTACTCGCAAATAAGCAAAGCACTAATACTGAGCAGACTAAAACTAAAGTGAGCCTAAGCACTTTTCGACGATTTGCGCTGATATGGTCGATAAAGTACCACAGCAATAACAGCGCAATACTTAGATTCATTAAGCCAAAGCTTAACGCTGTTTTAAAAACCCCAAGCCAAGGTAAAAATAGAAAAGGAAACAGTAAAGTCGCAAGCAGGGCGCCAAAGTAGTCAATAGATAACACATTGGCGAGGTTTGCTTTTAGCGCATAATGTTTTTCCATTAGGCGACTTAACAGCGGAATTTCTAAACCAATCAAAATCCCTATTAGTGTGGTGAGTAAAATACTAATTGCTTGCAGCGGTAAACCAAACGCATAACAGAAATACAGCAAGGGCACACTCAAACCACCAAGTAGCGCAAGCGCTAACTCAAAGCCAATAAAATACACCAGCAATGGCTTATCAGGCACAAAACGCGAAAAATAAGAGCCAACCCCCATTGCCGCCATATAGACGCCAATCGTCAGGGAAAATTGGGTGATGCTATCACCCAAAAAGTAGGCACCGGTAGTTGCGATCAGCAGCTCATAAATAATAGAGCAAAGGCCTGCAACAAAAATGCTAAACAGTAAAATGTGGCTTTCGCGAATTGATTTATTTACCACCTGGGCCGCCTCGTGAACGGAAACCTGCACTGCCAATACTTTGCTCACGCAATTGTTTATCAACGCTTATCGTGAGGTGGTGATAGGAGTAAACTTGCCAATCTTGCTCTTTGTCACCTTTGCTATATGCCAAGAAGGAAAAGAAGAGCACGGGTGCTAAAAACAGTAACACAATAGGCCAAACAGAGATGCGCGATTCCATTGCTTTTATAGCCTCAGGGTTTAACTTATTGATTGGTTTATAAGTAATATCGGAGCCTTCACGCTCAGCTTCTAAACGATGCAGCATTACAAATAGCGCTACACCGCCGATGAAGCCAGAAATCCATAACAGCGGTAGCATGAAATTACTGTTACCTTTGATTGGGATAATACGAAACGTATAACTAAAATGTTCGGCACGCTTATTTGGGCCAAACGTACTACTGACGTAGGCGCTATATTGCCCCTTCTTAGGGAAGTGGACATCGTGATGAGTATAATCACGGTACTCAGTCCATTTACCATCTGAATCGTGTCCGGTTTCTGCCCAAAGTTCATCAGAGTAACTAAATAAGTAGTTACCATCAGGGTCAAAAATTTCGATATCAATGGCTTTCCACGAGTTTAAAGGCAGTCTGCCTTTAATTTCTAAGCGCATCATTTGGCCATCTTCTGGCACTGTAAATAGGTAAGGTTTGTCTTGTCCGTCGTAGTCTTTAAAGTTGCCATATTGGCCAGTAATAAGTGGTGCTTGTAAATCAGCACGTATCACTAAGCAGGCAATAAATGTGATAGCGGCAATAATAAAAAGCTTATAGATGTTCATCCATTACTCCATAAATAAGCTTAAATAGCGATAGTGATGATAACAGCAACACAGATTGCAATGCTGCTTTCAATAACCGCTACGGCGGTGTTTTTGTCGTGCATTGCTTGGTCGAGCGAAATTTTACTAAAGATAATTTTATCAACGAGGTAACGCACAATTGGTAAAATTAAAAAGCCAAATAACGCGTCAATAAAGAATAAGCTTAAGCTTTGTTGCCAGCTATGAAAGCCACCAATGAGCGCATGACACAAGATAATAGCTAGCGCCAACATGGTGCCAGAAAAGCTAAGCGCTACGGCTTTGTTACCTTTTTCGAGCTGTTCGTGAAGATTAAAAGCAGTGAGGTGATCATAGCCTTTGGCAAAAATGATCAGCATTAGTTGCCCTAAAAAATAAAACACAATGGCCGATAACCAGCTGCCTTCACCGGTTAATGCGCCACCAATGATTAGTGCGGCGGCCATATAGTTTGCCGCTTGTACTAGGCCAACCGCCTCATTTTGTTGGTTAATTAATTGCTCTTGGTTACAGAACAAACGCAGCAGTAATTTGTCATTCAAAATACGTGAGCAGGTTAGCAGCACCATACCTAAAACACTGTACAGTGATACATTCATCAAATCGCTTAGTAAACCTTGGCTAGGCCCAGCTAAAACAAAGCCATAAATAATGGTAATTGCCCCTAAATAGCCACCAATAGATAAACCTAAAGCACTGTTGGCACTGTCGGTTAATTGGCTGGTGGTGTTATAAGGGGTTGCTAAGTTATACGACAGTTTTGCAACGGCTATAATCGCAATGAACAGAGCAATGTAGGCACTGTTATAGGCCATCGTTGCGAGGTAATGGGTTAAGTTAATATCCATATAATTATGTTAGCTTGTTGTTATTTTCCGAAAATATTAACACAGAGTGTTTGCTGCAAAGAATATCAACGCTTCATTTTTGGCAGAATTAATCAATTTCTTAAAAGTTTCATAGCTTTTGCCTGTCTCATTGTTAGGTTATGGGTTAAAATAACAACATAACCAACTAACAAGATAGTGAATGTCAAAACAGGATCCAAATCTCAGTCGAGAACAAGAAAAGTACGAAAACCCCGTCCCTAGCCGTGAGTTTATACTTACTCACTTAGAATCTCGTGCCAAACCAGCAAACTTCACACAACTTTGTGACGAATTACATGTGAATGATACAGAGCGTCAAATTGCGTTCAAACGTCGTTTACGTGCTATGGAGCGCGATGGTCAACTGTATTTCAATAAGTTTAAATGCTACGCATTGATTGATGAATCTGGCTTGGTTAAAGGTAAGGTCATTGGTCATCGTGACGGATTCGGCTTTTTAGAAGTTGAAGGTGAGAGTAAAGATTGGTTTATCGCCAAGCACCAAATGAATATGGTGTTGCACGGTGACATTGTGCTTGCTAAAGGCAATCGCAAAGGATCTAGCGGCAAATGCGAAGCACGTATCATTAAGGTCTTAACCAATGAACGTGCACCGATAGTTGGCCGCTATTTTGTTGAGCATGGTATTGCAGTTGTTGTGGCTGAAGACCCACGCATAACGCAAGACATTATGATACTACCGGGTAGTGAAAATGGCGCGCGCCACAACCAAATGGTGCAGGTGCAAATTACCCAAAACCCTAGCCGACATATGAATGCGGTAGGTAAAGTCACTGAGGTACTAGGTGAGCACTTAGCACCGGGTATGGAAATTGAAGTTGCACTACGCAATCACGATATTCCTCATGTGTGGCCAGAAGCGGTTGAAAAGCAAGTTGCTCATTTAGGTGAGTTTGTTGATGAGCAAGCAAAGCAAGGTCGTGTTGATTTACGTGACTTACCGCTGGTGACCATTGACGGTGAAGATGCCCGTGACTTTGATGATGCCGTTTATTGTGAGCGCAAGCCTTCAGGTGGTTGGCGTTTATGGGTGGCCATTGCCGATGTGTCGCACTATGTAGGAATGAACACGCCTCTGAATAAAGAAGCGATCGAGCGTGGTAACTCAGTGTACTTCCCTGAGCAAGTTATTCCGATGCTGCCAAAAGTGTTATCGAATGGCCTATGCTCATTAAACCCGAAAGTTGACCGCTTGTGTATGGTTGCTGAGATGACAGTATCAGAAGCAGGTAAGTTGTCTGGGTATAAATTTTACGAAGCGGTGATGAATTCACACGCTCGTTTTACCTACACGAAAGTGAATGCGATTTTACAAGGCGATGAAAAGCTGCGTGAAGAATATGCCGAGATGGTGCCGCATTTAACTGATTTACAGCAAATGTATATGGCACTAAAAGCAGCACGCCAAGAACGTGGTGCGATTGAGTTTGAAACCTTAGAAACGCGTTTTGTGTTTAATGCACACCGTAAGATTGAATCAATCGTGCCAGTTGTTCGCAATGATGCACACAAACTTATCGAAGAGTGCATGATTTTAGCGAACGTATCGGCAGCCCGATTATTAGAAAAGCACGAGGCAAGTGCGCTTTATCGTGTGCATGATGAGCCTGATGCTGAAAAGCTTGGTTTCTTCAGAAACTTTTTATCAGAGCTGGGTATCGAAACCGCGATTTCTGATGAGCCAACACCAAAAGAAATCACTCACGTGTTAACTAAATTAGGCGACCGCCCAGAAGCTGAGCTTATTCAAACCATGTTGCTTCGTTCAATGAAGCAAGCGGTGTATCAGCCAGATAACATTGGCCACTTTGGTTTAGCTTTACCGGCGTATGCCCACTTTACGTCGCCTATTCGTCGTTATCCTGATTTAGTGGTGCACCGTGCAATTAAAGCGGTACTTAAAGCGCAAGGTCAGCAAACATCGGGTGAGTATGCATACACTGATGACGAAGTTGATATTTTAGGTGAGCAGTGTTCAACCACTGAACGCCGTGCTGATGATGCGACTCGTGAAGTCGCAGATTGGCTGAAATGTGAATTTATGCAAGACCATGTTGGTGACGAATTTGGTGGGGTGATCTCATCGGTAACTAACTTTGGTTTATTTGTACGCTTAGACGATTTACAAATCGACGGCATGATCCATGTAACTAACCTGGGCAATGAGTACTTCCATTACGATGGTGCTAAGCATTGCTTGATTGGTGAACAAACGCACACAGTTTATCGTTTAGGCGATAAACTAACGGTTCAGGTGTCATCTGTCAGTCTTGATGAGCGACGCATAAACTTAGTGTTAGCAGGTGAAGCGCAACAAGACCGTTATGCGCGTCGTCGTGGCCGTAGTGCCCCTGCAAAACCAAGTGTTCGTGCCCAGCTCAAAGCAGGTAAAATTCCTGGTAAAAAAACGCAGTCAGGCAGCTTTGAGGCAAAATCAGGCGACAAAGAGAATGAAAAACGTGGCGAGTCTTCACCTTCTAAAGGGCGTAAAAAGCCTAATAGTAAACAAGCTGATGCTGTAAAAGCTGGCAAAAAGAAGAGTAAGAAAAAAGCCACCAAAAAGGCAAAAAGACCGGGTAAGAATGCCCGTAAACGTAATGGCCGAGGAGCAAATAATACGTGAGTAATGAATTAATTTTTGGTTTTCACTCAGTTGAAGCAATATTAGCAAAAGAGCCTGAGCGCTTTTTAGAAATATACGCTTTAAAAGGACGTGAAGATAAACGCTTAAACCCGGTTATTGACCAAGCACGTAAATTCGGTATTTCTGTACAGTTTATGCAGCGTAAAGCGCTTGATAATAAAGCAAATGGTGAGCAGCACCAAGGCATTATCGCTAATGTGAAAGCGGCGCGCATGTATAACGAAAAAGATCTTGATGAGATCATAGCCCGTGAAGAAACGCCTTTCTTGCTGGTACTTGATGGCATAACAGATCCGCATAACTTAGGTGCCTGTTTACGCAGTGCAGATGCTGCGGGCGTGCACGCGATTATCGTTCCTAAAGATAAGTCTGCAAAACTCAACGGCACAGCGCGTAAAGTAGCATGCGGTGCAGCAGAAACAGTGCCATTGGTACAAGTCACCAATCTTGCGCGTACGCTACGTGAAATTAAAGATGCTGGCGTTTGGGTTGTCGGCACTGCCGGTGAAACAGATACAGAGTTATTTGATGCAAATCTAACAGGGCCAATGGCTGTTGTTATGGGTGCTGAAGGGGATGGTATGCGCCGTCTTACACGTGAGCATTGTGATTTATTAGTTAAAATCCCAATGGCTGGTACGGTATCTAGCTTAAATGTGTCAGTTGCGACCGGTATTTGTTTATTTGAAGTGTTACGTCAGCGTAATGCAACGCAAATCTAACTTGGTAAATTTCAGACACAAAAAAGCCGATGTAACATCGGCTTTTTTGTATCTATTTCGTAAGATTAGATCTTTGCGAAAGCGTCTTGTAGTGGTGGTACTACTTGCTTCTTACGGCTTAATACGCCATCTAACCATACGCGACCGTCTTCTGATTTAACATCATAGGCAGCTTCGATTACTGATACGTCATCAGACGCAATTAGCATTTCAGAGCCTTCTTTCATGATATCAGTTAACAGGAGTAATACTGAGTGGCGACCGCCTTCTTCTTTAAGCTTTGCGATGTCAGCTTCAAGGTCAGCTTTGATCTCATCAAATACAGCAAGGTCGATAACTTCTAGCTGGCCAATACCTACTAGCTTACCGTTCATGTTGAAGTCTTTGAAATCACGCATTACTAAATCACGTGCAGGCGTGCCTTCAACTGCTGATTTAACCTTGAACATTTCCATGCCAAGTTCTTTGAAATCTTCGATGCCAGCGATTTCAGCAAGTGCTTCAACACATTTGATATCAGCTGTTGTACACGTTGGTGATTTAAAGATTACAGTGTCGCTTAAGATTGCGCATAACATGATGCCTGCGATATCTTTTGGAATCTCTACGTTGTAGAAGTCATACATCATTTTGATGATAGTGTTTGAACAACCCACAGGGCGGATCCAACACTCAAGTGGTGTTGATGATGTTAAATCGCCTAATTTGTGGTGATCAACAACACCTACAACACGTGCTTCATCGATGTCATCAGGTGCTTGTGTTTTTTCTGTGTGGTCAACGATATAAACGTCTTCGCCCGCGTAGCTAAGTTTTAGCTCAGGTGCTTCGAAACCGAATTTATCTAGGATAAATTGTGTTTCAGGTGATACTTCACCTAAACGCGTCGGGATCGCAGGTTCATTGATCTGGTTTTTTAAGTAAGCAAGCGCAATTGCACCGCAAATTGAATCTGAATCAGGGATCTTATGACCCACTACATACATTGACATTGACGGAACTCCTTTAAATTTGGCGGATATTTTAGCAAAGTATCGACAGATTGATACATAACAGACATGAAATTTTGTTGATCAATTACAACTGCCAATTAATGTCCTTTTTGGTTACACTTTAAGATATTGAAAACTGAGGAAGATACTGATGCGCTTGAGCCGAAAAGCATGGAATAATGTGGTGATTATTTCGATGCTATTGATGATTTTTTTCTTCAATGGCCTACATAAAAAGCTCAATACACAGCCTGTTGAAGAAGGAGTACAAGCATTACTCCCAGAGCAAAGCTTTATTTTGGCGATGGCATTTCCAGAATTAAAAATCGAGCGTATCGGCACCTCTTGGCGTAGCCAATCACTGCAAGAAACCACATGGCAAGGCGATGAGCAGCAGCTCGAACAACTCGTTGAACTTTGGCAACATCAAAAACTGACTATTGCCAGTCTCCCTGTTAGTAAAATTTCACAGACATCGGCTGATTATGTTGCTTCAGTATGGTTAGCTGGAGAGCAGTTGCCAGCAGTGTATCAGTTGTACAACATAGATCAGCAATACTATTTATTAGATAAGCGGTTACAACGAGTATTTGAGCTTGAACAAGCTGATGCTGCTAAGTTATTTCCGTTATACCCGTTTTAAGAGAGTCACAGATGCCTGAATTACCAGAAGTTGAAGTTAGCCGTTTGGGAATAACGCCGCATGTGCTTAACCAAACAGTGACCAAAGTAAATATTCATAACGCCAGTATGCGTTGGCCTGTGCCTGATGATGTATATCAATTACAAGGACTTAAAGTTACCTCAGTAGAGCGTAGAGCAAAATATTTATTACTCGGTTGTGAGCTGGGTAGTGTTATTTTGCACTTAGGAATGTCGGGCAACTTACGAGTTGTGAGTGCTGATGAGCCATTAAAAAAGCACGACCATATCGAATTTATTTTAGCCTCAGGTAAAGCGCTAAGACTCAACGACGCGCGTCGCTTTGGTGCCTGTTTGTGGCAAGCGCCAGGCGAATGTCATACCTTGCTAACCAAGCTCGGGCCGGAGCCACTTACCGATGAGTTCGCTGCAAAGCGTGTTTACGAACAGTCTAGAAATAAAAAAGTACCGATAAAACAGTTTATTATGGATAACGCGGTGGTAGTTGGTGTGGGTAATATCTATGCCAATGAGTCGTTATTTAAGGCCGGAATTCACCCGAAACGAGAAGCCGGCAAGGTGTCTTTAAAGCGTTATCAGCAATTAGTGCCTATTATTAAAGAAACACTTGCTGCGGCTATCACGCAAGGCGGCACAACATTAAAAGATTTTGCTCAAAGTGATGGTAAGCCCGGTTATTTTGCCCAGCAATTACTGGTTTATGGTCGCAAAGGTGAGCCATGTGTAACGTGTAAAGAGCCATTAAAAGAAATTAGATTAGGGCAAAGAAGCACTGTGTACTGCTCTAATTGTCAAAAATAACAATGAAGAAGCACGCCAAGGCGTGCTTTTTCATTACAGTTCAAATGGTGCTACACCAACGGCTTTCATCTTGTAGCCTACTTGAGCAATTTCACCAGACCAGGTTTCGGTGCTGATAACGCCTGTCACGACAATCGCATCGTAGAGGCTTTCGATTGGCACGCCATCTTTAATCGTGACATGCACAATTTGATTTGGTGGCGGTGGTGGCACGTGGATACATGCACCAAAATAAGGAACCAATAAAAACTCGGTGATCACTTCGCTGTCGCCTTCAAGCGGAACAACAAAACCAGGCAAACTTACTGATTGACCATTAAGTTCTTTTACCACGGGAGCATCAAGGTCTGGTTGCACCCAGTTTTGCTCAGAGCCTTCATGGTTTGCTTGCGCTTGGGTATCGATTTGCACATGACCTTTTGGAATTAAATCTTCCCAGAAGATTTCTTTAGGTGCGCCAGCATTAGCTCCAGCACACACAACTAATGCGACTAAAGCGACGAATTTTCGAAAAAACGGCATAACATTCCTTAAATTTTAATACTCATGCCATCAGCAAGAGAGTAGAAATACGCACGGGTTGCAGGAATTAACCCAACAATAAAGCCTGCGACCATTATCGCAGCTAAGAGCATGAGTTCATAGGATGACAATAAAGCAATATTTAGGCTTATTCCGGCATGGCTTTGCAAGTAATCTGCGCCGAGTAGCATTAAAGCATAGAATAATGCGATGCCAACAATGCAGCCTAGCCCTGTAATGAGTAATGATTCGACACTGATCAAGGTGAAAATATGCCAAGGTCTTGCGCCAACAGAGCGCAAAATTGCAAGTTCTCTGCGGCGTTGATTTAAACTTGAAAGCAGGCTAGTTAACATGCCAAGCAAACTGATCAGCACCACGACGATAGAAAATAGCAGTAAGATTTTTTCAACGATAGAGAGCATTTCCCAGAGTTCACGCAAAGTAACACCCGGCATGATGGCAAGCAGTGCCTCATCTTTGTATTGGTTAATATTACGACGCACTTGTAAGGTATAAAGTGGTGAATCAAAACCAAGTAAAAAAGCGGTTATTTGTTTTGGTGTGCCAACTAAATCAACATCATCATGCTGGTCATGGTCATGGTCATGGTCATGGTCATTTGCATCAGCCTGAGCGGCTTCATGCTGATGAGCATGACCGCCATGAATCGCGTCAATTGCTGCAAGTGGGATATGCAGGGTTTTATCAACAGGTGTCCCCGTTGGTTTTAAAATACCAACTACTTTAAATGGGTTATCGTCATGATTATGAAAGCTGGTATTGCCCATGCCGTGTGCAATCACCACTTCATCACCAAGTTGATAGCCAAGGGGATTGGCAACCTCAGCCCCTAGTACAACCTCAAATAAATGATTAAACTCATGACCTTGTGAAAAGCTTAACGGCTGTTTTTTAGCAAAGCGATAGTGCTCAAAATAGTCTTTATTTGTACCAAGTACAGCTAAACCTTTATGGCTGTCGCCAAGCGACATAGGGATAGCCCATTTCACACCCCGTTGCCCAGAGATGTATTGGTAGCTTTTCCAACTCACACCATTGTTAGCATGGCCAATTCGAAATACAGAAGACAGCAGCAACTGGATATCACCGGTACGCGCACCGACAATTAAATCAGTGCCAGAAATTGTATTGCTAAAGCTACTTTTAGCATCAACTCGAACCCGCTCAATCGACATCAATAACATTACGCTGATAGCAATGGTAAACAGGGTGAGTAGGGCGCTGGCCTTTCGGTTTAATAAACTTTTTGTGGCGAGTTTAATGAGTAGCATCTGTGCCTCCTTGTAACTCAACAAGGCTGATACTGCGGGTAAATAGCGTTTGTAATGTTTCATCATGGCTAACAAAAATTAGCGTGCTATTTGCTGCGCTTGCCTGCTCAAATAACAATTTTACGAATGCTTGGCGATTTTGTGTGTCGAGTGCTGAGGTAGGTTCATCTGCAATAATAATTTCAGGGCTGCCAATAAAGGCTCGCGCTGCGGCAACTCTTTGTTGCTGGCCAATACTCAGCTGGGCAACGGCTTGATGTTGCAAGTTATCATTTAGCCCTAGAGCGCTCAGTAAGCGGCTTGCTTCAGCGGCTATTGTTGCACTATTTTTTAATGCGTTTTTTTGCCTTTGCTTTGAAAATTGACAACCCAAAGTCACGTTTTCAATGGGCGATAAATAGGGCAGTAAATTAAAGTTTTGAAAAATATAGCCAATATGGTCGGCACGAAAACGGTCACGTTTACTATTACTCAGTTGGTTAATCGCTTTACCAAGCAGCTCGATATTGCCCTGAGTTGGCACTGTGACGCCAGCAAGCAATGATAATAACGTTGATTTACCACAACCACTCGGACCGTGAAGAAAAACATGTTCGCCTTGATCAATATCTAGCTTAGTAATATTGATCGTCGGCTCGGGTTGTTTTGCGTGCCATTTAAAAAGCACATTTTCAAGCGTGATCATAACGACCTATGAATTGTTACCATCGCCAGTAATTTAATTTTCTACGCATTTTAAAATTACGAATAAAATTACGTGGTTTCGGCTTAAGTGCAGGATTGCTCAATAGTAATTCATTGCTAGCAGCAAGTACACGTTGACTCGATAAGCCGTCTTGATATGGATGCAGTTGCTGGCAGAAGTGCTCAATTTTCGCCATTAATTCAGCAGGCTGTGTGAAGGCATAATCAATCGCTTCAGTTAGTTTATCGACCTCTGTAATATCAATAAGATGTTCGCCAGGTGCTTGGTTGCAGAAAGTCACGACGGGTTTTCTTTGTAAGATATACATAAGCAAAATAGATGAGGTATCACACAGCATGACATCCGCTGCTTGCAACAGCGGTAATACATTATCTGTCTCGACAAAGGTTAGGTTTTCGTTTTGTAGAGCCTTGTATCGTTCAACAAGCTCACTTGGCATTTTCGGGTGAAATTGCACCAAAATTCGCCATTTACCTTGCTCACTGTACGCTTTTATTTGTTCGTATAATTTAGGTGCGAGAGAAAGGTTTCTAGAAAAAGTTGAACAAATTAAAAGGGTTTGCCTTTTATCGCCTTCATCTACGTATGGATTGTTTTCTATTTTTGAAAATAATGGATCTAGAGTAGGCCAACCTGTTTCTTTAGTTAAAAAGAAACCATGCTTTTTAGCTAGTTTCTCAAACTTAGAAGTTGTATTAGGGCCTTGGGTACAATACAGGTCAAAGCAGCCTCGGATGTTAAAATGATCTTCGTATCCTTTTCGATTTAGTTTTCCAGAATTAAAGCCGTGAAAAACAGCTACTTTTTTTCCTGGGATAAAGTTTGGAATTACATTCCCGGGAATGTATGAAATGTCTGGTTGCCACTGGATTACATCATCTATAGTTTCTAAACACGATTCATCTGAACGAAGGAAGTTCTGATTAACTTCATCACCATAGAAAAACCATTTAACTTCACCACCACGAGCTAAAATCTCCCGTTGCAATGGGCGTAAGATCGCGTACGAATAGTTCTGCGAAATAAACATTAAATATTTTTTTTCTGCGGTAGCTGCTAAGTAATCCAAGAAAACCTCCTATTTCGAGGGCACTAGTATAGCGAAATAATGTTTATGACAGCAAAATTACTGAAAGTTTAAATTTTTATGGTTTTTATTACATCCGCAGGCTGCTGATGATAGTGCAATGATTGAGCTTTCAAAGCGTCTAGATTATTATAGGCGGCCATAACCCCAATCCCATACATGTGCTCACAAGAGCATGCCAAATACTATCGGAGATAGCATGACTAGCTATAAAGTTTTAGACGTAAACGATGATTTACCGATCCGTACTAAAGGTGCGGTACACAGTGGTAAAGTGCGTTCAGTTTATTGGTTAACTGATGAAGACAGCGCTCGTTTAATTAATGAAAAAGGTTATCAAGTACCAAAAGGAACTGAGCTAGCTATTATGGTTATTTCTGACCGTATTTCTGCGTTTGATTGTATTTGGCAAGGTGAAAACGGTTTAAATGGTGTGCCTGGTAAAGGCATCGCGCTAAACTCTGTGGCATCTCATTGGTTTAAGTTATTTGATAAAGCAGGCCTTGCTGGTAACCATATTGTTGATATTCCACACCCTTATGTATGGATTGTGCGTAAAGCAAGCACTGTGAAAGTTGAAGCCATTGCTCGCCAATATATTACTGGCAGTATGTGGCGTGACTACGCGAAAGGTACACGTAGTTTCTGTGGTATTGATTTACCAGAGGGACTCGCTGCGAACCAAAAGCTAGATGAAGTGTTAATTACGCCATCAACGAAAGGCATTATTACCGGTGTTGCTGACATTCCTGAAGTAGATGATGTGAACATTACCCGTGAAAATATTATGAATAACTTAGCTGTTTTTAACTTCAAATCTGAAGATGATGTCACTAAATATGAGCAATTACTTGTTGAAGGCTTTAAGCTGATCAGTGATGAACTTGCACTGCTTGATCAAATCTTTGTCGATACTAAATTTGAATTTGGTTATGTTGAAGACATTGATGGTTCAGATAAGCTTATCTATATCGATGAAGTAGGTACACCAGACTCATCACGTATCTGGGATGGCGCAGCTTATCGTGACGGTAAAATCATTGAAAACTCAAAAGAGGGTTTCCGCCAGTTATTAATTAATAACGTGCCAGACAGCGACGTGTTATTAAATAAAGACCGTATGGGCGAGCGTGAGCAGCTTGCTAAAGACTACACCTTGCCAGAATCAGTGATGCTTGAAGTGTCTGATACCTACGTTGGCATTGCGAGTAAAATTATTGGTCAAGAAATCACTATTCCTAGTGACCCAAGAAATGAAGTAATCGCAATTTTAGATAGTGATTACGGCTTAATTAAGCACGATTAATAGGCATTTACTAATTTTATTCATAGCTAAAATGCTATTTTTAAAGCCAAGCTGTCACAAATAACATTGCTTGGCTTTTTATTACCTTCTGTACTCATTTCTGAATGATGTATAAGGTAATTAAACGGGATAAACATGATCCCAATAGTCTCCACCTTTCTGACATTACAGATTAATTGATAACGAAAGTAATACTAAGCAAAGTTATTACTGTAACTAATTCACTAAGTTTTAAGTTTTTCGTCAATACTTTCTTGCCTAAAACCGGTCTCTATCAATGAAATGATTAGGTATAACTTAACAATAGATTAATCTATACTGAATTGTGAACTAAGAGCGGAACTAATTAATTAATTATGTTGATGTTTGCGAATTTTTTTAGCCGGGTATGTTACGTTGCTTTGTTATTAGGCTCAACGAATGTACTTTCAGCGGACTTTTCCTTTGTTGTACGCGATCAATTTGGAGAGCCATTAAAAGATGCTGTTATTGAGTTTAAGGATCAGCAGTTAAATCACCAAGATAACTTATCAGTTGCCGTCATGGACCAGGTTGATAAGCACTTTACTCCTAAAGTACTTGTTATTCAAAACGGGCAATTAGTTGACTTCCCAAATAGTGATAATATTCGCCATCATGTGTACTCATTCTCGACTGTAAAGCAATTTGACATCAAACTTTACTCTGGTCGGCCTGAAAAACCCGAAAAATTTGAATCACCTGGGATTGTTGTTCTAGGTTGCAATATCCATGATTCAATGGTCGGATACATTTATGTTGCAGATAGTTCAGAAGTGCTAAAAACGAGCGTAGATGGAAGAGTTCAATTAAATGTGAGTACATTTCCTGTTAGCTTTACGGTATGGCAACCAAACCAACAGAGTGATATCGATCAGAAAAAAACAATTACATTTGCTGATTCTTCGCAGGTTGCAGATATTGTCATTACTACAATAGAGCCGAAACCACGAAATACATTTGGAGAAATGTTTAAGGGTACTAATGATTAATAGTTTAAGAGGGCGAGTTATTGCCTTATGTGTTGGTCTTGTTCTGTTAACAAGCTTAGTCAGCCTAGTTAGTTCTTGGTGGTCTGCGAATCGTTTTAATGACCAAAAGCTTCTAGAAGATATTAATGTTGCTGAGAATGTTTTTAACCAGTATTTAAGTGCGAAAGAGAGCCTTCTTCTAACTGCAGCAAAAGTGTTAACAGCAGATTTCGGTTTTAAACAAGCTGTCGCAACTCAAGACGCCGATACTATCAGCAGTGTCTTAAATAATCATAGTAGGCGGATTAATGCTGATTTAATGATGCTCATAAACTTATCTGGGGAGCTCGTTTCTGCTAATACGGATTTCGCTCACATGCCAAATGAGTTTACGGCATTAATGAAGCAGTTATTAGATAACCCTGAGCAGTCAAATTTCATTGTTATCGAGCAGACTCTTTATCAAGTTATTATATTGCCAGTTCGCGCACCGAGAACAGTTGCATATAGTTTGGTTGGTTTTGAAATCACAGATCTAGTTGCCGAAGAGTTAAAAAAACTTACAACTATGGATGTGAGTTTTATCGGAGAGGATGATGATGTCGTTGAAACCTCTCTTGTTGATAAGCCAGAAGATAATGCAGTACTTAGGCATTTTGAAAATAAATCTACACAGCGAATTTTTGGGGAAAAGCCAGTTTATCGTAATCGCCTTGTTGAGCTACCTTCGGTTTCTGGGCATAAAGTATCAGTGCTACTAAGTGCCGATTTAACTCGAAGTTATCTTGAATTTGAGCAGCTCTTTTTTACTATTATTTCATTAGCAGCTATCACAGTTGTGATTGGCGTTTTAGCTAGTGGGATTTTGGCTAAAAACCTTACCACACCGCTTTCTAAACTTACTTTACTTGCTCAGCAATTCGCGCGGGGTAACTACAAAGCTGAATTTATAGGAAAAAAACAAAGTACTGAAATTACGACGTTAGTTGATGCATTCAATAATATGGGTAATGACATTAAAGAACGTGAACGACAAATCAACTTTCAAGCAAGTCATGATACGTTAACAGGGTTTTTAACACGCAGTGCCATGTTGGAAATTATGGAATCGCTATTAGGGCAAGGCACTGAATATACTTTAGTTGCTATAGATATAAGAGGTTTGCGGCATATCAATGACAAACTTGGCCCTCGTATTGGAGATGATTGTTTAAGAGAAGTTGCTGAACGTATTAGTGAGTATTCTGAGCCGCTTGGTGGAGTCAATGCACGCATAGGTGGAGATGAGTTTTTAACCTTATTTCCAAGTGGAAAAGCAGAGCAATTAAAAAGTGGAGTCATGGATTTAATGGCTCAGCTACAAGTCGGTTACACTATTCAAGGCTTGAATATTACCTTGCGATTTAGCGCTGGTGTAGTTCATTGTACCTTTGAGGGAGTTAAGCCCGATGATCTAATGCGCCGAGTTTTAATCGCAATTGATACAGCTTCGTCAAAAAAGAAGAATGTTCATTATTATCAAAACGGTGAAGATGAAGAGTATCTGGAACGGTTGGCAATTATTGATGAATTAAAACATGCATTACAAGCAGACGATGGCCAATTGTTTATGACTTATCAACCAAAGCTAAATTTAAACACCTCTAAGATCGATAAAGTGGAAGCGCTGATCCGTTGGCAAAGAAAGGATGGGCAGTGGGTATCACCGGAGCTATTTATTGATTTAGCGGAGCAGTCAGGTGTTATTGTTGATTTGACTGCTTGGGTAGTTAAAACAGTTGTCACTCAAGTCGCAAGGTGGCAAGAACAAGGCATTATTATGCAAGCCGCTATCAATGTTTCGGCTCAAGATATTGCCTTCCCAAGCTTTTTCTCTCATTTGGCAAAACAATTAAAAGAGAATGATGTTAATGGACAGCTTATTACAATAGAGCTGACAGAACGCGACATGATAGAAAATGAAGAACAAGGTATTAAAGCATTAGAAAACCTAAAATCACTTGGGGTAAAAATATCGCTAGATGATTATGGTGTTGGGCAAACTTCATTGGGTCGCTTGAAATTACTACCTATCGATGAACTTAAGTTAGATAAATGCTTTATTCTTCAATTGGAGCAATCTAAACAAGATCAGTATATTGTTGAGTCAACAGTAAACTTAGGTCATCAGCTAGGTTTCTCTGTCGTTGCAGAAGGTGTTGAAAATAAAGCTTCTTTAGACTTTTTGAAACTAATGAAGTGCGATTATGCGCAAGGGTATTACTTGAGCAGGCCACTAAAATCAGAGCAGTTTTTACAATGGCTAGAGGTCTATAATGAAGCATCTTAATTGGCTATTTGGACTAACTTTCATTGTTTTTACAAGTTCAGGGTTTGCAGCTTCAGGTAAATTATTAGCAACGCCCGGAGTCTCTCAGGTTGAAGGCAGTGCGGGTGGTGGGATTGTTCCATGGGCTCAGCTCGCAGGCTATGCAAGTGATGATGAAATCGCTTTGAATGGCTTTTGCAGTCGTGCAAATGTGAGTGATTACCGCTTAGATGTTTGTGGTGCGCAGCTAAATGTTTATGATCGCGTTGAATTTAGTTATGCGGAGCAACGTTTCGAAGTTCCCGCATTAAATACCGATATTGAGCAATCAATTACCGGGGCAAAAGTACGCTTATATGGTGACATTGTTTATAGTAAATGGCCGCAATTAAGTTTAGGTGTGCAGCATAAGTCTTTAGATGATGGCAGTATTGCTAGTTTATTAGGTGCAAAAGATACCAGCGGTACCGATATTTACCTTGCTGCTAGTAAATTACATTTAGGGGCGCTTGCTGGGTATAATTGGTTTTGGAACACCACCTTTCGTTATAGCGATGCTAATCAACTAGGTTTGTTAGGTTTTGGCGGTCCTGATAGTGATAAAAAATTGTTGTTTGAAGCATCTACAGCGGTGTTTTTAACCCATGAAATAGCTTTGGGCGTTGAGTATCGGGTAAAGTCCAATAACCTTGGTTTAGGAGAGCAAGATTGGCAGGATGTATTTGTGGCTTGGTTTCCTAATAAGTATGTTAGCATCACCGCTGCTTGGTTAGACTTAGGAAGTATTGCTGGTGCTGAAGACCAAACTGGTTGGTACTTATCAGTAACAGGGTATTGGTGATGATAAAAACACTTTTTACATTTGTATTTACCGTTATGCTTGTGGGTTGTGTAAGTAGCAATAATGGCACCTTATACCAGCAACTTAATGGTAAACAAGGGGTTGAAAAATTGGTTGAAAGTTTTATCAATCAAATAGGCCATGACGAACGGATTTTAGCTTATTTTAAACAAAGCAATGTTGCGCATTTTCGCCAAGGCTTTATCACTCATTTGTGTAGTGTCACCGACGGTCCTTGTGAATACAAAGGCGATAACATGGTTGATATACACACTGGAATGAATATCTCCAAAAAAGACTTTAACCGTGTTGTAGAGCTTTTGATTAACGCTATGGACGAACAACAGATCCCACAAACAGTACAAAATAAAATTCTTAGTCGCTTAGCACCCCTTCGCCCTGAGGTAATTGATATTTAGTTTATACAAACTTGGAATGTAAGCTGAAAGAATTAAGTAATTTATGTACAATAGCTTTTTTAAACGTTTTTCGTTTAATTGCTGTCACCTCATAAAAAATAATAAAGATTGTTTAGCCTTTATGAATATAATTTTCGATACCCAAAGCCTTTACTACCTGCCGCAATATATTCCAGTATACAAAAAACTACTTACTATAGGTATAACTGGTCGATTTGTTTTTTATCGCAATAGCCATGAGCAAATAATCCAGCAAATCATAGATGATAATGAACTAGATCATATTTGGGTAGAAAATCAAAGTCAAGCTATTGAATATTATGAAAATAAATGTGCAGATTGGGTGTTTTTTGCAAACTCATTTATGTTTTTGGACCGTTTACATAAAGTGTCTAAAAGCGCGCAGTTAGGACATGGCATTGGACCTAAATCTAGCTATTACACTAAATCCTCACAAGCCATGACAGTTAGGTTTGTTGAGGGGCAGTATCGACTTGAGCGTTTACAAAATATGTACCCAGATGATTGTTTTGTTGATGTGGGGTTTTGTAAACTTGATGATATTTTTAATCAAGTGCCTCTTGATGGAGCTTTAGAACTAACTAAGTTTGATAAAAGTAAAAAGACGATTCTCTATGCTCCTACATTCTATCCAAGTAGTATCGAACGCTTTCCAAAAAACTGGCCAGAGCAATTTTCTGAATTTAACATTCTGATCAAACCTCACTATTTCTCAATATGTAAAAGCCGCTATCAAAAGCAACGTGATTTATTAGAGCATTGGTCAAACTACGATAATGTTTATCTTGCTCGGGTTGAGGACTATTCACTATTACCATTTTTAGATCAGTCTGACTTACTTATTAGTGATGCATCTTCCGCTCTTTTTGAATTTGCTTTACTTAATAAACCTGTAATTTGGTGCGATTTCTTGAAGTTGCGTTGGAGCTACAGAGGTATCTTCTCTTATCGTTTTAAACGTCGTATGGATCAAGACTACGGTGAATATGCCAATATTGCTGTACATGCAAAAAACTATAAAGATTTACACAATCTTGTTGTTGAGCAGCTTGAAAATCCTGAATCCTTGGCTGAGACAAGGCTAGACCTTGCTGAAAAACTTGCGGGTAAACTCGATGGCAAAGCAAGTGAACGAATCGTCAATTACTTAGTCGAAAACAATTAAGTTATAAAGAATACACACTGGAAAAATTAATGAAGAAGATAGGTTACACGACAGGTGTTTTTGATTTATTTCACATAGGTCATTTAAACATTTTAAAACGAGCAAAATTAGAATGTGATTACTTAATTGTTGGTGTAACTACCGATGAACTTTGTCGTAATGTAAAAAATAAAGAGCCCGTCATCCCTTTTCAAGAGCGAATGGAAATTGTTGAAGCAGTTAAATTTGTGGATGAAGTTGTTCCGCAGGTTAATTACGACAAAGAAGAAGCTTGGAACAATTTGAAATTTGATAAAATGTTTGTGGGAGATGATTGGAAAGGAACTGAAAAGTGGAACAAAATTGAAGCAGATTTTGCAAAACTTAATGTTGAGATTTGCTATTTTTCTTACACATCTCACACATCAAGCACAAAGCTGCGCGAAGTGCTTGATAAGATAAGTAAAAGCTAATGAAGAACATCGTCTCGCCAGAATGGCTTAACGAGCATTTAAACCAAGATAACTTGGTTATCTTCGATGCAGGAATGGTGCGCCCTGGTCTTCCGGGTGAGTATGCACCTAAGGCTATGCTGCCTAATGCACAGCGTTTTGATTTCAAAAAGACGCTGGCAGATAACAGTAATCCTGTACCAAGTATGATGTGCAGTAGCGAGCAGTTCACAGAACATATGCAGCTTGCAGGGGTTAACCAAGACTCTCTGGTTGTGATTTATGAAGACCAAGGCTTATTCAGTTCAGCGCGTGCGTGGTGGATGTTTAAAGCCATGGGCTTTGATAATGTAAAAGTGTTAAGTGGCGGTTTAGCTAAGTGGCAAGCACTTGGCTTTGCAACACAAGCAAGCTATTCAGCTGCTACTGGTCAAGGCAATTTTGTTGCCAGCCCACGTGCTGATTACTTTATTAGTGCTGAGCAAGTACTTAACTCACTTGACGAACAAAGCACACTAACACTCGATGCTCGCCCTTATGAGCGCTTTACCGGTGAACACGCTGAGCCGCGCGAAGGTATGCGCAGTGGTCATATTCCAAATAGTCGCAGTTTATCTCTAGCAACAGTGCTAAATAACGGTGAGCTTAAACAGCTTAGCGAGTTGCAGGCATTATTTGAACAACACATAGCGCCGCATCACACCCAGTTGCAGTTTAGCTGTGGTTCAGGTGTAACCGCTTGTGCAATTGCATTATGTGCCGATGAATGTGGTTACACTAACTTACGTGTTTACGATGGCTCATGGAGTGAGTGGGGCGCTCGTCACGAGCTACCTATTGAAATAGGCCCGCATCAATAAACTCAGCGTAATTTTGCCAGCTGCCGATACTGTTTTTATTCAGTGGCTGGCGAATTTGCTTTTTACTCGCCGTGGCTGATGCTGCATTGTTTTTATAAAAAGTCAGGCAGTTTTCCTGCCAGCTTAAATCACAAAACGCATAGAGCTTCTGAGTTTGTTCGGTAGGCTCTACCACCAATTGCTCATAGCTTTGCAAAAAAACGTTTTCAGGATACTTGTTGGCAAAATGACTGACTAATGCCGAGTAATCTTGATGGAACGAGGCAATATCTTCAAGTGCAAAGCTGTAGTGATGAAACACACTTTGCGGGTTATACATCTGCCTAAAATTGGCAATGCTGCAATCTTGCCAGCCCCGCTGCATACAAACGATTTTCGCATTAGGAAAAGCCGCTAAAATAAAATCAATATAGTAAAAGTTAAATGGCTGTTTATCACAACTTCTTAGGCCGCCACTTAGTAGCTCAGCTCTTTGTTGATAGCTAGCCAGTGCTGTTTTTATTGCCTCAGATTCATATGCTTTATCGAGCATTTCGCTGTCTATTACACGATCTGATTGCGTGGCGTGTTGTATGAGTTGCGCAATATCATTTAACTCCCCAATCCCTTGCAGTTGTGTACTTTGATTAAGGATTTTTTCAACTAAGGTTGTGCCAGAGCGGGGCATGCCAACAACAAAAACGGGTGAGAACTCAGAGTCAGTACTTGCTGGTGCTTGATGTTTGCTTTGAGTAATGAGCTTTTGACAAAAGTGGTGGTGTTGGCTTGCTTGATAGTTAAGTTTACCGGCTATCGCTTGCTTACTTAGTGCAAAGTATTTAAATGCATTTTTGTAGTCATTAAGGTGCTCATAATTAAGAGCAATACTATGAAAATACACTTGCTGTTCAACAGTGCTTTTTTCTTTATCCGCCAAGGCTTGTAGTTTTTGGATATGTTGCTCTGCATCTGTAACAGTATTGAGTTCAGCCTGAGAATAGTGGGCTTGATAAAAGTTAGGTTGCTTAGTGGTTAGTTGCTGAAGCAAGCTTTTAGCTTCATCGAACAGTCCGTGAATTTTATAACACACCGCCAAATTATAGCTAATTTGTGGGTTATCTTTATTGCGCTGGTAGGCTGCTTGTTGAAAGCTAAGAGCGTCGTCATAATGCCCTAAACGGGTCGCAATGTTGGCTAATGTATCAAAGTCTGCGCCACTAAAGTCAGCTGTTTGTATAGCGCTTTGATAATGCACAGCTGCATTACTTACTTTGCCTAACAGTACGTATAACTTGGCAAGTGCTAAATGATAAACTGCAAAAGGGGCTAGGCTTAGTGCTTTTTCAAGGAGCTTAATCGCTTTGGTGATATCGCCAGCTGCGGTGTTGACTTCGCTAAGCAAAAAGTAACAAACGTGGTCTTCAGGATTTTGTTTTAGGCGCTGCACAAGTAGGTGATGTGCATCGTTTAGTTGTTTGTTGCTTAACAACTGTTGGATATGAGCGCGAAGCGCTTGTTGGGTATCATTTAGCATAAGCGCATAGTATATCAATTAATTATTTTCAGGTATTAAAAAGCCCTGCCTAAAGGCGGCAAGGCTTTTATAGGTATGTTTAATTATAGCTCAAAGTTGTAGCTAAACTTCATACCGATAGTACGAGGCGCTGTGGTGTAGTGACCATAAACACGCTGTAGCTCAGGTAGTTCTTTGTTAAGCTCAGCATATTGCGACATACCAGCCCAAGACTTATCACGACGTACAGAAGTGAATGCATACTTATCGAATAAGTTGTCTACATAAAGCGTTGCAGACCACATATCGCCAGTAATTTTGGCAGATAAGTTGCTTAGTGCATAACCAGGTAATACTTCGCCGTCTGCTTTTAAGCCTACTTTGGTGATCACATCGCTTTGCGCTGTGATACCGTAGTTTACGCTTAATAACTTATCACCTAAGACATCTTGCTCGTAACGAAGACCAAACGAGAACTGATGCTCAGGAGCGCCCGGTAAACGGTCGCCTTTAGCACCATCATAGTAGCTTTGGTACTGTGCTAAGTCATCGCCTAACACACCAAATAAGTAAGGTGCATCTTCGGTCAATTCAGCCTTTGCATACGCGTATGTCGCATATGCAGCCCAATTATCACCAATCATTGCGCGAGTAGAAAGTTCAACACCTTTCGAATTAGCAGAGCCTGCGTTCGAGGTAATTAGCTCTTGGCCATTTACTGTACTGCTACCTACTTGCGCATCTTTCCAATCAACATTAAATAGCGCTGCATTGAAGTGTAGGCGGTTACGTAACCATGATGACTTAAAGCCTAGCTCGTAGTTGACAGTTGTATCTGGTTTGTAATCTTCTTCGTTTGGCAGGGCACAAACAATTTGTTGCTCAGGTAATACATCAGGGCAAGGAGCAATACCGTTACCACCACCAATACGGAAACCTTCACTCACGGTAAAGTAAGCAAGTACACCATTATCGAATGTATAGTTAGCGTTAAACTTAAATAAGTTACCGTTATCGCTAGCGCTCACATTTTCCATAACAAGGTTATCTAGTGAATCAAAATCACCAGAATAAAGCGGTGTTGCAGAGCCTGATGTTGTTGATACATCGTATTCGTAAAAACGTGCACCTAGAGTTACATCAAGCTGATCTGTAATGCTGTAGCCGATTTCACCAAAAAGTGCTTTTTCAGTGGTTTCGCTATCTGAAATTAGAATGTACTCAAGGTCTTGTTCAACATTAGGGATACCGCCACCCCAATATTCAGTCAGACCTGGCGTGTACTCACGGTCATCTGAGTGACTTTCTAATTTGTTATAGAAGCCACCTACGATCCAGTTAAAAGCGCTACTACTATTTGAAACTAAACGAAGTTCTTGCGTGAAGGTATCGCGCTCAGAGGTGTCGTGTGTGTAGCCAACGAATGAAGGGAAGTCGGCATAACCTGACCAAATATCGTAAAGTAGATCGGTTTGGTCGCGCTGACCAGATTGCTCATAGCTAGACCAACCAGATGCCGATACCAACTCAGCAAAACCAAGATCCGCTTTAATCTCTAAGCTTAATAAATCGTTTTCTTCTTCGCCTGGCTCAAGTACACGGGCAACGTTTTCGTACTTTCCTGGGATACCTTGTAGCGCACTGCTATCAGCAAGTGAGCCGTATTGCGATGTTGAGTTACCGCCATTTTCTTGTTTTTGATAGAAGTAGTTAAGCGTTGCATCTACATCTTCGGTTGCAAGCCAACGCAGTGATAAACGTGCTGTGGTGATTTGCTCATCGTTAACATCGCTTACGCTTTTTAAGTTGGCATTTACATCGCTGCTGTCAGAAAAGTCAGGATTCGGATTTGATACACCTGGCTCTTGAACCACGTGCGTGTAGTCAATGTAACCCGGGTTATCGTAATAATTTAAGCTAGCGCGAAGCGCTAGTTTTTCTTCAATTAGCGGGGTGTTGAATACCACGCCAAACTCACCGCCTGTGCCGTCACTTTCGTTAATGCTAAATACATCACCTGTTACCTGACCTTCTGTTAAATCTAGATCGGGTTGCTTAAGCAAATAACGGATCGCACCGCCTAAAGTCCCTGCGCCATACAGTGTACCTTGTGGGCCAATTAGCACTTCAACACGGTCAACATCAGTTAAACGTAAGTCGATGCTAAGTGGAATTTCACCAACATAAGTGGCCACTGTGCCACTATCAGAAATACGGTCAGAGGTATTTGTGTTTAAACCACGAACGATGATCGGAGAACCTTCACGACCACCTTGATCAGAAATTGTTAAGCCAGGTACCCAGCGCGCGACATCTTCAAGGTCACCAATGTTTTGATCGCTAATTACATCGCCGTTTAGCGCTGTAATGTTCAGTGGCGCATCTTGCACTGAGCCTGCACGTCGTGTTGCAGTGATTTGAATAGTTTCAATTGATTTATCAACTTCGATAGCATCTTCAGCTGCAAACGCCATATTGCTATTGAATAAAACCGCAGAAATTGCACTTGCAAGTAGAGCAGGCTTAAAGGTGTTCATGATTGATTCCGATTTAGTTACAGTAAATTTATGCTTAAAAAATAGACGTTATTAATAGTTTAAGCTTAAAAATGATTAATTTAGTGAATTTATATCCAATTATAATGTATTTTTATTCTTTTCGTCCATGCAATATTTGCAATTAAATGCAAACTAATTGAATAAATACTCTACTTGGGTATTAGTTATCGGAATAAGGACAGTGAGTGCAGCCATTACTGCAGCAATGGCCGCGTTTTAAAAAGAACCAGCGGCTAAATACCATGTAATTGTTTTGCATGGTGTAATCAAGATTTTCTATTAAATTTCCTTGAGAAAAATAAGGCTTAGCAAAGGCAAGCTGTTGTTCAAGAGGCTGTTGGTAAAGTTTAGATAAAAATGAATTTATCTTTTTTATAGTACAGTCTCGGCATAAACACTCTGTTGCTGCCTCATCGAGTGGTAAAATGTTGGGCAGCTCATTACACCAACAGGCATTAATATTGTCGGCTTGGCAGTTAAGCGTTGCTTTGCATTGTGAGCAAGTAAGGGTTGTCATTAAGTAAAAAGATGCTTTGAGATTGAAAAGGTAAGCATAGCAAATGGATAAATTAGACGCATTAGATGAGTTTGCCCGCTTTGGTGATAACCGATATGAGGCAATCTCAGTAATTACCAGTACTCCAGACACGCAAGGTGGTATCTATACTCTGACGCAAGATGTTTTCTGCCAGGTTTTACAGCGTGTTATAGACGGCGAAATAGATATCGATGAATTAGAACTTTGGGCAAACGTAGTAGAGTCTAGGCAAGACATCGACGAAAGTGCCGTTGAAGGGGCTATTTATGCGCTAAGTAATAACGAGCAAATGGGTGAGTTGAGTACAAGTACGCTAAAGAAGTTATTAGCAGTGACTTTAGGCTGAAAGAATTTTATACCTTTCAGCCTAAGGCATTTACTGCTTGTTATTTATGGTAGCTTAAACAGGTTTCTACTTCGTTCTTCGAACCTAAGATCACCGCCACACGTTGGTGAATAGCGTCAGGTTGAATGTCCATGATGCGCTCAGTGCCTGTAGAAGCTATGCCGCCAGCTTGTTCGATTAACATTGCCATTGGGTTTGCTTCGTATAATAAACGTAATTTGTTTGGTTTATTTGGATCTTTCGTGTCGGTTGGGTAAGTAAAAATACCACCACGACATAATACACGGTGCACATCACCCACCATTGCAGCAATCCAGCGCATGTTGAAGTTACGACCACGTGGGCCTGTGTCACCAGCAATTAAGTCATTGATGTAATTTTGCATCGCCGGTTGCCAATGGCGTTGGTTTGAAGCATTGATAGCAAATTCGCTGGTCTCTTCAGGTACGCTTGCAAAATCTTGTGTTAATAAGAAGGTACCGTGCGTTTTATCTAAGGTGAAAAAGCGTGTGCCCTTGCCGGTTGTTAACGCCAGCACGGTTGATGGGCCATATAATACATAACCCGCTGCAACTTGGTTTTTACCCGGTTGCATAAAAATACTAGGATCAGCTGGATCTGAACCTTCAGGCGCCGCCATAATTGAGAAAATCGTACCAACGAGTGAGTTGATATCAGTATTTGATGAGCCATCAAGTGGGTCGAATGCAACAATGTAGTTGGCATCTGGATTACCCGCAACGGTGAAGTCTTCTTCTTCAGAGGCAATGGCTTTTACGTAGCCCGATTCTAATAAAATATCTTTTAAAAGTTGGTTAGTTAGAACATCGAGTTTTTTCTGAGTTTCACCCTGAATGTTTTCGTCTAGGGTTGAGCCTAATACGCCAGATAGGGCGCCTTGACCAACACGAAATGAAATTTCTTTACATGCCGCAAGTACCGTTCTGATCAATGAGATCAGTTCACGAGGGCAACCATCTTCTAACAATACCGGTGGGAGTCTACGCATTCTATTTTCCTGATAACGTTGTAGCCAGACATTTTTAGTGTGAGAGAGAATGTCTTAGCAAGCGCTGAATTTCGTCTTAAATAGCTGATTTTTATAAACGGTACTTTATACTGCTTAATACCTATACAGTATTTAAAACGCGAATAACAAAGATAAGATTATGCAAAAAATACCATTACTACGATATCTGCTCTTAGCTGTGCTACTTACTATGATAACTCAAGCACACGCAGCAATTAAGTCTATAAATGATTTTACTGAAAAAATGACTCATTTTTCAGGCTATTTTTCATTTTACTACGATACAGAAAACGGCAAATTGTACCTTGAGGTGGATAAACTCGAGCAACAATTTTTATTACAACAAAGCCTACCTTACGGTGTTGGTTCAAATGATATAGGCTTAGATCGTGGTCAGTTAGGCGATACTCACTTAGTTCAATTTGAGCGTTTTGGCGATAAGGTGATGCTAAGAGCTATTAATACTTATTACCGTGCTAATACTAATAACCTTGCGGAACAACAAAGTATTAAAGAGGCGTTCGCATCAAGTATTTTAGCGGGTTTTAGTGTTGTAGCTCAGTCAGACACTGCGGTACTTGTGGATTACACCCCTTATTTATTAAGCGATGTTCATGGTGTAAGCCGTCGTTTATCGGCAACTGGGCAGGGAAGTTTTAATTTGGATAGCAACCGCAGTGCGGTTTATTTAGCACGCTCAAAAGCATTTGAAAAAAATACTGAATTAGAAGCCGTGCTTACTTTTCAAGGTAATAACCCAGGAAAGTATGTACGCCAAGTGAGCGCAGACCCTTATGCGCTGACAGTGCATATGCATCACTCATTAATTGAGTTACCGGACGATAATTACACCCCTCGCAAATTCCACCCTCAAGCAGGTTTTTGGAGCATTGAGCACAAAGATTATGCGGCAGCTCTGGGTGAGTCTATGTATGTGCGTTACATCCCGCGTCATCGTTTAGCGAAAAAAGATCCGAGCCTGCCAATCAGCGAGCCCGTTGAGCCGATTGTTTATTACTTAGATCCGGGTGTCCCAGAGCCAGTTAAAACAGCTTTACTTGATGGTGCTAAATGGTGGAATGATGCCTTTAATGCAGCAGGTTATAAGAACGCATTTATTGTTAAAGTGCTCCCTGATGATGCCGACCCTATGGATATACGCTACAACGTAATTCAATGGGTGCACCGTGCAACCCGTGGTTGGTCGTATGGCAGCTCAGTGATTGACCCTCGTACAGGCGAAATTATCAAAGGCCATGTGACACTCGGGTCACTGCGTGTTCGTCAAGATATCCTAATTGCAGAAGCATTAGCGGCTCCCTATTTTGAAGGCAATGAAGTGGCTAAGCGTTTACAAGCCATGGCGCTTGATCGTATTCGTCAATTAAGCGCTCATGAAGTAGGGCATACTTTAGGTATTTCGCATAACTTTGCAGCGTCAGTGGCAGACAGAGCTTCTGTGATGGATTATCCACACCCACTACTGAGCTTCAATGAGCAAGGTAAATTAGATGTAAGCCGAGGCTATGCTGCTGGCATGGGCGTATGGGATACCCAAGTGGTCAAATACGGCTATAGTGATTTCACTAATCAAGATGAAGCACTGCAATTGGCTGCAATTTTAGCTGAAAACAAAAGCAAAGGGCTGGAATTTATTTCAGACAGTGATGCCCGCGCTCAAGGTGGTGCTCACCCAACAGGGCATTTATGGGATAACGGCAGTTCACCAAGTGATGAGCTAATGCGTGTACTTGATGTTCGTAAACAAGCGCTGACGAGCTTTGGCATCGAGAACATCAAAACGGGCACTGCTTTATCGCAATTAGAAGAAATGCTGGTGCCACTTTATTTATTCCATCGCTATCAAGTAGAAGCTGCGGTTAAACTAATTGCTGGTGTGAATTACGAATATGAAGTACGTGACGGCTCGCAACCAAAAGGGGCACAGGTTGTGGCAAAGCAAACGCAACAAGCAGCAGTAGATGCACTCCTTGCAACGCTAAAAGCCGAAAACCTTGTTTTACCTGAGTCAGTATTAGCCCTTATTCCACCAAAAGCGTATGGTGAATCTAAATCACGCGAAAGTATTGTTGGTCGCACAGGACTAACGCTTGATGCGATGGCGCTGCCTGAGGTTGCTGCAGCACATAGTTTGAGCCTACTTTTTAATAGCCAACGCATTAACCGTTTAGCACAGCAGCAAGCACGAAGCGATGCATTTTATGGTTTAGATGCGTTATTAGCACAAACTTATCAGCAAGTTTTCGAACAAAAAACTGCCTCAGGGATGGCAGGTAAAATTAGCCAACGTGTGCAGCTTTTAACGGCGAAACAATTTGCCGACTTAGTCGCTAGCAATGAGGTGGCACCCGAAGTACAAGCTCAGCTTCGTTACTACTTAGCTAAACTTGCAAAGAGTTACCAGCAAGAATCAATGCTAGGCAGTGTATCCGTTGGCAACAGTGCATTTAAGCAATATTTAAGCGAGCAAATCAGTCACTTTTTAGAAAACGGTGAATGGCCTGCAAACTTTAAAGTGTTGCCAATGCCACCAGGCTCACCAATTTAACTCACCTTTCTTTTAAGACGCCTAGCATAGCTAGGCGTTTTACTTGCATAAAATTGGATATTTGCTAATCTAGCGGCCTTCCTTTTTTGTCTTTTTGAGGTGTATATGGCGTTCTTTTCTCGCTCGTTGTTAGCAGCGGCCATTACATTCTCTAGCTTTTCCAGTTACGCAACCCTAGAAAAAAAACAATGCGATGTAGAGCTAAGCCATGGCTTGATCATCACTGATGATGTCATTCGTATTGTTGATAAAGGTCAAACTCGCGTACAAATCAACAACGATAACCAATTGTTTATACGTGGTTATTGGGTTGATTTAAGCCCAGAAGAAAGCCAAGTTGTGGAGCAATTCAGCCGCGGTATCAGGCAAACCGTCCCTGAACTTGTTGACCTGGCGACCGATGGTGTAAACCTTGGCTTAAGTGCTATCGAGCAAGTTGTTGAGGGCATGTCAGACAAAGAGCCTGAAGTGCTAAAAACTCAACTGCAATATGTTGAGCGTGCACTAATGGATAAATTTAAGCGTGGCGATGACTTTTTCTTTATTGCTCCGCAGTCGCTGTCGAAAATCGATGACTTTTTTACCAAAGAAATCAGCCAAAAAATTCACTCTGCAGTTCACGGTTCACTTGGCGCTATTTTAGTTTCGCTAGGAGATGCCTTTAAATCGCGCGAAGGTAACATCGAAGACCGTATCAATGATATGGGGCAGCGTATGGACATCATCTCAAAAGAAATTGATAAATCACTACAAAAGAAAGCAGAGCAATTAGAGATGAAAGCCTCAGAATACTGTGAGTGTTTGAACTCATTAGATGTCACTGAGTCACGATTACAACAAATGGTGCCGGGGATGGCCGATTTTGATTTGGTACAAATAAAGTCTTAATACGAACTTAAAACGAAAAAGCCCAGCAGTTGCTGGGCTTTTTCGTTTTTACTTGTTTGAATTAGCTAAACTTAGCGGTTTCAGTTTCTAAATCGCTAGTAAGGCCTTTGATCAAATCGGTTGCTGTATGAGCCTGATTAGATACATTAGCCGTTTGTGAAGCCGTGTCTGAGATAGTTACGATGCGCTTGGCGGTGTCTTCACCAGCATCAAGCTGCTCTTTTGCAGCAATAGCTATCTGATGGCTCATTTGCGCGATTGCGCTGAGTGAGCTGGCAACGCGTTTTAGTTCTTCATTGGCTTTAGTCGATTTTTCTACGGTTTGTTCACTGGTACTCATACTGAGCGAAACAGATGACTTGGCATCTTGGGTTGCAGCTTGTAGTTTGCCAATCATATTGCGGATTTCTTCAGTGCTGGTCTGTGTGCGTTGGGCAAGCCCACGAACTTCATCAGCAACCACAGCAAAACCTCGTCCTTGCTCACCTGCACGGGCAGCTTCTATTGCCGCATTAAGCGCAAGTAAGTTAGTTTGTTCGGCAATACCTTGAATAACACTCAGTACATTTGCGATGTTATTTACTTCATCATCAAGCACTTGAATGTTATTGCCAGCGCTGTCAATTTGCTGCTCTAAAAGCGCGATGGTATCAGCAGCCTCGCTGGTTAAGTGGCTGGCACTTTGACCTTGTTGCTCAGCTTCTTGCACTGAGTAAGCGGCTTGCTCAGCATGTTCTACAACGGTTTGTGCTGAGGCTGTTAACTCGGTAATAGCTGAAGCTACCATTTGAGTTTCTTCGTTTAGGCTACGAGTGAGTTTGTCGAGCTCAACAGAGCGAGACTCGTTATCAACACTTTGATTTTTTAAGCTATCTGTAACACCTTTAATGCCACCAACAACGCCGCGTAACCCTTGCTGCATATAATGCATGGCTGCAATAATGCTTTCAGGTGGGGTATCTTGGCGGATATGTGAGTTTAAGTTGCCACGAGAGACATTCTTAACAATACCAATTACTTCATCAATTTCGCCGCCTAAGGCATTGGTGAGTGATGAGCCAAAGCGAGCAATGGCAAAGGTCAGTGCAATGGCTATAAGCATAGATAAGCCCAGCAACCACTTTGCAGTATTCCAATAACGTTCATCAACTTCTTTGGCGCTAATACCAGTACCAACATACCAGCCAAACAGCGGTGTTTTTTGTACTACAGAAGTTAGATCAACGGTTTCACCGTCTCGCACCGAATCCCAGTGATAGGTGATGATTTTATTGGTCGTGTTACCCACGAGCTTTTCGACCATACGGCCGATACTGTTGCCGCTGGCATCTTTAAAATCGTTAAAGCTGGTGCCGTGTAGTTCTGGGTCGTGCGGAGTAGCGACAAAATCTAAGTTGTTGTCGACGACATACACATATTCTGAGTCGTGGTATTTATTTTCTCGAAGTACCTGAATCGCGAGCTTCTTTGCTTGTGCTTCTTCGAGTTGATTGCTTTTAACCATCAACTCAAATTGCTCAACAATATTGGTGGTGCTCTTCATGAGCTGGTTGATACGCGCGATGTTGTCGCTTTCGCTGGCATGGCGTAAAGATTGTAAGCCAAGTAATGCTATCGCCGATAACGCAATAAACATAGCGATAGCAAATAAGGTGATTTTTGTTTTTAAAGCTAATCCTGATAACACAGTCAGCCTCCTTTATTATTTCCCCTGTTAACTTCTACCACGTTTGTCTGGTTTTATTAAGGAAAAATGACAGCGTTATCATGATTTTTACTCAAGTACCTATTTAGAGCTTCAGTTCGGCTTCTGTCAGGGCACGATATTCACCGCTTGCAAGGCTTTCATCGAGGGTGATGCCAGCTATTTTTTCACGATGTAATTCAACAACTTTATTACCTACAGCCGCAAGCATTCGCTTAACTTGATGGTATTTACCTTCGCAAATTGAAAGGCGTAAGCTGTAGCTTGCAAGTTTTTCAACAACCGCAGGGCGAGTTAGCTCTTTTTCGTTGTGCAATTGCACCCCTTGCTCTAACGCTGCAATGGCTTCTTCATCAATAGGTTCTTGAGTTTCAACTAAATAGGTTTTGAATTTGTTATGCTTTGGTGCAGTAATTTTGTGTGACCAGTCGCCGTCATTGGTGATGATCACTAACCCTGTGGTGTCGATATCTAAACGGCCTGCAACATGAAAGTCGCTCATATTTGGTTCATCAAGTAAATCAAATACAGTCGGGTGAAGGTCATCTTTATTGGCACACACATAGCCAGCTGGTTTATGGAGCATGAAGTAGCGTTTGCCTAAAAATACCAGTGGCTCGCCTTGCCAGCGCACATCGTCATCTTGGTTGATTGAATAATCAAATGAGGTGATCACCTCGCCATTAACGGTGGCGTATTTACGTTTGATACCTGCTTTGGTTTTACTGCGAGGTAACTCGGCAATATGGCTAATAAATTTATCTAAACGGCATGGAAATTTCATTGGGATCACATTTTTAGTCGGCTACAATGGCGGCGAGTATAGCGGATACTAGTTACCTATGACAGTACAGCAAGGACAAATATTACAGCATTACCAAGCACAAATAGCCAAAGGTGATTTGCAAGAAGACTGTGCCCAGCGCACAGCGATTAATGCTCTGGATAATCTAGCCACAGAATTGGCTGCACCAAGCCATTGGTGGCAAAGCGCTAAGCCAATAAAAGGGGTTTACTTATATGGCCCAGTAGGGCGTGGTAAATCCATGTTAATGGACGTGTTTTTTCGGCTTGTTAATATTGACGCTAAGCAGCGTTTGCACTTTCATCATTTTATGAAGCAAGTGCATGAGCGCTTAACTCAGCTGCAAGGGCAGAAAAATCCGCTGACGGTGATTGCTAAAGAGTGGGCAGAGCACATTCGCTTGATTTGTTTTGATGAGTTTTTTGTGTCTGATATTGGCGATGCCATGATCTTAGGTGGCTTATTCAAAGCCCTGTTTGAGCAACAAGTAGTGTTAGTGGCAACGTCAAACTGTCAACCGGAGCAGTTATATCGCAACGGTTTACAGCGAGCACGATTTTTACCGACAATCGATTTATTAAATGAGCATTGCCATGTTTTAAGTGTTGAAGGCGATACAGATCATCGCTTTCGCTTTGGCAAACAAACCGCACATTATTTTATTAATAACAAAGAGGCGCTAACAGAGCGCTTTTTAAAGCAAGAGCAAGCGGTACAAAGGCAAACAACGATAGAGGTTTGCCACCGCGAGCTTAGCTGTATCTTGCTCGCTCAAGACGCCATTATGTTTGATTTTATGACGCTTTGCTCAGGACCTAGAAGCACCGCGGATTATATTTATTTGGCAGAGCGTTTTCAGCGGGTGTATTTACTCAATGTGCCAGTAATGGGGCGTGGAGCAACAGGCAAACAAATTGTGCATGGTATTGAAGATAGCTACCAGCGAGAAAAGCAAGATTTACAAGAACACTTTTTAGATGATGAAGCGCGGCGCTTTATTGCTTTGGTTGATGAGTTTTATGATCGCAGCCGATTATTGGTGATTTCGGCCGAGGTGGGCATTAGCGATTTATATCAAGGACAAAAACTGGCATTTGAATATGCGAGGACCGAGTCTCGATTAGTTGAGATGCAAAGCTGGCAATGATAAAGAAACACGCCACTGAGGCGTGCTTCTTATTTTCGAGCGCTGAGGCTAGAAGCTGTATGATACACCTATGTATGCATAGCGCCCCTTGCCACCACCGTATTTTGAATAATAATTACCGCGGCCTGATGGGTAAAAGTCCCCTTTATTATCAAAAAGGTTATTCACACCACCAAATAAACGTAAATCACTTTTGTTAGACAGTTCTAATTTATAAGAAACTGACAAATCATGTCTTAGGTATGAGCCGTAATCTTGAAAAGCTAGTTTTTCAGGGTTTGTAACGCATTCATCGCTTCCTTCTGCGCAGCGTTCATCATTATCTGCTAAGTAGCCTAAGTATTCTTCTTCTCTACTTTGGCTTGCTTTAAATGAGCCTAAGTATTTAGTGCGCCAACGGATCCGTAACTCATCTTTTCGCCAAGTTAAAGACATTGAAGCTTTATCTTTACTTTCGCCATAGCCCGCATAATGTGTAGTCACTTTACCGCCATCAGGGCTTTGGTATGTTTGCGAGTTCTCGATGACATGATTGTAGTCAAGTTTAAATGCCAACTGACCTAAACTTTGTAAATCATATTCATACTGAGCTGAAACATCATAACCACGTGCAGTTAGCTCATCGAGGTTGTATTTACGTTGTACTATTTCAATGATATTACCTTCATCATTACGGGTAATATCATTACAAAAAGAATTATTTTCACCCCATTGTGTACCTGAGTCATAACACTCTCGTTGAATATTATCATTACTTAATTCAGAGATAGCATCAGAGACAGATATGTCATAAAAATCAATCGCAAGATTAAAATCAGGGATAAACTGAGGGGCAATACTCACACCGAAAGTATAGGTATCAGCGGTTTCTTCTTTGAGCTCTTTATTACCCACACCCGGTGAATAACGGTTGTTATCATCATCAAATTCAAAGTTAGGATCTTCTGCAATTAGGGCTGCAAGTGTTGGCTCTTTGCGGCAGTTATCATGCCCTGCGTCAGTTGATGTAGCTGTTAGACCATCACAGATATCATCATAGCTGTCATAGTCGCCGCGTGGTGGTGATAATAATTCTGTGATAGTTGGAGCACGTTGAGCACGGGCATAGTTAGCTCTAAAAGCATAGCCGTTAGTAATTTCCCACATTACGCCTAATTTATAACTGGCAACAGTCCCGACATTATTCATACTGTAGTTAGCTACACGTAAAGATAGGTCTGTATCAAGTGACTTTGCAAATGTTGCATCCCTTAAAAGCGGTAGTGCAAGCTCAGCAAAAGCTTCATATACATCAACTTCACCATAAAAAGTAGGCACATAATTAAAAGTAATACCGCCTGCTTTTATATCATCACTGGTTTTGAGGTCTTGGCTATCTTTGCGGTATTCACCACCAAACACAGCTGCAACTGGCCCTGCAGGGAGCTCAAACAGGTCACCAGTAATGTAGCCTACCGCACCATATTGTTTTATCTCGGTATCAATAATTGGGTTGCTGCGGATCCAAGCGGCCATCTCTTCGGTAATAGAGCCTTCACCAAATAAGTTAATTGCTACACAGCCTTCTGCGCGAGCCGCTTCATCAATACACTGAATTGTGCCATCAGCTAACTCTTCAGCTTGTAAAGCTTGATTAAGTCTAACTGTATTTAATTCATTGCTTCGTACTTGATGTTGTTTAAATCGACCATAGCTGACTGAAAAATCCCAGTCCCACTCGTCATTAAATAGAGTGCCTTGAAGGCCAGCCCAGCTGCGAATAGTTTTTCGACTATTGTCAGTAGTGATGTTACCAACCTCATGAAAGCGACGATCCCAATAAATACGGTCTTTGTATGGGTTTGCATCAAGGATCTCTTGTGGAACATACGGATTGTCAATTGGAATATAACCCGGTTTTACAAGCCCTAAAGGCTCACCTGTAGCCGGATCAAACTGCGGTGCTGTGGCACCCTCATATTCGTCTTCTGGTGATTTATGATTGAACGAATCACTGTTACTGTATTGCACTTGCGCGTAAAACATCACATTGTCAGTTAAGTCGTAATCAATTTTAACTGCAGTAGAGAAGTTATCGCTTGGTACATCAAGCATTACATACTGATTTGAATTGATACCATAAATTTCTTCATTACCTTTCCAATCATCACGCAGGGTTTGTCCGTCGTACCAGAACTGTGTGTCGTTTTTGCCATTTTCTAAAAACACACCACCAGGAAGACCATCACTTTTACTCACCCAATCAGCTTGCGTGATGTCGCGCATACATTGATCGCCATCTGCTGTTTGCATTACATTACACATGCGATCTTTATCGTAATCGTAGCTATCTTCTATTTGTGCGCGTTTACGGTCGTAAAAAGTCATACCGAAATCACGGTCCCAGTTTGAACTGAAATAAGCATAGCCGCGACCATCATCGAATGACGTACCATAGTTTAAGTCGAGGCTAAACTCTTTACTGCCTCCTTCAGTTGACTCGCCAGTTTTAGCTTTAAAATCAAACCCTTCTTTTTTTGATTGAGTGATGATATTAACAACACCGGCCACAGCATCGGCACCATAAGTTGCAGATGCACCGCCGCTTATTATTTCAACGCGATCAACCATGCCGCTCGGAATAGTATTTAAACTGACATAGTTGCCGCTGTAGCTATTAGAAACTACACGACGGCCATCGATCAGCGTTAAGGTGCGATTAGGGCCTAAGTTACGTAGTTCAACTGTTGATAGACCGGTAGTTGAAACGCTTGATTGGCTGGTGGTGTTACCGATGCTCTCGCTAAGAGCTGGCATGTTATCAACTAAAATATCTGATAAGTTGCTTAATCCTGTATCGGAAATAGCGTCACGATCCATCGTTACTAAGGGGGTTGAAATGGAAAAACTATCACGCTTTATTCGTGAACCTGTCACGACAATTTTTTCAGGTTCTTCAGTTTGCTCATTAGCTGTTGGGGTGGTATTGGCAGTGCGAGCTATTTCAGCCTCATCTGCAAAAGCATGTTGACTAAAACCACTGGCAACGGCAAGTGCAATGGCACAAGGTTTGGTTAGTAGATTTCTCACAGGCGTTCCTAGTTGTTATATTTTTAGTTTTTAGAACCAGAGTGATGCTCTTTTTAAGGGCAGTTAAAATTTACAGCGAACAACACTCTGGTTGGTCGGTATTGACGTTAAAATAATTATAGAAATGTGAACTTAACTACAATCTTAGGTTGCTCGTTTATGTCTCTATTTTATATCTATTGAATATCTATTCATTTAAAAACAGTGTGTTAGGAAAATTCTTATTGTTAATTAAATTGCAATTCTAGACTGGTTAATACTTGGCTTTTACGTTAGATTGGTAGGGGCTTACACTGCTGTTTATCTAAAATGAGGTTTTATTTAGAGTTAATGGAAACATCTAATCGCGCTTATCAGCTGGGCCCATGTGTTGTTAACCCGCTCGAAAATAAACTGATATGCAATGGCAGTGAACAGCTTTTGCAGCCTAAATTTATTGAGCTATTAGGCTGTTTAGTTGGGCGCTACCCTGAACCTATCACCCGTGAAGATCTTATTAACCATGTGTGGGAAGGTAATTTTTATGTTGGGGAAAAAGCGTTAACGAATGCTATTTGGCATTTACGAAAAACATTTAAAGAACTCGACCCAGAACAAACTTATATAGAGACATTACGTAAAACGGGTTACCGGGTACTGTTAAAGCCTGAACCAATAGCTACAGCCGATGAAGTAAAAACCGAGGGCTTTAGTATCACAGCAGTACAAATAAGGCAGTTGTTTGTGGCTTTTTGTTTAATAAGCCTAGTGGGAATATATTGGTTGTTCTCATCGCCCTCAGAGCAAATCAATTCAAGCTTTGTGTTGCCACTTAATAGCATCGAAAGTGTGACGGCAAGCCCTGGTCGTGAGATTTATCCTTCAATTTCAGATGATCAACACTATTTGGTGTATTCATGGCGACAACTTGGTAAACAAAATAACCTCTATTTACGCGATTTACATTTTCCTGAACACCCAGCCAAGCAATTAACAGACTCACCTTTTACTGAAGGACGCTCTGTGTTTAGCCCAGACTCAAATACTTTATACTATTACCGAATGGCGTCAGATGTTTGTGAAATTGTAAAACTGTCTTTGGTGAATGTCACCAGTGTTGTACTTGGCGAGTGCAGTAATAGCTATGCAGCAGATCTTGATATCAGTAGTGATGGCAAAACTCTAGCCTACATTGCAGATCACACTGGGCAGTCAGGCAACAGGGTGACTCGTATCAAGCTACTTGGGTTACAGGAAAAACAAACAAAAGAAACAGTTATTCCTTGTAATGATGACTGCGAAACTGTGTATGAGTCAGTGTCGTTTTCGCCCGATGCACAGCGAGTTGTGGTTACTCGTAATGTTAAAAACAACCAAAAAGCGTTGTTTTTAATAGATGTAAAAACAGGGCAAAGCCAACGGCTAACTCATGATTTTGTTGATATTCATGGTGTAGATTGGCATCCGTCTAAAGAGCAATTAGCGTTTAGTGCGGTAGAGGGCGGTAAGCGTTATGGCTATTTTTATGATATTAAGAATAAAACCTTAATCAACACGCAAATTGCTGGTATGAGTTCACCTAACTTCAGTGGCGATGGGAGTGTTTATTATCATCAATGGGATTTAGATAAGGTGATCACGCGACTGAAAATAGACGAACAGGTGGCAAGCTCGCCATTTTCTATGTTGTCGACTAACTTTAGCTCGCTCTTTCCCGAGTATAATCAGCAACAGAATAAACTGCTGTATGTGTCGAATGAGTCAGGCAGTTCGCAGCTTTGGATTGTAAACCCCGATAGTAGCTCGCGAAAACAGCTTACTAATATTTCACATAGTACCGCTGAGATCCGTGACCCGACCTGGTCAGCCGATGGACGTTATATCTTGTTTTCATTGAACGATAACGGCAGCGCTCGTTTATATTTTTATGATTTCAAAGTAGAACAAAGCCAACAAATCGAACTGCCATTTAGCTATGCTGCTAAACCTAAGTTTAGTGCTGATAGTCAGCATTTTTTAGTCTCTGATGGTGACTATCTTTACCGTTATGATTTATCAGGAAAAAACCAAGGAAAAGCTGTTGAAATGCCAGCACAGTATGGCGTTGAAACACAATCGGGCGATATTTTATTTACCAATTCGCGCCATGCTATTTGGATTAAACATCATGATACGGGTGTTGAAGAAATGCTGGTGAACGATGTTAAGTTGGCGCGCAAATATGCGTGGTTACGAGTAGCAAAAAACGCGTATCATGAAGGGCGTATTTATTATTATAAAGAGCGCCGAGGTGATTATCGTATTAGCTACTATGACTTAGCTAGTAAACAACATCATGATTTAATTGCTTTGCCTGAGCGCGCTTATAGCCGTTCATCGGGTCTGACCTACATATCCGATGAACGTTGGTTGGTTTACACTGCGTATCTATCGCCTGAGATAGAAATCAAGCGTTTACCCGCAGCTTATTTACCAAAGTAAGCTAGCACTTACGATAGATATCAGCATCCATATCATAAATATTAACGCTTAGACTATACGAGCGGCGGCAGTATGTTCTTAAGCAATTTAATAATTGCTCACTAAGCATCTGCTTTTGCTCTACGGTTCTTCCTGCCATAATTGATGCGCCGATGTGTATAAAGCCATCTTTACCTTCACCTAATTCGTAATGTTGATAAGCGATTGCACGAGTCTTTATGGTCGAAAGATCAAATAAGCCTGAGTCAAAAACGGCTTGGTGAACTTTTTCAACTAACACTTGTGGCAGAATTGGCAAGTCTTCTGAGTGTTCTATAACAATGTGCGGCATGGGGTTTTCCTTAAAAGCGGTAACTAAAACCGATGTTTGTTTGAAATTGGTTTAATACATCACCATCAAAGTGCCATAGACATTGGCTGTCTTCAGATGCTGGTAATGTGCATGATACGTTACTTGCATTATTTACAATAGTTGCCAACCAGCGAGTTTCAATATAAACCCGTGCTTGATCAGTAAATAAATACTCGGCGCCACCATAAAGACCTGTGGTAAAAAACGTATCGGAGTCGGCAAAGTCAGTGCTGACATGATTTGCGCCAATTTGGGCACCAACAAAACCAACTACACGGTCAGCTAATGGCACTTCTACGGCACTTTGAAAGAGCAGGTATTGCATCTCGACTTGCTTGTTGGTTTGGTCTTTCATATCTAGTTCGGTTGCTGAATAAAAGAACCCATAGCGAGCATTATCAATGGTTCTATCTAGGCTGACAGTAAAATGGCTGTCATCCTCAAGCTCAATTTTTAGGTTTTCTTCGGTTTGCACCGAGTTAGTAAAGTTTTTGCCGAAACCAGCGCTAATAGAGTAGCCAGCGTGAGCGGTACTACTTAAGAACATTAAACACAGTAAACCAAGCGATTTTTTCATTGTTTAGGTGCTCGTTGTTGAAGATATTTTGAGATAGTATTGAAACATAGCAAGCAAATCGTTGTAAACGGACAACTATCGCTTTTTAATAAGGAACACTAGGATGAAGTTACTAAAATTAGCTGCACTTACTGCGCCATTGATTTTGTTGAGCGGTTGCTCGGATGACGCTGCTTCGGTGAGTTTAGGATTATTCACGACTAAAGATATTAAAGTGGTATCACAACAAGACCCGCTTATAAGCGGTGTTACTTGCCACATCAGCCATATTGAAGCGAATCTTGATTTTGCTGATCCATCTGATATGTCTATTGCTTGTCGTCAAACAGGACCTATAACCGCTGAACAATTACAACAAATTGACCGCAGTAAATCAGGTGAAGTGGTATTTAAATCATCGAAAAGTATTTTGTTTAAATCGTTAAAAGTACGTCGTATTTATGATGCGCCAACACGCACTTTATTATATTTGTCTTATTCAACGAAAGAGTCGAGTGGCAGCCATCATCATGCTTTATCAACTGTGCCTCTATACAATACGGATGCATGGCAATGGGCACAATCACAAGAGTAATTTATGTTAGCGTTATTTAAGTCAGCCCCACTTGTTGATGAGCAAGAGCAGCAGTGGTTAATCGATACCTTTTTATGGGCTGTTGAACACTTTGATAGTGAATATTTTTTAAAACATACACAAATCATTTTACCTAACGGGCAGTTCTTTCCGGATAGGGTATCGAGCGTCAGTGAAATGGCTGAAAAAGTATTTAGCCGAGTTGTTGATTATGCGGGGATGCAGGCGTGGCCAATTAACTTAGTTGCGCCATCTGGGCTTACACCTCAGGTGTTTCCACACTTTGAATTTCAAGACAATTTACGCGGTAGCGAGGCGAGTTTAATTGTGCCGGCAAATCATCCGGTGAATATCTCGTTTAACCCGAACCAAATCAATCAACCGCAAGATTTAGTGGCAAGTTTTGCTGGTACCTTAGCAACCATTTTGATTCACCATGTGGGTGTCTTACCTCCCGGTGGTAAAGAGTACTTACCGCAAGCGAGCGATGCGTTGGCATGCTATTTAGGCTTTGGGGTGATGATGAGTAATACGGTGTATCAATTTAAAGGAGGCTGCGGCTGCGGTTATAACCCTTATGCTAATCGCCAAGCGGCGTTGACTGAGCCACAAACGCTATTTATGCATGCGCTGGTTACGCATTTTAAAGGGGATAATCAGTCGAAGAAGTTTTTAAAGCCCCATTTACGCAGCCAATATAAAAAAGCGCAAAAGCAAATTAAAGCATTGGTGAGTGACAGTGCAAATCCGTTGTTATTAGCATTAGATGAACAAGCAGTAGGGTAATATTGAGTGCAGTATTTAGATGAGTTTTTATTGATAGCCATTGCTCACTTTTTTGCGGTAGCAAGCCCAGGCCCTGACTTTGCAATTGTACTAAAGCAAAGTATTCAACAAGGTCGTAAAAATGCGCTTTGGACCAGTGCAGGGGTTGGTGCGGCTATTTTGCTGCATATTGCTTATTGTGTATTAGGTGTGGCATTAATTTTATCCCAGTCACCTAGCTTATTCATGGCTTTAAAATACCTTGCGGGGGCTTATTTGGCATACTTGGGTGTGCAAGCTTTACGAAGCGCAAAACCTAGCGATAGTGAACAGCAAACCCTTTCTCCTGCTGAGCCTGAATCTGTGTATAAAGCATTTCGACGCGGCTTTTTTACCAATGCCCTTAATCCCAAAGCAACACTGTTTTTTATGTCGTTGTTTACTCTTGTAATAAGCCCTGAAACACCTGTTGTAGTGCAGGCTGGTTATGGCGTGTATATGGCAATGGCGACTTGGCTGTGGTTTTCATTTTTATCATTGGTGTTATCAAAAGCATCAGTGCGAGCATTTTTCTTAAAAAGCGGATACTGGTTTGATAGAGGCATTGGTGTGATCTTAATTGCCTTAGCTATTCGCGTTGTTGTGTGAGGTAAGTATGACGCTATATAACTTTTCATTTGGTTCAAATATGTCATCGAGCAGATTGCTGGCAAGGCTGCCTGAAGCAAAGCGGGTAGGCACAGCTATTTTAAAGGGCTATGAGCTGACGTTTGATATGGTAAGTACCGACGGCTCTGCAAAATGTAGCGTGCGCAAAACTGATCAGCCAGATGCCTTGGTATATGGTGTTGTGTATCAGTTAAACGAAGCTGAAAAGTCGATTCTTGATGATATCGAAGGGCCGCGTTATGACTGTGTAGATATCACCGTTGAACTACTAGATGGCGAGCAACTTGCTGCCCATTGTTATATCGCTAACACCTTAGATGAGTCTTTACTGCCATTCGACTGGTATCTTCAGCATGTTCATCGCGGAGCGCTTGAAGCAGGTGTACCAAATCATTACAGTGAAGCAATACTCGCAAGACCAAGTTGCGATGATCCAGATAAAACCCGAGCAGCGAAAGAGTTCGCTATTCACAACAATAAAAATCACCAAGGGATATTATGATATTTCGTAAATTAGCCGTTGCAGCGGCGCTGTTATCGAGCTGTTCGTTTTACAGTTATGCCGATATTGATACTAAAAAAATTGAAAAAGTAATCGAAACGTCAATGGCACGTTTTGACGTACCGGGTATGGCTGTAGCGATTGTTGAAAATGACCAGGTCGTGTTAGCAAAAGGTTTTGGTGTATCTCACCTTGATACCGGTAAAAAAGTAAATAAAGACACCTTATTCGGTATCGCGTCAAACACCAAAGCATTTACCGCAGCAGCGTTAGCTAAATTAATTGATGAAGGTAAGCTTAGCTGGGATGACAAAGTAATTGATCATCTTCCTGAGTTTCGTCTGTATGACCCTTACGTAACACGTGAAATGACCATTCGCGATTTATTAAGCCACCGTAGCGGTTTGGGTTTAGGGCAAGGCGATTTAATGATTTGGCCAGATACTGACAAATCGATTGATGAAATTATCGCAGGGCTAAAATACTTAAAACCAGCGAGTAGCTTTCGTAGTAAATATGCCTATAACAACTTAATGTTTGTCACTGCCGGTGAAGTGGTAGCCCGTGTCTCTGGCATGAGCTGGAATGATTACATCGAGAAGAATATTCTTCAGCCACTTGATATGAAAAACTCACGCGCAGGTTTTTCACGTATCCCTAGTAGCAATAAAAACTGGGCGACGGGTCATATTCCAATGGATGGCCAACTACACCCATTTTTTGTGAACTACCTTGAAGATTTCCGTGGCGCTGGTGCGATTGCATCAAGCGTAAGCGATATGAGCCAATGGCTACGCACGCAGCTTGCACATGGCAAAATGCCAAATGGCCAGCAGTTATTCACTGAAAAGCAACAGCAACAAATGTGGCATCCGCACATTATGTCAATGGCATCAAAAAGTGCTTATGAAGCTTACCACCAACAGTTTAGAGGTTATGGTTTAGGCTGGAGCATTGAAGATTTCCACGGCATTAAAAAGCTAGGCCATGGTGGTGGTATCTTAGGCATGGTGTCTCAAGTGACATTATTACCAGAGAAAAACCTCGGTATTGTTATTCTTAGTAACCAGCAAGCATTCAGCGCGCTCTCTGCGGTGACTTACGAAGTATTAGAAGATGCATTAAATCTTGAAGATAAAGACTGGGTTGAAGAGCTTGCCAAAAAGCACTTTGAAGGTAAAAAAGAAGCTTACGCAAACGCAAAACCAGAAACACCTGCTGATTATCAAGCGAAACTACCAAATATCAACTACACAGGCACTCTACACGATAACTGGTATGGTGATGTGGTAATCGAGGAGTTAAATGGTCAGCTACGTATTGATTTTACTCATACAAAGCGTTTGAAAGGTCAGCTTGAGCATTACACGGGCAATACGTTTATTGTTAAGTGGGATGAAAAGTTACTTGAAGCCGATGCTTACATTGAGTTTCAAATGAGCCCTGATAACCGAGTGAGTAGTGCAAAAATGCGCGCTGTCTCAACGGCGGTTACAGACTTTAGTTTTGATTTTAGGAATTTAGATTTACGCGCTAAAAAGTAAACCAAAGTCGCAAAGCCACCATTAGGTGGCTTTGTTATACTGAGGGAAAATAATTCAAGGAGCGTATTATGAGAACGGCAGTTATCTCACATCCATTTTGTCGTAAACATAAAATGATTGAGGATCACCCTGAATGCCCTGCGCGTTTAGATGTGATCACCGACCGCTTGCTAGCAAGTGGTGTTGATATAGCAATTACTCACTTACAAGCTCCTAAAGCCAGCCGCGACGACTTTTTACTTGCTCATGATGAATCTTTGGTTAGTCACGTAGAGCAAACAATTCCCGCTGAAGGGCTTGCTGAATTAGACGGCGACACATGGCTGTGCCCAGATTCACTGAAAGCGATTGAACGAGCCGTTGGCGCTGGATTACTCGCCGTTGATGAAATCCTTGCTGATAAACTGGATGCCGCATTTTGCTCGGTTAGACCGCCAGGGCATCATGCAAACCGTAGCACCTCTGCAGGTTTTTGCGTTTTTAATAACCTAGCCATTGCTGTGAAGTACGCGCAAAGCAAAGGTGTAAAACGTATCGCTATTTTGGACTTTGATGTACACCACGGTAATGGCACGCAAGATATCTTTTTAGATGATGATAATGTGTTGTTTTGCTCTTTGTTTCAACACCCTTTTTACCCAAATACTGCGGTTGAAAATAACGCGACATTAGTTAACTCACCGCTGCCAATTGCCAGTGATGGTAATGACTTAAAAGCTGTTTACCTTGAGCAGTGGCTACCAAAACTCAATGAATTTAAACCTGAACTGTTGTTTATTAGTGCTGGTTTTGATGCTCACCTTGAAGATGACATGGCAAGCCTGAAGTTTGTTGAAGATGATTATGCATGGCTAACCACCCAATTAGCAGAGTTTTGTCAGCAACAAGATTGCAAGGGGATTATCTCTTATCTTGAAGGGGGCTATGCTTTATCAGCCCTTGGTCGCAGTGCTGTTGCGCACATTAAAGCGCTGGTGGGTGCGCCTTAATCTGCCAGCATCGCAAAGGCTTGCGTTGGTGTAAGCTTAGTAACCTTACTTAAACAGCATACTCCCTCTTGTGTTAGATGCTCTGTTACTTTATTCGCAAGTTCAACGTCAGTTAACGCTTTCACGCTTTCTCCTTGCAAGTTGACATACTGCCCTGTTGCCAAAAGTAGCATCGTTTCTTGCTGTTGCTCTTCACTTAAGCCATAAAAAAAGCTTTCTATATCGGCTTCGTCTTCAACTAATGCTAATTCATGGTCTGTAAAAATAATCTTAGGAAATGATGAGTGCATTTATTGTCCTGTGTCAAAGCTGCCGAGGTTGAAATGATTATAATTGCCAATTCATGTAAGAACTAGGAAAGTCTACTTATGAATCAACCAAGACGACATCAAAAGGTGAGTGATGTTTTTTCGCAAAAGCTGGTATCGTGTCCTGCGCATACGCCTTTGGTCGATGCGGTGAGGTTGATGCATGTTCACAATGTAACGGCGATTTTTATCAAGCATGAGCAATCCGTGGTTGGGATTTGGACTGAGGCTGATTGTTTGAAAATTGACATCAGCAGCCCGCTCTATAAGAACCTTGCCATTCACGAAGTCATGTCAGCGCCTGTTATTACAGTGCCGAATCAATGCTCAGTCAGTGATGCAACCCTGCGTTTTCAACAGCATGGTATTCGTCATTTATTGGTGATGGATAGCGAGAACCAGCCTGCAGGTATGTTGAACTTATCTGATATTGTGCATAACCAAGGTTTGGACCACTACCTACAATTTCGACCTATTCATGAGCAGTATCGCACTGATCTAGAGATAGTTGATGCGCAAACACCGATAGAAGAGGTTGTGCAACTGATGCGCGCTGGCCGCCTTGATAGTGTATTGGTTTATAACCGAGAGCTTGAACTGCACGGTATTATTACTCAGCGTGATATTGTTGAGCTGATCATTCAAACCGAGTGGCTAAATCCTTGTTGGCAATATGCTAGCTACCCGTTAATTGAAATTGATTGTGAAAGCAGTTTATTTGATGCGTATCGCACTATGACAGATCGTAATGTGCGTCATTTGGTGGTCAGAGATGATGAAATTTGCGGGGTGATTTCATTTGCTGATTTGATCACTGAGATCGAGTCAGCTTATTGCTGCGAACTTGAGCGGGCAATTGAGCAGCGTGATATTGCTTTGCAAAAGTCACAACGTAACTTGTTTTTGGCAAATAAAATTATTGATGCCTCACTCGATGGCATAATGCTAACCCGTAAAGACGGCACGATTATTCAAGTTAACCCTGCTTTTACTAAATTGACCGGCTTTGCTGAGCATGAAGTAATTGGAAAGCGCCCTAATATTTTAAGCTCTACAAAACATAGCCGTTCGTTTTATCAAAAGATGTGGCATGCCATTGAATACGAAGGGGTCTGGCAGGGGGAGATCTGCAATTGCAAAAAAGATGGTGAAGAGTTTGTCGAGTGGCTCACCATTATCCAGATTAAAGATCCTAACTTTGATGAAGTACTTTATGCGGCAATTTTTAGCGACATTACAGAGCGCAAGCGTGCAGAAGAAAAAATTGCCCAGCTCGCCTATTACGATGAACTGACAGGCTTGCCTAATCGGCGCTTATTTCATGACAGACTCTCAATAGCTCTTAGCAGCGCCAAACGAAACCATGATCTATTAGCGGTGATGTTTATCGACTTAGACCGCTTTAAAGAGGTGAACGACAGTTTAGGGCATGACGCTGGCGATAACTTATTACAGCAAGTAGCAGAGCGTATTTTATCAATTCTTCCTGAAGGGGATACTCTTGCGCGCTTAGGTGGCGATGAGTTTGTCCTGTTATGTGAAGTAAATCGGGTTGAAACACTGCTCAACTTTGCCGAACAAGTATTACAGCAAGTGAGTATGCCGCTTGCTATTAACGAGCATGTGGTTGCAATTACAGCCTCAATTGGCGCTGCAGTTTTCCCTGATGATGGCGTAGATAGCGCTACGTTGCTCAAGCATGCCGATATTGCTATGTACCGTGCTAAAGAAGTGGGGCGTAATTCATTTCAATTATTCAAACCTGCGATGAATGCACGTTCTTTAGAGCGATTGGCTATGATGAGCCGATTACAAAACGCCATCGAAAGCGATGAGTTTGAGCTTTATTTCCAGCCTAAGCAGCAGTTAAATTCTGGCAAAATTTTAGGGGTAGAGGCGCTTTTACGTTGGCATGAGCCAAACCTAGGGGTTATATCACCCGCTAAATTTATTCCTCTTGCTGAAGAGCTTGGCCTAATTGTGAAGCTTGATTTATGGGTCATCGAGCAAGCTTGTAAAGAGTTAGAAAAATGGCAGCAACAAGGCATTGAAGCAGGGCGCTTAGCAATTAATATTTCGGCTAATCACTTACGTCAGGGGCAACTAGCATCAAATGTTGAGCGCTTACTCGAGCGTTACGATGTAGACCCACACAAGCTTGAAGTAGAGCTTACTGAAAGCTGTTTTATCAGCCACTTTAGTGAGGCTAAGCAAGAGTTACTCGCGCTTAAAAAGTTAGGCGTGCATATAACGTTAGATGACTTTGGCACGGGCTATTCGGCTTTAAGCTACTTAACCAAACTGCCAATTGATACGTTAAAAATTGATGCCAGCTTTATCGCAAAAGTGCCAGATGAATACGGTAATAGTGAAATTGTCACGGCGATTATTAGCCTGGCGAAAAGCTTGAGTATTCATGTTGTCGCGGAAGGAGTAGAGAAGGTAGAGCAGTTAAATTACTTACGTTCACTTAACTGCGATACCATTCAAGGCTATTACTTTTGCCGCCCAATAGCGAAGCAACAATGGTATGACTTTTATCTCAATACCGAAAAAAGAGCCTAAGCTAGGCTAATTTCGTAAGAAGTGAACTTACGAATATTAATGACGCCAGTATCAAAAATTAAGTACTGGCCTTTAATGCCTTTTAAAATACCTGATACTTCTGGTGCTTTATCAAAATTGAAAGAGCTGATCTTGCTTGGGTATTCACTTACTGGGTAGTCTAGCTCGACCACCTCTTCATCGAGCTTTTCAATGGCTGTTGCGCCAAATAGCTCTGCAAGTTCACTCAGCTTAGCATCAATTTGTGGGATCAACTCTGCTGCCGCAGCTTTTAAATCAATCGCTTCAGATTGGCCTTTTAGCATGTTTCGCCAATTGGTTTTATCAGCAATAAACTCGGCTAAAGCAACCTCAACTAAACCCGATTGAAGGCGGGTTTGTACTTTGAAGATAGGTAAAGCTTGCGTCGCACCTTGGTCAATCCAGCGTGTAGGAATTTGAGTATGGCGGGTAATACCTACTTTTAGGCCTGAGGTGTTGGCTAAATACACGTAATGCGGGATCATGCAGTTTTCTTCACCCCACTGTGGCTCACGACAGGTGCCCTTATCAAAGTGACACGTTTCAGGTTTCATGATACACATGTCACAGCTAGCCAGTTTGCGCATACACACAAAACAGTGGCCTTGAGAGTAGCTTTTCTTGGTTTTCTTACCACAGTTACAGCAAAAAATATTGCCGGTGAAAGTCAGCGTGAGCGGCTTACCAATATAGTCATTTAATGAAACTAGCTCATCACCGATAGGTAATTGATATTCGACAGGAGAGGTCAGTGTCGACTTTAATTTTCTGATCGTACCTTGCATCTTTACATGGCCCCTAAAGATGTTAAAAAAGGGCAGTGTAACACGGCCTATTTAAATTGTGAGGCAATAAAGCTTAGATACTCATTAATCGGCACCGCTTTGCTGTAATAATAGCCTTGCCCTTGATCTGCGCCCATCTTGATCAGCATTTTTTCTGTTTCTTGGTCTTCAATGCCTTCGATGGTGATATTCATATCAAGGTTATGGGCCATATCAATGGCCGTTTTTACCACCACTTGGTTGGTAGTGTTATTCACTAAATCCAGAATAAAGCTCTTATCGACTTTAATCGTACTAAAAGAATAATTTACTAAGTAGTTTAACGACGAGTAACCAGTACCAAAATCATCGAGTACCACCTTGCTACCGAGTTTATTGAGTTCGCTGATAAAGCTGACCATTTCATCATGGTTCTTTATAAGCGCAAACTCAGTTAATTCAAACTTTAACTGATCCGCAGTAATGCCATGTTTTAGAATGGTGTTTTCGACTTTTTCGACCAGCTTAGGGATCGCGAGATTCTTAGCACTTAAATTAACGCTAATGGTATGGTCGCGATAGCCTTGTCGATTAAGCTTTGCAGCGGCTAGGCAAGCCTGATCAATCACCCATAAGCTCAATTCGTTAATTAAACCAGTGCGCTCAGCCAATAAAATGAGTTGCTCAATATCAAGATGTTTACCTGCTGTTGGCCAGCGTAATAATGCCTCTGCACCAGAAATAGCACCGCTGCGTAAACTAATAATGGGTTGTAAGTAAATAGCTAAGGTATTACTTCGCATTGCTTGTTGTAACTCAGCAGCAAGGCTCACATCCATATCAATATGAGCTTTACTAAAGTCTATATTTTGATGTTTTTGCGATAAACCTAAGTAGCCACGTTGCAGCCAAATATCAAAGCCATCATCACTCACCGGTTCAGTAATGCTATAGCGGTAATAAAGCTGAAGGTCTAAGCCTGCCACTTTATATTGCTTAGGTAGCTGCTTGCATATATTGCTAAGTTCTTGATAGATTTCTGCTTTCGATTGAATTTTGGTCGAAATAAAAGCCAGTACACCATTGCCTAAGTCAGCCACTTTTGGACTGTTATCTAACGCTGATTCTAAATTAATAAATTGCCTATTTTTATTAATTTGATGCTCTAGCGATTGGGCAACAGTGATAATTATTTGGCTGCTTTGGCTTGGCTTTAGAATGCTCATAAGGGCATTGAATTGCTCTATTTTCACTAAACAAAGGTTAGCGAGTCTTTGCTCCGAGGTAATCGCCATATAGGCTTGTTTGAGCATTGCTTGGTTGAGTAGCTCAGTTTGTTGCGTATGGGTTGCATGATACAGCGCTTTTTCACGTTGATAACGAACACGGTCTGCCAGCGCCATTGCCATAAGCACAATCTCACAGAGAATGGCGACTAAAAATATGTGCCTAACAGCAAAACTGTAGGGAATAAAGCCCGTTAGTTCTAACGGCTGAATGGCTGCGCCTACAATCAGTGGCACCCACGACATGACATAAAACTTTGCCCACCGAAAACCACTCACCAACTTTTTGTAAATCATGCAAATACATAAAATGTATAACGGCACCATGATGGCAAAAAAGATTTTCGAGGAATGGTATTCCAACATAAAAAAGCTGAGCAAACCGAGGCTGAACAGCAAGGCTAAAAAGCTGATACTGAGTTTGTATAAGCGGCAATTGTCTTTATGGTAGCGTAAGAACATGGTGCAAAAGGCGACGGTGAAAAATGCAATCGCGTAGTTACTGAAGACCACTTGCTCATTAAAAAAGATTTGCCACGATAACGGCCATAAATAAAAACCAAAGCCGAGCACTGAGCCCATAAGTAGTAGTGCTGAGATGATGTAGCCTATATAAATAAGATAGACGCGGTCACGGATCCCTAAAAATAATACCAAGTTATACAGAGCTGCCATGATCAGCACACCAATGAAGATCCCCCAAATTCCTGATTGCGAACGTAGTAGGTCTTGAAACTCTTTTTCACCATAAATATTAATAGGTGTTTTGCTAATCCCAACCGTATCTATTTTTATAATGAGGGATGTTTGTTCATAGCCCTGCATGGTGAGCATGCTGTGCGGTGTACTGTATTGAAACAAACTAAGGCCAGAGACTTTATCACCTAGCTCGGTTGTATCTATAAGCTGCCCTGTATCATCAACATGATAAACGCTAAGGTAATCAACCATAGGGTTATCAAAGTGAATCGCCAGCTCCACAGGCTTAGCTTGACGGTTTTCTAAATCAAGCTTTAACCAATAATCTTGCGCTGCTAAATCCCATTCAACATCTTTAAAAGGGCGATGTTTAAGCTTGTCTGGCTCAGCTAAAAACTGCTCGAGTGTTAGCGCTTTACTGCTATCTATTCGATACGCCGTATTACTGTAGATGGGGGCTGTTTTATCTATGGTGTAGCGGGTAGGGCTGGCTAAATGTGCAGCTAGGGTAGCAATGATAAAAAACAAAATTGTTAGAATAAGAAATGAAACAAAGTTATATTTCAGTGCTTTATTATTCAAAATTAGTTCTTTATCTAGGTAAATGTTCTCATAGTGTAGCATTAAAAAAGCGCAGATAAACTGCGCTTTTTTCAGAATTAGACTGGTTTGACCTTAATTCTGTTCGCGAGCAATTGCTCGATAGGCGATATCAGTACGATATTCCATGCCTTCCCAGCTGATTTGATCAACTAGTTTATAAGCACGTTGCTGCGCTTCAGTTACTGTGTTGCCAAGTGCCGTAGCACACAGTACACGACCGCCAGCTGTTACTACGTTGTCGCCGTCCTGCTTAGTCCCTGCGTGGAATACTTTCTCACCTTCAGGGTAAGTAACTTGCAAGCCGTTGATTGCATCACCTTTCGGGTAGCTATCTGGGTAGCCTTTAGCTGCTAATACAACACCGACTGCTGCACGTGGGTCGAACTCGATTGCTGTTTTATCTAGTTCTTCACGGTTAGCCGCTTCGATAAGTTCAACAAGGTCAGACTTAAGACGAAGCATCATAGGTTGTGTTTCAGGGTCGCCAAAACGACAGTTGTATTCGATTACTTTTGGCGTACCATCAGCGGTGATCATTAAACCAGCGTATAAGAAACCAGTGTAAGGGTGGCCTTCTTTTGCCATACCTTCAACTGTTGGATTGATCACTTCGTTCATAATACGTTGGTGAATTTCATCTGTAACAACTGGAGCCGGTGAGTATGCACCCATGCCACCAGTGTTTGGACCTTGGTCACCGTTGTAAGCGCGTTTGTGGTCTTGGCTAGTTGCAAATGGCAGTACGTTTTTGCCATCAACCATCACGATGAAAGAAGCTTCTTCACCTTCTAAGAACTCTTCGATAACTACACGGCTTCCCGCTTCACCAAAGCTGTTGCCTGCAAGCATATCGCGGATAGCTTCTTCAGCTTCAAGCTCTGTCATCGCAACGATAACGCCTTTACCTGCTGCTAAGCCGTCAGCTTTAACTACAATTGGCGCACCTTTTTCTTTTAGGTAAGCCAGTGCTGGGTCGATTTGCTCAAACGTTTGGTAATCAGCTGTTGGAATATCGTGACGTGCTAAGAAGTCTTTAGTGAATGACTTAGAGCCTTCTAGCTGTGCAGCACCTGCTGTTGGGCCAAAGATAGCTAGACCGTTTTCACGGAATGTATCAACTACACCTAAAACAAGCGGTACTTCTGGACCAACAATAGTTAACTCAACGTTGTTTTCTTTAGCAAAAGTAACTAAACCTGCTAGGTCTTCAACGTTGATAGCAACGTTTTCAAGTTTTGGCTCTAGTGCAGTACCTGCGTTACCAGGAGCTACGAAAACGGTGTTTACTTTAGTATTTTGTGCAGCCTTAAACGCAAGAGCGTGTTCGCGGCCGCCACTGCCGATGACAAGTACATTCATGGCGTATAATCCTATTTATAGCGGTTTTTTAAACTTCAGCGTCATACGATCACTTTCACCAATCGCTTTATACTTCGCGGCATCTTGCTCGCCTAAACGAAGGCTTGGTGGTAGTGTCCACACCCCTTTAGGGTGATCTGCTGTATCAAGTGGGTTTGCGTTAATGTCACTGCTTGCCACCAGTTCAAAGCCAGCTTGCTTTGCAATATCAACTACATAGCTTTGCTTCATATAACCTGATGATTTCTGATCTTCATCGCTGCGCGCTTCAGGTAGACGGTGTTCAACCACACCTAAAGTGCCGCCTGGTTTAAGTGCTTTATAAAATGCTTTAAACGCACTTAACGCGCCTTCTTTATCTTTACCCATGTACCAGTTGTGTACATTTCTAAATGTTAAGACAAGATCTGCGCTACCCGCTGGTGCAATATCAAGATGTGTTACTGGTGCAAATTCAGTTAGTTTAACTTCACTGAAGCGTGCGTCATCGCTCATCTTTTTCTTAAAACCAGCTAATGAACGTTGGTAATAACCCACCTCAGAATCAGCAGGGAAATGTGCCGCGTAGTAAACACCATGGCCTTTTACAGCTGGCGCAAGGATTTCGCTGTACCAACCACCGCCCGGCGCAATTTCAACAACGGTCATGTTTGGCTTAAAGCCAAAGAACTCAAGTGTCTCAACTGGATGGCGATATTTATCACGTGCGCTATTTTTAGCATCACGTTCACTTGATTGCACGGCTTGTGTAAGCGCTGATTCATGAGAATGGCTTAGAGCCTGTGCTGATGTCAGTGCAAGGCTGGCAACGAGTAACGTTTTTACGGCAAATTTCATCATCTATTCCTTCATTATATGGGTAATTATTATTAATCAGAATACGTGAATTTGTGGCAAACAAAAAGGGTTAAGCTATTTGCTTAACCCTTTATGTGATTAGTGGCGGAAATGGCGCATACCTGTAAATACCATTGCCATACCAGCTTCGTCAGCTGCAGCGATAACTTCTTCATCGCGCATTGAGCCACCTGGTTGAATAACTGCGGTAATGCCAGCCTCTGCTGCTGCATCAATACCGTCACGGAATGGGAAGAATGCATCCGATGCCATAACTGAACCTTTAACTTCAAGGTTTTCGTCAGCGGCTTTGATACCCGCAATTTTAGCTGAGTAAACACGGCTCATTTGGCCTGCACCTACACCAATCGTCATACCGTCACGTGCATAAACGATTGCGTTAGACTTAACGAATTTAGCTACTTTCCAGCAGAATAAAAGATCTTTTAATTCTTGCTCAGTTGGTTGACGCTTAGATACAACTTTAAGGTCGCCTTGCGTTACCATGCCTAGGTCGCGGTCTTGAACTAGAATACCGCCATTAACACGCTTGATGTCGTGACCTGTTGCATTACCAGACCACTCACCACACTCTAATAAACGTACGTTTTGCTTAGCAGATACGATTTGTGCAGCTGCTTCAGATACTTTAGGTGCAATGATAACTTCAACGAATTGACGAGCAACAATTGCTTCAGCTGTGTCTGCATCAAGTTCTTTATTGAATGCGATGATGCCACCAAATGCTGATGTAGGGTCAGTTTTGAATGCACGATCATAAGCTTCAAGAATGTTGTCACCAATTGACACACCACAAGGGTTCGCATGTTTTACGATAACACACGCTGGTACGTCGAATTCTTTTACACACTCTAATGCTGCGTCAGTATCAGCAATGTTGTTGTAAGAAAGTGCTTTACCTTGCAGTTGAACTGCCGTCGCAACAGATGCTTCAGTTAAGTCGTTTTCAACATAAAAAGCAGCGTCTTGGTGTGAGTTCTCACCGTAGCGCATATCTTGCTTCTTAGTGAACTGCATGTTGATAGTGCGTGGGAACTTAGTCTCTTCAGCAGCTTCCTCTGTGTAGTCAGGAACCATCTTGCCGAAGTAGTTTGCAATCATGCCATCGTACTGAGCTGTGTGCTCGTAAGCAGCAATAGCTAGATCAAAACGTGTTTTATACGTTGTTGAACCGTTGTTGCTTTGCATTTCGCTGATCACGCGGTCGTAATCTTTTGCATTTACCACGATAGTTACGTCTTTATGGTTTTTCGCCGCAGCGCGAACCATAGTTGGACCACCGATATCAATGTTTTCAATCGCATCTTCTAGGCTGCAGTCTTCTTTCGCAACAGTGTTTGCGAAGGGGTATAAGTTAACTACAACGATATCGATAGCAGAGATGTTATTCTCGCTCATTACGTCTTCATCTTGACCGCGACGCGCTAAGATGCCGCCGTGAATTTTTGGATGAAGTGTTTTTACGCGACCATCCATGATCTCAGGGTGACCAGTATGGTCAGATACTTCAGTGACTTTGATGCCGTTATCAGCAAGTAATTTGCAAGTACCGCCAGTTGATAAAATATCCACGCCTTGTGCTTCAAGAGCGCGAGCAAATTCAACGATACCGGTTTTATCTGACACACTTAATAGTGCGCGACGAATTGGACGATGTGTATCCATTGTAGTTTTGATTACCTCAATGTTTGAGCTAGCTTAGAAAGGCGGTATTTTAACTGAATCTGCTTTAAAAAACGACGTTTAAAGCGTGAGGATTTTGCATAGTTTTTAACAGCTATAAAAAAAGCACCCTAAGGTGCTTTTTTCAAAACTTTTATATCAGTTCTTTAAAAACTTTTATATCAGTTGTATTGGATTAGTAAGCAATTATAACGACAGAGAAATAAGTCAATAACAAGGCAAAAATTTTGCAGTGTAGTTATTCTACATAAGAAATTTTTAACGCAGTTAGGGACTTATTTAGCTCGTTAGAATGATTACGGTTTCAATACAACTGGTATCAGTTCATGCCGTATTTTTTAAGCTTCTTACGTAAAGTACCACGGTTGATACCTAGTAAGATTGCAGCACGAGTTTGGTTACCACGCGTGTACGTCATTACTTCTTCAAGTAATGGTGCTTCTAGCTCAGAAAGAACAAGGTCGTATACGTCTTGTACGTCTTGACCATTAAGTTGCTTTAAGTAGTGATGAACAGCTTTTTTCACTGCATCACGCAACGGCTGTGGTTTCTCGTGTGACTGTACATGAGGGTTTGTGATAAATGGAGAAGTCACGTTTTGTTCGAACATCGTTATATGTCTCTTTCTTTCTTAGTTAGCTGCTAGTGTTTTAAAGTATTCTTCTAATGCGTCGACTTGTGCCTGTGGGTTATCTAACGCATTAAATACTCGCCTAAACTGACCGTCACTGTCATGGGTTTGCAAATACCAAGATACATGCTTTCGAGCGATACGCGCTCCCATTGGCTCCCCGTAAAACTGATGTAGATTGTCTAAATGCTCCATCAAAATGCTACGCACCTCTGCAATTTCAGGTGCTGGCAAATGTTCTCCAGTTCGCAAATAGTGGTCTATCTCCCTAAAAATCCAAGGGCGACCTTGGGCGGCTCGACCAATCATAATGGCATCTGCACCCGTATAATCCAAAACCTGCTTTGCTTTTTCTGGTGAAGTAATATCACCATTGGCAACGACAGGGATAGACACTGAACGTTTAATATCCCTAATTGTGGCGTACTCTGCTTCACCTTTATACATACATGCGCGCGTTCGCCCATGTACTGCCAGTGAGGCAATGCCATAACGTTCAGCTATTCTCGCAATCTCGACACCATTACGGTTATCCTGATCCCATCCAGTACGGATTTTTAAAGTGACAGGGACATCAACAGCGTTTACAACGGCATCGAGTATCTCTTGTACTAATTCAGGAAACTGTAATAAGGCAGAGCCTGCGAGTTTCTTATTCACTTTTTTAGCTGGGCACCCCATATTGATATCTATGATCTGTGCACCATTGCTGACATTGAATTGTGCTGCCTGTGCCATAAGCTCAGGATCGGCTCCGGCGATTTGCACCGAACGAATTCCCGATTCACCGCTGTGATCCATACGGTTCATCGATTTTTCAGTTTTCCATACTTTCGGGTTTGACGAGAGCATTTCAGAAACAGCAAGGCCCGCACCTAAGCGACGGCAAAGTTGTCTAAATGGTCTGTCTGTAATGCCTGCCATTGGCGCGACAATTACATTGTTCTCAAGTTGGTATGAACCGATACGCACTGTTATTCAATTGGCCTCTTTTCAAGGGGCGCTAAGTTTACGGTTTTTTTTGCAAAAATCAAAGGCTATAAATTGAACAAAAGTGACTTTTTTTTGCCCTTTTCGTATTGACTTTTGATAACAGTTTGACGGGTAGGTTGATTTGTTTGATATTTAAACAGAAATTTTTTTACTCGCAAAAAAGTGCGAAACGATTAACTGTAAAAATAAGGTAAAGCCTGTTAAATATAGGCTTTACCTATTATGTTTGAGTAAATGCTCTAGTGCTGTTTAAGCTTTTTTGACGCCGCTGACACGGGTCCATTCACCTTCAACAGCCACTTCATCAAGTGCTAAAAACGGGGCATAAACATCGGCTACAGACTGAGCTTGTTCTTCTAAAATTCCTGACATAGCAATTTTACCATTCGGTTTTAAAAGACCTAAAATCACTTCATGTAGTTCACGAAGTGGTTGAGCTAAGATGTTTGCAACCACAATATCGGCTGTAAACTCTGGTTGATCTTCAGGTAAATACACTTCAAGTTTATCTGCAACGCCATTACGTTTTGCATTATCGCGGCTTGCTTCAAGGGCTTGAGGATCTATATCGATACCGATCATACGCTCTGCCCCGAGTTTGATCGCCGCAATTCCTAAAATACCTGAGCCACAACCAAAGTCGACCACGGTTTTACCTGTTAAATCTTGGCTTTCTAGCCACTTTAAACAAAGCGCAGTGGTTGCATGGGTACCTGTGCCAAAAGCAAGGCCAGGGTCGAGCAATACATTAACCGCATCAGGGTCGGGAATATCGCGCCAACTTGGACAGATCCATAAGCGATCACCAAATTGAATAGGGTGGAAGTTATCCATCCATTCACGTTCCCAATCTTTATCTTCAAGCTGTTCAATTTTATAAACGAGCTTATCGGCGAGTGTTGCTTCAGCATTTAATGTTGCTACAACGCTGTCCATATCATGGTTTGCGTCATACAGGCCAATCACTGTGGTATCAGCCCATAACTGCACAGTACCAAGCTTTGGCTCATAAATAGGAGTATCTTTGGCATCAACATAAGTGACTGAGGCACTGCCAGTGTCCATGAGTAAGTCGCTGATTAATTCAGCGTTGTCTGCGTTTGCATTGATGCGAATTTGGATCCAAGCCATGAATATCTCTCGAATAGAAAAAAGGCCGCAACAGCGGCCTTTTAGTTAATAACGCGATACTAAATTACTTAGCATCTAAGAAGCTTTTCAGTAAGTCAGAGCGAGAAGGGTGACGTAATTTACGTAACGCTTTCGCTTCGATTTGACGAATACGCTCACGTGTTACGTCAAATTGTTTACCTACTTCTTCTAATGTATGGTCAGTGTTCATGTCGATACCGAAACGCATACGTAATACTTTAGCTTCACGTGCTGTTAAGCCCGCTAGTACATCGTTTGTTGCGCCACGTAGTGATTCCATGGTTGCAGAATCAATAGGTGAATCGATTGTGGTATCTTCAATGAAGTCACCTAAGTGCGAATCTTCATCATCACCGATTGGTGTTTCCATTGAAATAGGCTCTTTAGCGATCTTAAGTACCTTACGGATCTTGTCTTCAGGCATTAACATACGCTCAGCTAATTCTTCTGGGCTCGGCTCACGCCCCATCTCTTGTAGCATTTGACGAGAGATACGGTTTAACTTGTTGATCGTCTCAATCATGTGCACAGGAATACGGATGGTGCGTGCTTGGTCAGCAATCGAACGTGTGATTGCTTGACGGATCCACCATGTTGCATAAGTTGAGAACTTATAACCACGGCGGTATTCGAACTTATCAACCGCTTTCATTAGACCAATATTACCTTCTTGGATAAGGTCTAAGAATTGTAAACCACGGTTGGTGTATTTTTTCGCAATTGAAATTACAAGACGTAAGTTCGCTTCAACCATTTCTTTCTTCGCACGGCGAGCTTTCGCTTCACCAATACTCATACGGCGGTTGATATCTTTAATTCGTTCGATGCTAAGACCTGTGCTTTCTTCAATTGCACTTAGTTTGCTGATGCAACGAATTATTTCTGGTTTAACTGATTCAAGTGCTACTGAGTATTTCTCGTTTGCAGCAATCTCAAGGTCGATCCAGCTTGTGTCTGTTTCGTTATTTGCAAAGTGCTTGATAAAGTTCTTTTTCGGTAACTTAGCAATTTGTACAGCTTGCTTCATGATGATACGTTCTTGTACACGAACGCGGTCCATCATTTCACGCATGTTGTTAACCATGCGGTCAAACTGTTTTGGCACTAATTTAAATGTTTTAAATAGTTCGCCGATTTCTGCAATAGCTACAAGTGAGTCAGGGTGTGAGCGACCTTTTTCTTCGAACGTTTCGCGTGCTTTGTTATAAAGCTCACGTAAGTTTTCGAAGTGAATACGGGCTTCTTCAGGATCTGGACCTGTGTCGCCATCGTTATCATCATCGCTATCATCATCACTATCTTCGTCATCATCGTCTTCGTCGTCTTCTTCGTCGAGTTGCTCTTCGTTTAACTCAGAACCGATGTGTGTTGCAGAAATTTGTGATTCGTCTTCATTATTAGGATCAAAGAAGCCAGAGATAATATCGCTTAAGCGCATTTCTTCAGCTTCGAATTTGTCCCATTGCTCTAGTAGATAAGTAATTGCTTCTGGGTATTCAGCAACTGAAATCTGTACTTGGTTAATACCTTCCTCAATACGCTTAGCGATTACGATTTCGCCTTCACGCGTAAGAAGTTCAACAGTACCCATTTCACGCATATACATACGTACAGGGTCAGTTGTTCGACCGATCTCTTTTTCTACAGTCGCAAGTGCAGCTGCCGCGGCTTCTGCTGCGTCTTCGTCTGTCGTTGTTTCTTGCATCATTAATTCATCGGCATCAGGTGCGTTTTCACTTACCTTGATACCCATATCATTAATCATGCTAATGATATCTTCTACCTGATCTGAGTCGATAATGTCTTGTGGAAGGTGATCATTAACTTCTGCAAAAGTTAAATAACCTTGCTCTTTACCTTTTTGAATCAGAAGCTTTAATTGTGACTGAGGAGTTGGATCCATAGAGATTTATTCTTCCACTCTGAAAGTTGATACAACAGGCGCCAGCTCGCTTACTAATTAAGCGACACGAAAACTAACTAGACGCAGTGAATAGCACAGTATAACAGCATTATTCAATTCTGACTAGCTGTTGCTGCCTTTTAACGCTTGCGTTAGTAAGTGGCATTCCAGCCTTTCTTCGCTGCTTAAGCCTTGGGTCTTGTCTTTTATTAATAGGGTCTCTAGTCGATAATTTAAACACTGGTCTTCAATAAATTTAAAAGTATTTTTAAAAACCGTCTCTAAACGATCGTCATTTATTTGATGCTGCCAAGTGGCTAATTTCACCAGCGCGTCATATTCAGCGCCATCCCTAAATGACTCTAAAATTTGTGCGGTGGTGATACCTTCACGTTCTAGTGCTAAGTGCTGAATGCGTAAAAATAGCTCAATACCGGCTATTTTCATCTCAGCTAACTCCGGCATATAAGCAATGCTGGTCGCCAAACTTGGGTGTTGCAATAAAATACCAATCGCTTGGCGCATCGGCGTTATTTTAAATTTACGCTCAATCGCATGCTGTTGCTTTGGTGACTTAACACGATTATTTAATTGCTCTCTTGTTCGACCAATTAAGCGGCCAAGATGTTCCAAAATATTCTCTTGGTAAAAATCACTCGGGATTTTTTCAATTAGTGGTAGGGCATCACTAAGGAGCTTTGCTTTACCTGCGTCTTGTGTCAGGTCTATCTCTTGGCTGAGCTTATTAAACAGCACCTTAGTAAAATCATCCGCTTCGCTTAACCTAGCTTCGAAAGCGTCTTTACCTTCCTTTTGTACCAGTGAATCAGGGTCTTCACCATCTGGTAAAAACACAAACTTCAACGACTTACCATCACCAAGATAAGGCAGTGCATTCTCAAGCGCTCGCCAAGCTGCATCGCGGCCAGCACGGTCACCGTCGTAGCAGCAAATCACTTTATCCGTGGTTCTAAATAAAGTGTGCATATGCTCTGCAGTGGTTGCTGTGCCAAGGGCGGCGACGGCATATTCGATGCCTTGCTCAGCTAAAGCAACGACATCCATGTAGCCTTCAACAATTAAAATATGGTCGAGCTTTTTGTGAGCTTGCTTGGCTTCGTATAAACCATAAAGCTCAAAGCCTTTATGGAAAATACGGGTTTCTGGTGAATTAAGGTACTTAGGACCTTGATCCGCTTGCATAACACGGCCACCAAATGCAATCACCCGACCGCGTTTATCGCGAATAGGAAACATGAGTCGATCACGGAAGAAGTCAAATTGACGACCAGGCGATTTTTCAGAGGCTAGCTTTAGTTCTACAAGCTGCTCTTTTTGTTCTTTATTGCGGCCAAGTTGCTGGCATAGCGCTTCCCATTCACTTGGCGCATAACCAATCATGAATTTTTTCGCTGTTTCACCACTTAAGCCACGACCCTTGATATAGTCGATAACCGTTTTCGAGTTGGCATGATGCTTTAATTGATGTTGGTAAAAGCGAGCAGCATGTAACATTAAATCGTAATCAGAGCGCTTTTGTTCTGCGGTGCGTTGCGGGCCTGAGCTTGTGCCTTGTTCGCGAGGTACGTCTAAATTGAGCATACTCGCTAACTCTTCAATGGCGTCAACGAACTCTAATTTGTCGTATTCCATGACAAACGAAATTGCATTTCCATTGGCGCCACAACCAAAGCAGTGATAAAACTGTTTATCTTGAGAAACGGTAAAAGAGGGTGATTTTTCATTATGGAATGGGCAACAGGCTTGGTAGTCTTTACCTGCTTTTTTTAGGCCAACTCTCGAATCAATTAACTCAACAATATCTGTGCGAGCGAGTAAATCATCAATAAACTGTCGAGGGATCTTTCCGGCCATAGCTGTTGTTTTTTCCTGCGCTATCTATGCGTTGTAAAATAAGATTTGAACACAATTACTGTGTTTATGAAAGACTAAAAGCAAGAAACCGAGCACTAGGCTCGGTTTGCTTGAATCATACATCTGTATGTGGGGGTTAGGCAGTTAATCGTTGCTTGATTAAGCCAGAAATCTTACCTAAATCGGCACGACCTTCAGCTTTGCTTTTGATAACTCCCATTACCTTACCCATGTCTTGCATACCCGCTGCGTTTGTATCAGCTATAGCCGAGTCAATAAGAGCAATGATTTCTTCTTCACTCAATTGTTGAGGTAAGAATTCTTCAAGTGCTTTAATCTCACTGGCTTCAATTTCAGCTAAATCTTCACGACCCGCATCAATATACTGGGTGTAAGAATCGCGACGTTGCTTAACAAGCTTTACTAAAACAGCGGTAATACCGTCGTCGTCAAGCGTAATTTGCTCGTCAATCTCACGTTGCTTGATTGCAGCAAGTACCATGCGGATAGGCTTAAGACGTTCTTTGTCTTTTGTCTTCATCGCATCTTTTTGCGCATCTTTTAGCGTTAATAAAAGGCTCATTTATACAAGAACAAATACTGATTAGTATAATTTAACGCGACGTGCGTTATCGCGAGAAAGCTTCTTCATGTGACGCTTTACTGCAGCAGCTTTTTTACGCTTACGCTCAGCTGTTGGTTTTTCATAGTGCTCGCGACGACGAACTTCTGAAAGGATACCTGCTTTTTCACATGAACGCTTGAAGCGACGAAGTGCTACGTCAAACGGTTCGTTCTCTCTTACTTTAATTACTGGCATTAAAAATTCACCTACCTAAATAATGAGCGTTGCTCAAGTTGATCGAATAACGACCAAGTGGTTCAAAAATGGTGCGGTATTGTAATCCGAAGCAACACCACATGTAAAGAATAATATTAACAGAAACTAGGTTTGCAAAACAGTGTTAATTTGTCTGGCGTTGATATAGTCGACAAATTACTTGTCCGGCAGTTTTTTCTTTTAAAAGCATCCAGTTATCTGGTGAGCTTAGGTCGCTTAGTTCGCTTTCGACCTCAACATATATAAGTGCTTGGGCAGATAACCAGTTATTTTTTTCGAGTAAAAAACAACTTTTTTCAGCCAAGTTTTGTCGAAATGGCGGGTCAACAAAAATTAGATCAAATTGCTCGTTTTGCGTGTTTTGTTCTAATAATGAAAGGCTATTGCCTTGTTTTACGACGGCATTATCCAATTTAAGCGTGCTAATGTTTTCTTTTAGCTGGCTAGCGGCACTTTTATCTAGTTCGAAAAACACAGCATGATCAGCAAAGCGCGATAAAGCTTCAAACCCTAAGCCGCCAGAACCAGCAAAGCAGTCAAGAACAGCTGCGCCTCGGGTATCTTGCATGAGCCAGTTAAATACTGTTTCTTTTATACGGTCTGTGGTTGGACGCAAGCCTTGCACATCTTTTACTGGTAATTTTCTACCACGAAATTGCCCACTAATAATACGAATAAAACCATTTGCTGATTTATTGTTCGCTGCTTTTGCTTGGCGGTTAGCTGTTGATTTTTTTCTCATTTAACTCACTAATCATTGGTAACTGACCCCTAGCTCAGATAATATTGTATGCAATAGCTAGCGTGTCATTTTTCTACTGCGCTAAAAGTGATAGTATTGCGACCTTAGCGATAGATGGTACCTGTTTATGTTTGGCTAAAAAGCTGAACTGTCACCAAACTATTATTCATGTAAGTTTATCAGATTTTTATAAGTGGTTATTAGCAAGTATGGCAAAAAAAAGTAAATTCCTGTCTTGGTTTGGTTTTGGCAAATCAGATAAGCAACAAGCAGAGCAAGCAGCAAAAGAGGCTGATAACCAGAAGCAAATAGAAGAACAACAGCGAATTGAAGCCGAAAAGGCAGAAGCTGAACGTTTAGAGCAAGAACGCATTGCGGCAGAAAAGGCAGAAGTTGAGCGTTTAGAGCAAGAACGCATTGCTGCTGAAAAGGCAGAAGCTGAGCGTTTAGAACAAGAACGTATCGCTGCAGAAAAGGCAGAGGCGGAGCGTCTAGAGCAAGAACGCATTGCGGCAGAAAAAGCAGAAGCTGAGCGTTTAGCTCAAGAGCAGCAAGCGGCAGAGCAGCAACGTCAAGAACAACAAGCTCGACTTGCTGAGCAAGAAGCAGCAATGAAATTAGAGCAAGAACGTGCTGCCGCAGAACAGGCGCAGCGTGAAGCAGAGCAAGCTGCTGCAGAAAAGGCGGAAGCGGAGCGCCTAGAGCAAGAGCGTATTTCGGCAGAAAAGGCGGAAGCGGAGCGTTTAGAGCAAGAACGCATTGCAGCAGAAAAGGAAGAAGCTGAACGTATAGAGCAAGAACGTATCGCAGCAGAAAAGGCGGAAGCTGAGCGTTTAGAGCAAGAACGCATTGCAGCAGAAAAGGCAGAGGCGGAGCGTTTAGAACAAGAACGTATCGCGGCAGAAAAGGCTGAAGCGGATCGTTTAGAGCAAGAACGTATCGCAGCTGAAAAGGCAGAAGCTGAGCGTTTAGAACAAGAACGTATTGCTGCAGAAAAGGCAGAGGCGGAGCGCTTAGAGCAAGAGCGTATCGCGGCAGAGAAAGCGGAAGCGGAACGTTTAGAGCAGGAGCGCATTGCTGCAGAAAAGGCTGAAGCGGATCGTTTAGAGCAAGAACGTATCGCAGCAGAAAAGGCGGAAGCTGAGCGTTTAGAACAAGAACGTATTGCTGCAGAAAAGGCAGAGGCGGAGCGCTTAGAGCAAGAGCGTATCGCGGCAGAGAAAGCGGAAGCGGAACGTTTAGAGCAGGAGCGCATTGCTGCAGAAAAAGCGGAGGCAGAGCGCTTAGAACAAGAACGTATCGCTGCAGAAAAAGCAGAAGCTGAGCGTTTAGAACAAGAGCGTATCGCGGCAGAGAAAGCGGAAGCGGAGCGTTTAGAGCAAGAACGTATTGCGGCAGAGAAAGCGGAGGCGGAGCGCCTAGAACAAGAACGTATCGCGGCAGAAAAAGCAGAGGCGGAGCGTTTAGAACAAGAACGTATTGCGGCAGAGAAAGCGGAGGCAGAGCGCCTAGAGCAAGAGAAAGCTGCTCAAGCTGCTGCTGAAAAACCTAAGAAAGAAGGTTTCTTCGCACGCCTTAAAAAAGGTTTATTAAAAACTCGCGTTAATATTGGTTCTGGCTTTGCGTCTATTTTTAGTGGTAAGAAAATTGACGATGAGTTATTTGAAGAACTAGAAACACAATTACTAACAGCCGATTTAGGTGTTGATACAACCATGAAGTTGATTGATAACCTAACCGATGCCGCTGATCGTAAGCAATTAAAAGATGGCGATGCTTTATATGAGTTAATGAAGCAAGAAATGGCAAGTATGCTTAAAACCGCTGAGCAGCCGCTGGTTGTAAGTGGTGACAAAAAGCCATTTGTTATCTTAATGGTGGGTGTAAATGGTGTAGGTAAAACCACCACGATTGGTAAATTAGCTAAGCAGTTCCAAAACGAAGGTAAGTCAGTGATGCTTGCTGCTGGTGATACGTTCCGCGCTGCGGCGGTTGAGCAGCTGCAAGTATGGGGTGAGCGTAATAGCATTCCTGTGATTGCCCAGCATACAGGTGCAGACAGTGCGTCAGTGGTTTTTGATGCATTTCAGGCGGCAAAAGCCCGTAATGTTGACGTGTTAATCGCCGATACAGCAGGTCGCTTGCAAAATAAAGATAACCTAATGCAAGAGCTTGAGAAAATTGCCCGTGTAATGAAGAAAATTGACCCAGATGCGCCGCATGAAGTTATGCTAACTATAGATGCAGGTACAGGTCAAAACGCAATTAGCCAAGTTAAATTATTTAATGAATGTGTTGGTTTAACGGGCATTACTTTATCTAAACTAGATGGTACCGCTAAAGGTGGTGTGATTTTCGCCGTTGCAGATAAATTTAATATCCCAATTCGTTACATTGGTGTTGGTGAAGGTATTGATGATTTACGTACCTTTAATAGTAGTGACTTTATTGATGCACTATTTAGCCAAGACGAGGATGACGCATAATTAACTAAAGGGAGTTTGCTCCCTTTTTCGCTGCAAGATGATTGATAACTAAAATGATAAATTTTCAGCAAGTCAGTAAAACATACCCAGGTGGCCATCGTGCCCTTGAAAAAGTCAGCTTTCATATTAAGCCTGGCGAACTGGCCTTTTTAACTGGGCACAGTGGTGCAGGTAAAAGTACCCTATTGAAGCTTATTAGTTTGATGGAGCGTCCATCGGCAGGGCAGGTGCTTATTAATGGTGTTGATTTAAATGCTGTTAAATCACGTCAGATCCCTTACGTGCGCCGCGATATTGGTATCATCTTTCAGAATCACCGCTTACTAGAACGTTACTCAGTGTTTGATAATGTTGCCTTACCTTTAATTATTGAAGGTACGCACCACAAGCAAATAGCTAAGCGTGTTCATGGTGCGCTTGATAAAGTCGGGTTACTTGATAAAGCGAAGTGTAATCCTGCAACCTTATCAGGTGGTGAGCAGCAGCGTGTGGGTATTGCTCGCGCTATCGTTAATTCACCGCCAATTCTATTAGCTGATGAACCAACCGGTAACTTAGACCCTGAGCTTTCGATGGACATTTTACGTTTATTCGAAGACTTTAATAATCATGGTACAACCGTGCTGATTGCAACCCATGATATTGGCTTAATTGCGCGTATGCGTTATCGCAGTCTAACACTGAAAGATGGCCGTATGATTGAGGATCCGCTAGCTGAGGGGGCACTATGAGTTTATTGTTTAAAAGCCGCAACAGCCAAAACGAACGTCAGAAAAAGTCATTTTTAGCAGCGCCTTATTTCTTCTTTATTAATCTTATTCGCCAAGGTGTGCACAGCCTCGGTGAAATGTGGCGAACGCCTTTAGCTTCATTGATGACCATTGCTGTATTAGGATTGAGCTTAACACTGCCAGCGACGCTTTATTTAGTGGTTAAAAATGTCTCGCAAGTGAGCAGTGGCTTTGAAGATGCTGCAGAGATTTCGTTGTTCGTAAAAGAAACTATGAGCGAACAGCAAACGCAAACCTTGGTTAAGCGTTTAGCACTCTACCCTGAAGTAGATAAAGTAGAGTTTATATCAAAGGGCGATGCCCTCACTGAATTTAAACAAGTATCAGGGTTTGGCCAAGCACTTGAATATTTAGATGCGAACCCGTTACCTGATGTTGTTATCGTCACGCCGACAGCACGATACCGTCAGCCAAATACAGCAAAACAATTACTGCAAAAGCTTGAAGGCGAAAGAGAAGTGGATTTTGGTAAACTCGATATTGCTTGGCTTGAGCGATTAAATGCACTTTTAAGTTTATTAAAAGAAAGCGTGATCACCATTGCTCTACTATTATTAACCTCCGTCACCCTGATCATTGGTAATACTATCCGCTTATCAATCATGGATAAGAAAGATGAAATTCAGGTGATGAAGTTAGTTGGGGCGACAAACACCTTTATTCATGCGCCATTTTTATGGACAGGAATTTGGTACGGTATTATTGGCGGTTTGTTCTCTTTTATTTGTGTTGCATTAATGATGTGGTGGCTTGGTGCTGCTGTAAGTGATGTTGCGGGTGTTTATGAAACCAGCTTTGACTTAATTGGTTTAACACTCACAGAGTTTGGCATTTTAGTCGCTCTTGCAACAGGGTTAGGATTTGTTGGTTCTTACCTATCAGTTAACCGCTATATAAAAGAAATTGAACCCGATAAAGTGTAGCTATCAGCGCTATTATTTTAGCGCTTTTGCTTGTCGTTAATTTGTCATATTAAGCCTTTATGCTGTTTGTTTAGATTTTGAATGGTGGGCTATATATCTTTCAAAATACCTTTAAAAGCTAGAATTCATCGCTTATTCAGCGCCTTAAAGTAAAATAAAATTAATCTTAAAAAAACCACTTGATTTGAACTTTAAAAAAGTTTTTAATTGAAGTTAGCACTCTCGCTTAAAGAGTGCTAAGATGGTTTCAAATGTTTATCACTGAGGTGAAAAATGAGTAAAGATTTATACGCAATGGCACTTACTGCAGGTCAACAGAGCGCAAGTATGGACGGCTACCTTCAAGCGGTTAGCACTATTCCTATGCTTGATGCAGAGAAAGAAAAGCAGTTGGCGACACGTCTTCAGGAAGAAGGTGATCTTGAAGCTGCGAAGCAACTCATTATGTCGCATCTACGCTTTGTTGCTCATATTGCGAAAAGCTATTCAGGTTATGGCTTACCGCAAGCTGATTTAATTCAGGAAGGTAACATTGGTCTGATGAAAGCGGTAAAACGTTTCGACCCAAGTGTAGGTGTTCGCTTAGTTTCATTCGCAGTACACTGGATCAAAGCCGAAATTCATGAATACGTACTTAAAAACTGGCGTATCGTGAAAGTTGCAACAACAAAAGCGCAACGTAAATTATTCTTCAATCTACGCAAAAACAAAAAGCGTTTAGGTTGGTTTAACCAAGCTGAGGTTAGCACTGTTGCTAATGAGCTAGGTGTAAGTGAAAAAGAAGTACGTGAGATGGAATCACGTATGAGTGGCCAAGATATGGGCTTTGACTTAACGGGCGACGACAATGACGACGCACCAACAAGCACATACTCGCCAGTACAGTATTTAACAGATGGCAGTGCTGACCTTGCTGATGATATCGAAGAGCAGCAATGGCAAGAACAGTCTCATGCACGTTTATTCAGCGCGTTAAAAACCCTTGATGAACGTTCTCAAGACATCGTAAGTGCACGTTGGTTAGCTGACGATAAAGCAACATTACAAGAGCTTGCTGAGAAATATAACGTTTCAGCAGAACGTGTTCGCCAGCTAGAAAAAACAGCGATGAAAAAACTGCAATCAGCTATGAGCTAATAGCAATCGCTATAGCAAACCATCTTTAGTAGACTATAAAGCCTCGCAAATGCGGGGCTTTTTGTTTTAAAGGACGCGGTATGTCACAGATTGATTATCAACATGTATTAGATGAAATCACAAAAGAAGTTCAACCATTACTGAGCCAAGGTAAGGTTGCTGATTATATTCCTGCGCTTGCAGAAGTTGAGCCAAACCAGTTTGCCATTGCTATCCATACAGTTGATGGGCAAACCTATTGCGCGGGTGATTGTGGTGCGCGTTTTACGATTCAATCTGTTTCTAAAGTAATGACCTTAACCTTAGCACTTCAGCGTTATGGTGATGAGCTTTGGCAGCGAGTCGGTAAAGAGCCATCAGGCACCGCTTTTAACTCACTTACACAGCTTGAGTTTGAACAGGGCATACCACGCAACCCATTTATTAATGCCGGCGCGATTGTCACCTGTGACGCGTTATATAGCCGTTTATCTGCGCCGATGCACTCTATGCTTGAGTCATTTCGTCAGTTATCAGGAAATGCTCAGGTTGTTATTGATAAGAAAGTGGCAAATTCTGAATATGAGTTTCGTCATCGCAACGCCGCGATGGGGCATCTAATGAAGTCATTCGGCAACTTTAATAATGAAGTTGATGATGTGTTATGGGCTTACTTTAACTTCTGTGCCATAGAGCTAAACTGCGTAGAATTAGCAAAAGCTTACAATTACTTAGCAAACCAAGGTAAAGATGCCAATGGCCATGAAGTACTTAGTGCAAGGCAAAATAAGCAGTTAAACTCGTTACTGTTTACCAGTGGTTTATACGATGCAGCTGGGGATTTTGGCTACCGTGTTGGTATGCCGGGTAAGTCAGGGGTATCGGGTACTATTTTAGCTGTGTTACCAAATCAATTTACTGTGGCTGTGTGGGCGCCTAGACTTAACTCGTATGGTAACTCAGTGGCTGGGATAGCGGCTCTTGAGCGTTTATCCCAGAAACTGGATATTTCGATTTTTTAGTGGAGATTACTGATCCCAGTAAACTTGCTCTAAACAATCTTCACGTTCAGGTAAACCACGCGATAAACGTGGCGAGTGCTGAACAAGTACTTCATAACTTGCACGGTTAGCGTATTTACTAATTTGTGCAAGCGATGAGTAGGTCATAGCAGGTTGCTGATGCTTCGCTGAGTTTGCCACATTAAGTTTGTGGTAAACGTTTGCTGATAGGTCATGCAGTACCGCAGCCAGAGCGCAATCGCCTGCGCCATTGGTATTTTTAATGCTGTCAGGGCCGCCCATAAATGGTGCTGTGTGGCTGTACGCACGAATAGGGTTTTGGCAGTCGTCTTTACGCATTGCGCGAGAAAATTCATAACGGTTAAAGTCAGCAATTGCACCTGGTAATAACGGGTATTCTGTTTCACGCTTGAATGAGTCGTCGACGTAACCGGCCATAAACAAGCCTTTTTCACCAGCCGTGCAAATAACTAAATCAGTCCAATCTAGCGCTTTGTCGGCTGCCAGAAGCGGATCTTCAAAGCCAGTAATAGCAAGGCCTTCCTCTTCGTTCATAGCAAGAATATCAACATGCTCTTTTACAAAATCAGCCCACCAAGCAGGGTCTTGTTCAATTAGAAATTTAGTGCCAAGGGTTAAAACCACAGGCACACCGGCATCATTGGCATATTTCACTGCCTGCATGGTCGCTTCTGTCATGGTTTCATCACCTTGAGTACGCATTAGGTATGCGCTGATCACCAGTGCTGATGAATTCTCAATAAGTGCTTGGTCGATTGATTCAGGGCGAAGATGATTCATGAGCCCCGCGCTGATTGCGAAGGTACGCTCACCGGTCTCGTCAATTAAGGTAAAACAACGACCAATAGGGCCATCTACAGGCTGAAGGTAGTCAAGGTCAACGCGGCTAGAGGTGTTACATAAAAAACGGTATGCATAGCTGCCGATTTTGATATTTTCACTCATTACCCCTAAAAGTACTGATCGGTCATCAGCTAGGGTAGAGTAATTGTGCATGGTGTTACCTACCGTACCACCGGCAAACTCATAATCGATCATATTGTCGAGTTTTAGTCTGTCGTATAGTGCGTTGGTAATATCGTTATCGATCACTTGCGACATGCCACGGCGCAATTGAAATTCATCTAGGAAAGCTTGATCAACTTTCGCTTCAATATCTACCACAATTTGGTCGATACCCGTAATATAACTACGTTGTAGTCGGTCGGTTGAGTTAAGTTGATTCGTCAGTGGATCTTTGGCTTCCACCGGAAAATAATGTTTATGCCTGCGGCGTCCAGGAAATTTCATTTGCTACCCGTGTTGTAAGCTAAATAAAAAAAGCGCGAGATTATAGCGCAATATGGGTCCATTGAGCCATGAAAAAGCCACTAAATTTTGCGTTAATTTTTAAGTGTAGCAGTATTTATTGCCGACATTTTTCACTAACTAGGTATAATTACTCACAGTTTTACAAGATTTGTGTGATATATGAGCGAACAATTTAGCGACCAATATTGGATGGAAAAAGCATTAAACTACGCCAATGAAGCGGCTGCGATTAATGAAATTCCGGTTGGTGCTGTGCTGGTAAAAGATAATCAACTGATATCTTATGGTTATAACCGCTCAATTATCGATAACGACCCATCCGCTCATGCTGAAATGATGGCAATCCGCGAAGCAGGTAAAATACTTAATAACTACCGATTAATCGATTGCACCTTGTATGTTACGTTAGAACCTTGTTCTATGTGCGCAGGTCTGTTGGTACATAGCCGTATTAAGCGGTTGGTATTTGGTGCTAAAGATGCCAAGACGGGATCGGCAGGATCAATTATGAATCTGCTGCAAGAGCCTAGGCTTAATCATCAAGTTGAAGTAACCGGTGATGTTATGAGTGAGCAGTGTGGGGCGGTAATTTCAGCGTTTTTTAAGCGTCGTAGAGAAGAGAAAAAGGCGGCAAAGCTGGCTGCTCGCAACGCCTAGTTATACAACCGGCGTTGCAGGAACTTGTGCTTCCATTAACTGCATCGCAAATAAGCGGCGACGCCAAATAACTTTTTTGTGTGTATTACGTAGCATGATACGACGGCGGGTCGCCGTTGAGTAAATAACATTACGCTTGAACTTATGTGTCGTGCGTCTTCTTTTTAACATGAGTGCTCCTTAAGTGAGAGTAAAGCATTATATTGATCTCTACAGGAAGATAATGATCATTTGATGACAAGTAAACAGATTTCGGTGCTTGAAGTTAGTTGTTTTCTAATTCTTGCTGCTCTGAGTTGGTTTGTTGCGTGTTGTCATTTGGCTTTGTTTCGCTTACTTGCGCTTCAGGTTTAGCTTCTTCAGTGCTTTGCTCTTCTTCACTAGGGTTAGCAATCGCATCATTTTCATCAAGCCAAACCAGTGCGTCGTAATAGCGACGAATATTATCAACGTATTTTACTGCAACATCGCCACGGGCATAACCATATTTGGTTTTTCGATAGTAACGCTTTTTAATTAAAAGCGGTAAGCGCTTTTTAACATCAGCCCACTTATCGGGGCTTGCACCTTCTTGCTCGGTAATAATCCGTGCGTCGTTTACGTGTCCCCAGCCAACATTATAAGAGGCTAAAGCAAACCAGGTTCTGTCGGGCTGCGGAATGCGTTCAGGGATCCAAGAAATCACTTTGGCAAGATACTGCGCACCGCCTTTAATATTTTGCTCAGGCTCTAGGCGATTTGTTACGCCGACCTGTTTTGCTGTTGCTTGGGTTAGCATCATAATACCGCGAACACCGGTTGGTGACTTAGCCCTTGGGTTCCACATCGATTCTTGATAACTCAAAGCTGCCAGTAATCGCCAGTCTATGTTACCTGCGTATTGCTCGAACCAAGGTTGGTACTTAGGTAAAGTGTCTTTTATTGCTTCGATATACGCTAGCGTATTCACATAATTGAATTGGCGAACATGACCAAAGTATTTTTCTTCTAGCACATAAAGCTGGTTGCTTTGTTTTACATCGCCAAAAAATGGCACCATTAAGGCATATAATGAGTCGTCACCATCTTTTCTAAGTAGCCAAGCGATAGGGTCATTACGGGTAACCGAGAAACCTATACTCAAATTTGGGTGATAGCGGCGAAATAGTGATAGGGTGTGTGAATCTGCTAAGGTGTAATCAATTTCACCGTCGATGACAGCTTGTAAAAGCTCTTCTTCATCCATGTCTTCTGTTTCGTTCCAGCTAAGTTCTGGATTGAGCTGTTTTAATTGTTGTAGTGCCAGCGAGTGACTGCTTTTGGCTAGAACAGTCAGGTTGCCTGTTAAATCTGCAAACTCACGAGGTCTATTACGGCCTTGTTTATAAACTAGTTTTTGGCTTATGGTGCGATAGGTTGGGCCGAACCGGTAATGCTCAGCCCGAATCGTATTATAGGTAAGACCTGACGCTATAATATCTAAATCGCCACTTTCTAAGCGTGCGAACATATCGGATAGATTAAAAAAAGGCACCATCTCGAGCTCTACACCAACATAGTCAGCAAATTCTTGGGCGAGCTCATATTCAAAGCCTTGCACACCTTGTGGAGCCTGATAGTAATTACTCGCACCAGCTAATGTGCCGACTCTAATTTTGTTCTGCGCCTTGATATGAGCAAGTTGCGACGGTTGCTGTTGCATATCGCACGCACATAACATGAGCACTAAACTAAAAATAGCGAGTAACTTTTGCATAAATTATAAATGCCCCTTAAACCATTACCTTAGTGTTATAACAAAACTTCTAAGCCACGTCACTTGGCGAATAGTTTTAGTTATCTATTTAAAAATTAATAACAATAACAGGGTTGCTGATAGATAAGTCATACAGAACAAGAACCTGCAGAGAAATAAAGACGACTAAGCTAGTTAATTGTTGCAACCTTAAAAGCGGTTATGAAGATTATTTAAATAAAAGCGTAATTTTGAGTTAAATCTAGACGTTATTTGCACTATAATATGCGCCTAAAATATCGTTCAATCCCTAACCCCGGATGAAAATACCTATGTTGATCCTTCGTGGTGCACCAGCACTTTCCGATTTTAGAGTTCAGAAAATTTTAGCGCGTTGCCAACAGGCACAACTTCCAGTCACTGACGTTTACGCTGAGTTCATGCATTTTGCTGATCTTACAGCTGAGCTTTCAGCTGATGAGCAAACCAAGCTGGAAAAACTGCTTACTTACGGTCCAACAATTGCCGAGCATACCCCTGCTGGCACGTTAATTCTTGTAACGCCGCGTCCAGGTACTATCTCGCCTTGGGCATCAAAAGCAACTGACATCGCACATAACTGTGGCTTAAGCCAAGTTCACCGTGTTGAGCGTGGTATTGCATACTACGTAGAAGGTAACTTATCAGCTGAGCAAACAGCTGAAGTTGCAGCGTTATTACATGACCGTATGACTGAAGCAACGCACGCGGATATGGCTGATGCAGCTAAATTATTCCGTCACGATGAGCCGCGTCCAATGTCATCAGTTGACATTTTAGGTGGTGGCCGTGAAGCGCTTGCTAAAGCAAACGTTGAGCAAGGTTTTGCGCTTGCAGATGACGAAATTGATTACTTGGTAGAAAACTTCCAAAAGTTAGGGCGTAACCCGAACGACATCGAATTATTCATGTTTGCACAAGCAAACTCTGAGCATTGTCGTCACAAAATCTTTAACGCCGATTGGACAATTGATGGCATCGAACAGCCAAAATCATTGTTCAAAATGATCAAAAACACTTACGAGCAAAACCCTGAAAACGTACTATCTGCATATAAAGATAACGCAGCGGTAATGAAGGGCTCGCTAGCAGGTCGTTTCTTCCCAAATAACGAAGGCGAGTACGCATACCATCAAGAGAACATCGAAATCTTGATGAAAGTTGAAACGCACAACCACCCAACAGCGATTGCGCCATTCTCAGGTGCATCAACAGGTTCTGGTGGTGAAATTCGTGATGAAGGTGCTACAGGCCGTGGTTCTAAGCCTAAAGCAGGTTTAGTTGGTTTCACTGTATCTAACCTACGAATTCCTGGCTACGAGCAGCCATGGGAAACAGACTTTGGTAAGCCTGGTCGTATCGTAAATGCACTTGATATCATGACTGAAGGCCCATTAGGTGGTGCGGCATTCAATAACGAATTTGGTCGTCCTAACTTACTTGGTTACTTCCGTACATACGAAGAGAAAGTATCAAGCCATAATGGTATCGAGGTACGTGGTTACCACAAGCCAATCATGCTTGCAGGTGGTTTAGGTAACATTCGTTCTGAGCATGTTCAAAAAGGCGAAATCCCTGTAGGTGCTAAGCTAATTGCACTAGGTGGTCCGGCAATGAACATCGGCCTAGGTGGTGGTGCTGCGTCTAGTATGACATCAGGCCAATCAAACGAAGACTTAGACTTTGCATCGGTACAACGTGAAAACCCAGAAATGGAACGTCGTTGTCAGGAAGTTATCGATAAATGTTGGCAGCTAGGTGATGCAAACCCAATCGCTTTCATCCACGATGTGGGTGCAGGTGGTCTTTCTAACGCATTCCCTGAGCTTGTAGACGACGGTGGTCGTGGTGGTAAATTCCAACTTCGTGACATTCCTAACGATGAGCCGGGTATGGCACCACACGAAATTTGGTGTAACGAATCTCAAGAGCGTTACGTATTAGCAGTTGCGGCAGAAGACTTCGCGCGCTTTGAAGCAATCTGTAAACGTGAACGTGCAGAATACGCTGTTATTGGTGAAGCAACAGAAGAGCGTCACTTAACGGTTGAAGATAGCCACTTCGGTAACAATCCTGTTGATCTTCCGCTTGATGTTTTACTTGGTAAAGCACCAAAAATGCACCGTGAAGTTGAATCGAAAAAAGCGCAATCTCAACCATTAGACGTTGCTAACATTGATGCTGCAGACGCTGCACAGCGTTTATTACGCTTACCAACGATTGCTGAGAAAACATTCTTAATCACCATTGGTGACCGTACGGTAACGGGTTTAGTTGCGCGTGACCAAATGGTAGGTCCTTGGCAGGTGCCAGTAGCAAACTGTGCGGTAACAGCCGCTGCGTTTGATACTTACCACGGTGAAGCAATGTCACTAGGTGAACGTACACCAGCTGCACTTTTAAACTACGGTGCTTCTGCTCGTTTAGCTGTGGCTGAGTCACTAACGAACATCGCGTGTGCTAACATCGGTGGCCTTGAAAATATCAAGCTATCTGCAAACTGGATGGCAGCAGCAGGTCACCCTGGCGAAGATGCAGGTCTTTACGAAGCTGTAAAAGCGGTGGGTGAAGAGCTTTGTCCGGCACTAGGTTTAACTATTCCTGTGGGTAAAGACTCAATGTCGATGAAAACTCAATGGGATGAAAACGGTGAGCAAAAATCAGTTACTGCACCATTATCACTGATTATTACAGCCTTTGGTCGTGTTGAAGATGTGCGTAAAACAGTAACGCCACAGCTACGCACTGATAAAGGTGAGTCTTCACTATTATTAGTTGATTTAGGTGCGGGTCAAAACCGCATGGGCGCATCAAGCCTTGCACAGGTTTATAAGCAACTAGGTGATGTAACGCCTGATGTTGATAACCCAGCACTATTAAAAGGTTTCTATGAAGCAATGCAAGCGCTTGTTGCTGATAACAAGTTACTTGCTTACCATGACCGTTCTGATGGTGGTTTATTCACAACTATCGCTGAAATGGCATTTGCTGGCCACACGGGTGTTACTGTTGACCTTGCAGGCTTAACAGGTTCAGACATCGAAGCGCTTTACAATGAAGAGCTAGGTGCGGTTATCCAAGTGGCAAACGCTGACTTAGACGCAGTTAAAGCCGTTCTTGCAGACCACGGTCTAGCAGCTATCAGCCATGAAATTGGTGCACTAAACGCTGATGACCGCGTGGTATTCACTCGTGGTGATGATGTGGTTCTTAACCACACGCGCACTGAGCTTCGTACTATTTGGGCAGAAACAACTTACCAAATGCAAGCGCGTCGTGATAACCCAGAGTGTGCTAAGCAAGAGTTTGACGCTAAGTTTGACGCAAAAGACCCTGGTCTTAACGTAAAACTAAACTTTGACTTAAACGAAGATGTTGCAGCGCCTTACATTGCAACTGGCGCGAAGCCGAAAATGGCTATTTTACGTGAGCAAGGTGTTAACTCTCACTTAGAAATGGCGGCGGCATTTAACCGTGCAGGCTTTGCTGCGGTTGACGTGCACATGAGCGACATACTTGAAGGTCGTTTAACACTTGAGCAATTTAAAGGCTTAGTGGCATGTGGTGGTTTCTCTTACGGTGACGTATTAGGTGCAGGTGAAGGCTGGGCTAAGTCAATCTTATTTAATGAGATGGCGCGTGAGCAGTTCCAAAGCTTCTTCCACCGCGAAGATACTTTCAGCTTAGGTGTATGTAATGGCTGTCAAATGCTTTCAACATTGAAAGAATTGATCCCTGGCACTGAGCACTGGCCACGTTTCGTAACGAATAAGTCAGAACGTTTTGAAGCTCGCTTTAGCCTTGTAGAAGTGCAAGAAAACCCATCGGTATTCTTTAACGGTATGGCTGGTTCACGTATGCCTATCGCTGTTTCACATGGTGAAGGTCATGCTGAGTTCGCAAACGCTGATGCAGTTAAAGCAGCGCTTGAGTCAGGTACAGTGGCAGTGAAGTTTGTTGATAACTACGGTAACCCAACAACGCAATACCCAGCTAACCCGAATGGCTCGCCAGAAGGTATCACAGGTATTACTTCTACAGATGGTCGTGCAACGGTTATGATGCCGCACCCTGAGCGTGTATTCCGTACGGTTGCTAACTCATGGCACCCAGATGAGTGGAAAGAGGATAGCCCGTGGATGCGTATGTTCCGCAACGCTCGTAAAAACGTTGGCTAGAACTTAATTGTGTGCCTAGCTATACAAGCTAGGTTCATACAAACCGTTTAAACTAAAAAGGCTGCACTATCATGTGTGGCCTTTTTGTTTATAATGATCTGAGAAGCGAGAAGCGAGAAGCGAGAAGCGAGAAGCGAGAAGCGAGAAGCAAGGAGAGTTTTTTGAGTTTTAAGCGGGCGTGTGTTGGGTTGCTAGGTATCGTGCTAAGCATGGTGCTGTTGGCGTATTTGTTCAGATTACCACTGACATCGTGGTACTTAACGCCTATGCTCAGTAAAAATGGCGCTGAGCTTCACTGCATTGATTGGTCATTAACTCGCAAGCTTGATTTGAATATCGAGAAATTATGCTTAACCTACCAAGGACAGCAAATAGAGTTAGCTGGCATTATTGCGAATAAGCAGCAGGTTAGTGTTTCTCGAGCCAATCTTATAATTAGTAATCAGAGTAATAATCAACAACCTGACACTTCACAACCTGAATTTAAAAAGCTTGCCTTGGTATTACCCGAGCAAAGACCGCTAATTCGCATTGAGCAGCTTGATGTAGTCTCACCGTTTACTGACACCCCTGTTAGGTTGGCGATACAAGAAAAACGCCTAAACCATTTTTCGATTTTGCGGGATCTTAATGCAGATGTTGAAATATCTAATTATGAAGTCAAAGCCAACATCACGTTTGATGAGCAAGTGGCAGAGCGATTCGTAACATTGCCAACAAGCAGCCACTTTACTATTCAATCACAGATTAAGTTTGATGGAATTACAGTTGCCATTGAAAGCTCAATCAATGCAAGTTATCAGCATGCTGTAGGGGAGTGTGACCTAGGTTTTGCCAGTGAAGGGCAATTGAGTGCTAAGTATCAATTAAATCAACAGCATTTATACGCGGATTTATCAGCTTTACAAAATCAACTGAGCGCAAAGCGAGACTGCTTAAACACCATCGCAGACCAGCAGCATCAATCATTTGTTGAAGCGCAGTTACCGCTTACTTGGCAGTTACACATTGAAAAACCAGTGAGTGTAGAAAGTAAGTTGCTATCAATCCCAACTGTAAAGCTGCAAGCTATAGAAGGGCAAAGTGAGGTGACAGTCAGTAATACATCCCTTTCTTTGCTGGATCCGCTCACATCACTGAATAGCCAAGTTAGCATTGATTTTAATAGTAAAGATATAGATGAGCTTAAGTTCAACGCGCATTTGCATGAAAGCAGCGTTAGCGCTGATTTTCAACTGTCGGTGGATTCACTACCTGCATTTTTAGATTTTCAGTCTGATGGCGCCTTGACTGAGGGTGTTGGGGTTGAAGGTATTGGGGCTAAAGGAAAGCTAAATATTGAAGGGTTATTTACTAGCCCTACAGCTAAACTGAATACTGATATCAGTGTTAAAAATGCCCTAATTTCGGGTGCTCAGATAACTGATTTTAGCAGCGCAATTAACGCTGAGTATAATGCCCAGCAGCACCTCGTTGTTAACGCTAATAGCAAGGTTAAATCATTAACTTATGATGATATTAACGCAGCAAAAATTAGCAATGAGCTTACTCTTAGTACAGATCTCAGTGTGGGGGAGTTATTTGCTGATATTGATGCCAAAACCACAGCCGCTAAATTATCAACAGCAGAGCTTAGCTTAAATAAGTTGTCAGTCGTTTCAAAGGCTCTTCAAAGCCGCGCCTTGCAGGCAACGCATCATGTGTTTGCCGATGGCTTTGAAGCGCTTGTTAGCCATCATATGTCTGAGGTTGCTCACCCATTTGAATTAGTGATACCAGAGCAGGCAGTATCCAAGCTAAACCCGATAATTGTTCAGTTTGAGCCGCTTGCTACAGTCACTGATGGAGTCGTTTCGGGCAATATAAAAGGGGATGTAAATCTTCAACAAGCACAAGGGCGCGTGCAAATAAGTAAATTCACTGCGCTTTATAATGATTATCTAGCGAATGATTTTGCAGTGAATTTGAACGGCACGTTTAATTCAGGGCAGCTTAATATTGTAGCGACTAAATTTACACTCAATGAACTGCGCGCAGGTGCCGTGGTCAAAAATATACAAGGTCAGTTGCAGGTAACAGCTAATCAGCCTTGCGTAGCTAATCTAACTGGTCAGGTTATGGGTGGGGCATTTGTGGTGAATAAGTTCTGCCCACTCAGTGATAGCCAAACCGCGACTGTTAAATTTGAAAATATTGATGCCAGTAAATTGGTCACCCTTGATGCTGAATCAGGAATTAGCTTAAGTGGGCGCTTAGCAGGCACCTTACCCGTTGTAATAAATAAACAGGGCATCGAGGTAAAGCAAGGGCAGTTAGTTAATCAGGGTGATGGTAAATTACTGATCACTAATAATGCGGGCTTTGAAGCGGTAAAAGCGCAGCAACAAGAGCTGAGTACCACGCTGAGTTTACTTGAGAATTTAGATATTAAAAAACTACGCAGCAGTGTTAATCTCAAACCGGATGGTTGGTTACATTTAGGTGTAAATTTAGAGGGTTATAATGAAGCGCAGCAGCAAGCAGTGAACTTTAATTATAATCATGAAGAGAATGTATTTACTTTACTTAGAGCGCTGCGTTTAAGTGATGAAATTACTCAAAGAGTTGAGAAAGAGTATGCAAAAAAAGGAAGCAATGATGGCTAAGTGGTTAGTAATGCTCACGGCGGTAGGCATGCTGAGTGCCTGTACCCACCGTGTTGAGGTGGCAGCAAAAGAGCCGATTACAATCAACTTAAATGTAAAAGTTGACCATGAGATCCGCGTAAAAGTGGATAAAGAACTAGATACCTTATTCAGTGATGACAGCGAATTATTCTAAGGAGCACACATGCGTAAATTACAACTTAAAAAACTAAATGTGATCACCTTGATCAGTGCTGTTTGTTTATCTTTCTCTGCTTGGGCTATCAGCCTTGATGATGCAAAAAGCCAAGGCCTAGTGGGTGAAGACAGCTCAGGCTATTTAGGTTTAGTGGTTAATAACAGCGAAGCAAAAGCGGTCGTTGATGAAATTAATGCAAAGCGTAAAGAGCAATATTTAAAACTTGCGAAAAAGAACAATCTTTCGTTAGCGCAAGTTGAAGCCCTTGCAGCTGCTAAAACTATCGAGAAAACGAAGCCGGGTCACTACATTGAAGTGAACGGTGAGTGGGTAAAAAAATAACTCACTAAATTTAATAGCTATAAAAACAAAAAGCCAGCATTACTGGCTTTTTATCTATAGAACGCTGGTAGGTGTTAGCGCTTATCGATGCAGTTTTGCAGTAGCTGCTGCCAAAAATCGATGCCTTTGCGTCTTGTAAGTTTAATGTTGTGCTCTGGGATGGATTCGGGTTCATCGTAGTTGTCTAACGCTTCGCTCATGCTGGCTTCGCGGATTAAATGCAGTGTTGGGTAAGGTGCACGATTCGTATAGTTTGCAGCATCGCTGTCATCGCTATCAGCAAATACATAGTTAGGATGAAAGTTGGCTATTTGATACTTACCTTCATAGCCTTGCGCAGCTAAAAGCGCATTGGCTAAATCGACTAAATCTAAGAACTCTTCAAAATCTTTAAAGCCTTGCTCAAACATCAACAAAGTGGTTTCGCGCTCTGCTTGTTGGTCTAACGCGCTACATTGCTCAAGCATATCCATTACTGCATCATCAAGCGTAATAGACTGACTAATTTGATAATGAATGCAATTGCTTTCTACTTCTTTACGGGCAAACGGGCAGAAATTGTATTTTACGATTACGCTTGATACCCATTCGCGCGTTTGTATTTCTGGGCGATTTATCGCTTGCTTTGAAGTCACATTATTTCTCTATTCTATTTTACTTTTCTATCTTACTTTTCTAAGTAATGCTCAATTAATTTAACCGTTTTACTAATGGCGCCTTGGTTGTTAGCAACGCATTTCTGAGCTTGTTGACCGAGCTTAATAGTCTCTTGTACATCACTACTCAAAGCGATAAGTGTGTCAGCAAGGTGATTTTCATCGGTAACAGTTTTTGCTCCTTGAGCACTAATCAGCTCAGGATAAATATGGTCAAAGTTATAGGTATGAGGACCTGCTAATACGCCAACAGAAAACGCTGCTGACTCTAACGGATTATGGCCGCCTCGCTCGATTAAACTACCACCAACATAGCTGATGTTTGCCACACCATATAAGCATTGTAACTCACCTAACGTATCAGCTAACACAACTTGTTGGTTGTTATAGTTATCTTCACTGCGACGACTAAAGCTCAAATTTGAACTTTTTAATATCTCTGCGACTTTATCAAATTGCTCTGGGTGACGTGGAGCAATAATCAAAAGAGCGTTGGGTAACACTTTTAACAGCTTCTTATGAGCAGTTAAAATAAGCTCGTGTTCAATAGGGTGAGTAGAGCCTGCAACCCAGATAAATCGCTCGTTGTTATATTGGTTTTTAAGTGCTGCGACTTTATTTAATTGCTCATCTGTAGGCATGATATCAAATTTAATTGAGCCAAATACGCGTGCCTTTTCAGGCTTTAAACCAAGTTCAATAAAGCGTTTTGCATCATCTTGATTATGGCTGGCCAGATCGCTAATAGAGTGCATGATCACCTTAGTTAAAGGCATTACCTTTTGGTAGCCTTGCTGTGATTTAGCTGAAAGCCGGGCATTTAAAACAAGTACCTTTGTGCCGTTATTGTTGCTTTGCGCCATCAGGTTTGGCCAAAGCTCAGTTTCTAAAATACACAGTACCTTTGGCTGGATACGTTTTAAAAATCGCTTCGTAGCGAAGAAAAAATCAATCGGTAAATAACAGCAGCTAAGCGCATCTTTAAAGTTATTTTTTATTTGTTCTCGACCCGTTGGGGTATTGCAGGTTACTAAAATAGTAAGTGTTGGGTTTTCTGATTGAACGGCCTTTATAAGCGGCGTTGCAGCTAACACTTCACCGACAGAGGCACAATGAAAAACAACATCGTGATGAGATAAGTTAGAAAAGCCAAAGCGCTCAGCAAAATGTTCACGGTAACCCTTATTCTTTTTGCCGCGTAAAACATACAGGTAAAAAACAACCAGTGGGCTTAGTAGGTATAAAAGTAAAGAGTATAAAATGCGTGCCATAATTTTTAATATATAGAGTTTTAGGGTAGTTTAACGCTAATCGAGCTGTTGCCAATAGTTAGTCTACATATAACTGTAATTATCCAGTCGATATTCATAAAAGTACGATAAACTGAACACAAAGAAATAAATCTGTGGAATAATAACATTATTACTCCTGCCAAAGTTTGTTCCAAAGAGGGATATTCATGCCTAAATTAGATTCTGTAGCAGCAAGCTACTTAGAAAGTTTGAACCGCCATCAAATGTTATTTGAAACGATGGATACATATCACCCAGAAGTGATGCAATTACTTGAAGCATGTCACAGCGCTTTGCAAGCAGGTGGTAAGGTAATTTGGTTTGGTAATGGCGGAAGTGCGGCTGATGCACAGCATTTAGCTGCTGAGTTTGTTGTACGTTACAAATTGGAGCGCGGTCCACTTGCTTCTATCGCATTGACAACAGATACCTCAATTTTAACCGCTCACAGTAACGACTATCATTTTGATACTGTATTTGAGCGCCAAGTGCAGGCGTTATGTAAACCTGAAGATTTAGTGATTGGCTTAACCACCTCTGGTACTAGCCCTAACATCAACCTCGCACTGGCTGCAGCAAATGAAATTGGCGCTTTTACGGTGGCATTAACAGGCCGAGATGGCGGTAAAGTAAAAGATATCGCTAAGCTACCGATTATCATTAAAAATGATGAAACAGCGCGTATCCAAGAGGCGCATATGTTCATCGGACATTGGCTATGCGAAGCCATCGATATGGTTGTTGCGGAGCAAAAGTAATGGATTTAGCGTTACTAAAAAACCTTTCAAAGGCACGTATTTTGGTCGTTGGTGATGTCATGCTAGATAGATATTGGCATGGCGATTCAGGACGTATTTCGCCTGAAGCCCCAGTACCTGTTGTTAAAGTCAGTAAATTTGAAGACAAAGCTGGTGGTGCAGCAAACGTAGCAAAAAATATTGCTCGTTTAGATGGTAGAGTGGGCCTACTAGGATTAATTGGTGAAGATGAAAGTGGGCAAATCCTCGAAACAATTTTAAGTTCAGAGAAAATTGATTCGCAATTAGTGAGTGTTTGCGATTTACCGACTATTTCTAAAATGCGAGTAATCAGCCGTCATCAGCAAGTTGTTCGATTAGACCTTGAAGAAAGCTTTACTGAGCAACACAGCCAATTGTTATTAAACCGTTTAGAGCTGGTTTTAGATGACTACGATTTTGTGTTGTTTTCTGACTACAACAAAGGCTCTCTGAGCTTAATTCAACAAATGGTTCAGGTTGCAAAGAAAGCAGGTAAAACAGTTCTTATTGATCCTAAATCATCTGATTTAAACTTATACCGTGGTGCCGATTACATAACCCCTAACTTAAACGAATTTAAGCTTGCTGGTGGTTTGACGGACTCTGAGCAAAACTTGACTGACAGCGCACGTAAGCTAATCACTGAAGCGGGCATCGCTGCGATGCTATTAACGCGCTCAGAGCAGGGTATGTCGTTAATCAGCCAAGCAGAAAAACATGATTTTGCGGCCCAGCAGCTTGAAGTCAGCGATGTTACTGGCGCCGGCGATACCGTAATCGCGACGCTTGCCGTGATGCTTGGTGCGGGTATGGCAGCAAAAGATGCGGTTGAAATTGCCAACCTTGCTGCCGGAATTGCGGTGAGTAAACTGGGTGCCGCAACCGTGTCGCCAGAAGAGTTGAGCCGTAAGCTTGGTCAATATTTGCAGCAAACTGGTGAGCATTACCAAACGCCGTTTGAAGATGTGCTTCAGCATATTGAGTTTGCTAAGCAAAATGGTGAAAAAATAGTGTTCACTAATGGCTGCTTTGATATTCTTCACGCAGGCCATGTACGCTATCTTGCTCAGGCTAAAGCGCGTGGCGAGAGACTTGTTGTTGGCTTAAATAATGATGAATCAATCACTCGCTTGAAAGGTCCAGAAAGACCGATTAATCCATTGGATGAACGTGCCATGGTATTAAGTGCACTGGCGTCAGTTGACTGGGTTATTCCATTTGGCAGTATTGAAGAAAATGACACGCCAGCTAAGCTTATTGAGCAAATTAGCCCTGATGTATTAGTAAAAGGCGGCGATTATACCGTTGACCAAATTGCCGGTGCAGATCATGTATTACGCCATGGCGGCAAAGTCGAAGTACTTGAGTTTCTTAATGGTTGCTCAACATCAAACGTTATTAGCAAAATCAAAAGTTAATAAAAAAGCCAACATTTGTTGGCTTTTTTGATTCTAAAAGTTCATTTCATATTTCATAAATGCGGAGGTTTCAGTGTCTGATTCCCCCATTGATTTATTTTTAGCAGCCAGGGCACCGAAAGAGATTCTTCCTTGTAATGCTAACATTCTGTAGCGCAGTTCTAGTTGTGTGCTATCAATGGCATTTTTAGTGATTGTATGCCCTAAATCTGGGTTGCTAGGGTATCTATCAACGTTATCTTTGTTGTAATCAACCTGACGCAGTTTAACTTGCCAATCGTTACCATTTCTATGTTGCCCAAGCACAGTGAGTACAAGGGACTCTGTGTCGTTATCAAATGTAGAACCGATTGTTCTTCCTTGGTAACGATAACCAGAATGATAATCTGAATGTTCATAATAACAATCATTAGTTATTTGTACGTTAGGGGTTGATTCATCACCAGAGCAAGAAACCACAGTATCAATGTATTCAATGTTTATTTTGATATTTTGCTCTGCAAATGGAATTATTGTTTCTATGCCTGCTAAATACGCTCTGTCTGCGGGCTTAAAGTAGCTACTAGCATCTTCTCCAATCGTACTTAAATAAATAGCGTACGGGTATGAATAGAGAGTATCTGACCAGCGTAAATCAATACCTGCCAGTTGGTTGCCTAATTTTGACTTTTCAGAATTACTACAATCTTGCGAACCATCAGAACAGGTACTTTTCCCTGAAACCATTTCAAAGAAGTCTTTTATAGAATTCGGTTTGCCATCCCCGCCCCATTGTGCAGACCAGCTTAGAGCAACCTCAAGTTGCTGAATTGGTCTAAAGTTCACTCGGCTACTCCAAAGTAGCGCATCAGGGACTGCTCGGGTAGATTCAAGCTTAGCCATTTGAGTTGTTAAGCTCCAAGGACCAATCCAACTCAACCAAGCTGATTCAAAAGCGGTGGCTTTTTCACGACTAATGCTGAAAGCTTGTAAAGGTTTACTATTCGCTGTGAGAATTAGACTGTTGTCAACACCTGGTCCCCAGAATTGTTCAACTGCACCTGCACGAAAGACCCAATTGCCAATTTTATAGGCAAGGTAACTATGGTCAAAAGTAATATCATCACAATCAGTAAGAGCTTGATGATCTTCAGCTATGTCTGATTGTTCCATGCCCTCTAGGTAGCATTTTCTACCATCAGAACGATAATTAACTGCTAGTTTACCTGCTAAACTTTCACCTAAAAAACTATAAGCGACGGTCGCTTCTGATTTTTGTGTGTTGGTGGCGCCAAAACTCGTGGCTGGTAATGTATCTGTTGATAGAAAAACTTCGCTATGGAAGTTGTACTGTTCGGTATTTTCGGCTTTATATCTGTGCTTTACACGAAGTAAAGCATCTTGAACAAAACTAGGTAATTGCTCTAGTGTGGTGTCATTTAATTCATCAATAAAACTATTCCACATTAGCGGGTATGTAGTTACAGGGGCTTTAATCACTCCTGTATCCGCTAATAATTGAATGTCGGCTCTTAAGCCATAATCGTCTGGTTTAACCCAAGGTTCAGCAGCTAGAGGTAGACTAAATGCGCTAGCAAGAGCGAGTAATAAAAGTGTTTTTTTAGGCAATGCTTAATTCTCGGTTTGTTTTTTGGGACTAGAAGTCTACCAACCCTACATGATGATTGCAGTAAATAATTCACAACGAGCAATTCGTCTAGGTATCGTAAAAGGAACTCAATTTGATGTATAATCTGGCAAATTTTATAATTTAAAGTGTAATGGAAAAAAAACGCCTTTTATTTATCCCCGTGTCATCATCTGAAGGAATAGGTGAATACATGCGTTCGTTATCATTTGCTCATTATTTAGATGAGAATTTTCCCGATCGTTTAGACATCCACTTTTTATTAAATAAACATACAAATTACGCCCTTGATTGCCCATTTGATACAACACTGATAGAGCAATCAGCGACAAAAGAAACGCGTAAAGTTAATCAATTAATTGAAACATTAAAGCCTAACTTGGTTGTTTTTGATTGTGCAGGTAGAGCAGCCCAAATGAAAACAGCAAAGCGTGCAGGGGCTAAAGTGGTGTTTATTTCACAGCATAATAAAAAAAGAGCGAAAGGCTTAAAGCTAAATCGTTTAAATTTAATAGATAAACATTGGGTTGCACAACCTGACTATTGTATTGAAAAAATAAGCTTCAGTGAGCGATTAAAGCTTAAGCTCTTCCCTTTGTCACCTCCGGTAAATGTGGGTCCTTTCTTCTCTCAGTCATCAAATACCGAAACGTATCAATTGTTAGCTCAGTTAAATCTTACGAATGAAGGTTATTTTTTAGTAAATGCTGGATCAGGTGGGCACGGTGAAAAAAACCAGTTATTTGCTGATATTTTTTATCAAGCAGCGAAGAAAATAGCTGCTGAAACAGGCTTGAAAGGTATCGTTGTTTTTGGTTCTAACTACCCAAACGTTCTACCTAAAGATGATACCCTGATCATTTTAAAAAGTTTACATGCAAGTGAATTTGTTGGTGTATTAGCACATGCTAAATTTGCAGTGTTATCAGCAGGGGACAGTTTATTACAAGCTATTTCACTCAAAGTCCCCACTGTTGCTGCAGCAATTTCCAAGGACCAACCGAAACGTTTGCAAAACTGTGTTGAAAGTAACTTAACTTTAGCCGCAGATCCAACGTTAGACAGTTTAAGTGACGCTGTTAAACGATTACTGGAACCTGCAACTTATCAAGCAACTAAAAACGTTTTGGCGAAAATAAAACCGCATAATGCCAAGAAAGAAATGCTGCAAGGCGTGTCTGAGTTATTGTTTGGGGTTTCTAAATGAAGGTTGCCATAGTTATTGATTCTTTGGTTGGCGGTGGGGCTGAGAAAGTGATGCTGACGCTGGCTGGCGAGCTTTTGGCTCAACAACATGAAGTTGTCATTCTTAGTTTAGCGAATTCGATTGAATATACCTTACCATCACAACTAAATGTTGAATGTTTGTTTGACCATAAAGCAAAAAAAGTTGATAGGTTCTGGCAACTAAAAAAAAGCGTAAAACGTATCGAAAATTGGTTTGCACAATACCAATCTAAAAACGGGGAATTTGATCTCGTTTTATCAAATTTAGATCGCAGTAATAATTTGCTAATTTGCAGTACTATTAAACATGTTTTCTATGTCATTCATAACTCAATTACGGCTGAGTTAAATAGACAAAAGAAACTTGGACCATTTGCTTATCAATATTTACTGAAAAGTAAAAAGCGCTTGTCAGGACAAAACTTAATTTGTGTTTCTGAAGGTATTGAAAGTGAAATTAAGCAGCAAAAGTTGATTGCTCCCCGCAGTATCACAACAATTTTTAACCCGTTTAATGTTCAAAGCATAGTCAAAAAAGCGAGTGAAACTGAGTTAGGATTACCACGTGAGCCCTATATTATTCACGTTGGTCGTTTAGCAAAACAAAAAAGACATGATGTTTTATTTTCAGCATTTGCAAATTTAAATACATCCCATAAGCTTGTTTTATTATGTAATAAAGTTAATAAAGCCGCCAAACTTGGTCGCCAACATGGTATTGAAGATAGGCTTATTTTGCCTGGCTTTCAGCAAAACCCATATGCTTGGATTAAAGGTGCTGATGCTTTGGTACTGAGTTCTGATTATGAAGGATTACCTACTGTTCTCATTGAGGCGCTCATACTGGGTACGCCAGTTGTAAGCACCGATTGTACTCATGGACCAAAAGAAATCTTAACGGGTAGTTTAGCCAAGTATTTAGTTCCTACAAATAACCCTGGGGCTTTAACTCAGGCTATTGAGTCTGTGTTAAACGATAAGCCAGAGGTTGATGATGCAGAAATACTATCAAAAATACCATCAACAAAAGTTGCTGAAAGTTATTTAGCATTGGCCCAAAATCGATAATTAGTTCAGCAATGCTTGGTAGTCACACACCAGTGACTGCCAATCACTTTGTTGCCAATGCATCACTTCATTACGGCCTTGCTCTTTTGCAAATGAACGGGCAAGGCGTTTGATATTCTCTGTTTGCCAGCTAGCATGTGGCTGTTTGATTTCACCGCGGTCAAAGTCAATGATAAACACCTTACCTGTATCATCGAACAAGATGTTATTGATGTTTAAATCTGCGTGATAGACGCCATGATTGTGAAATTCGCTGAGAGTGACTGCTATCGCTTTTAGCTCAGACTGGCTAAGTGGACGCGTGATTAAAATATCTAACACGCTTTTGGCGCCTGTTACTGCTTCGGTGATGATATCGCCGCGATAGATTAAGCCGTGGTTGGTCACTTTTGCCGCAATGGGTGTCGGCACATTTAGGCCAAGCTCAAGCAAACGCATCATCAGTGTAAATTCTTTATAGACACGAGTTTGCTTCAAACCAACATATAGGTACTGATCGCTCAGTAACTTACCAATTAAACCACCACGCCAATAGTGACGAAGAACGCCTGTAAGCTGTTGATGTTTAAAAAACCACGCTGTTGCGCGACCTTTTTTTGCACCAACGATTTTATCTTGTTGTTGCCAATAATTGGCATCGAACCACTGTTGCGTGAGCTCATCTTTATAAGCTGGGTGACACAAAAGGGTGGTGTTCTGCAGATGCTGAGTTTCAAACATAACAACTTCAAGATTAAATAAAATTAGCGCTATCTTACCGTATTTTTAGCTTTTCGCATAAGTGCTTGCATTAGCATCAAGTTAATTTAAGATCGCATATTATTTGCTGTAGCTAAGGGCGCACGTGACTCAATCAACCTCCTATTCAGATATTTGTATTTTAAGGCTTTCGGCTATTGGTGATGTATGTCATGCCGTATCAGCAGTGCAAGCAATTCAAAAGGCACAACCGAAGGCAAAAATTACCTGGGTGATTGGTAAAGTTGAGGCTATGTTACTGGCCGATTTACCAGGTGTTGAGTTTGTTGTGTTCGATAAAAAGCAGGGCAAACAGGCTTATCAGCAACTAAAAGACACTTTCAAGGGGCGTAAATTTGATGTGCTCTTACATATGCAAGTCGCACTCAGAGCGAATCTAGCAGCCCGCTGTATTCCTGCAAAGGTCAAAGTGGGGTTTGATTGGGCTCGCTCAAAAGAGTTACATAGCTTGTTTATTAATAAGCGTATTGCCCCGCAATCAGAGGCGCATGTATTAGAAGGCTTTAAAGGCTTCGCTCAAGCAATTGGGTCGTCTGATTACAAACCTCAATGGCAAATGCCAATTACTGAGCAGCACCAACAAGCAGCCGATGCGCTATTAGGCGAGGAGCGTTTAGCCGGGCGTATTTTTGTTATCTCGCCTGCGGCAAGTAAAAAAGAGCGAAATTGGTTACCTGAGCGTTATGCTGCACTTGCTGAACACGCTCATCAACAAGGCTTTTCGGTGGTTATTACTGGCGGCCCAACCCCTTTAGAGATTGAACTTGCCGAGCAAATTATCGCGCATTGTTCGGCACCTGTGCTTAACTTAGTAGGGAAAACTCAACTAAAAGAACTGTTATGTGTTTTGAAACGTGCGGCGTTAGTGTTAGCTCCAGATACTGGGCCTGCGCACATGGCCGTAACGGTAGGAACACCTGTTATTGGTTTGTATGCCCACTCAAACCCAAAACGCACAGGACCTTATTTGTATCAAGAGTATGTTGTTGAGGTTTATCACCAAAACTTACGTGAACAAACAGGCAAAACAGCGCAACAGCTACCTTGGGGAACACGCGTTAAAGGGGCTGATTTAATGGCGCAAATAAGTGTAGAAAAGGTGATTTCGATGTTTGACCACGTGGTAGATAAAGAGCAATTGTCATGAGCAAAGTTTTATTTTTAGACCGTGATGGTGTGGTCAATATTGATCATGGCTATGTATACAAACCAGAAGAGTTTGAATTTGTACCCGGTGTATTCGAAGCGTGCAAAGCCTTCGCCGACGCTGGTTATAAAATTGTGGTAGTAACTAACCAATCGGGGATTGGCCGTGGTTATTATTCAGAGCAAGATTTTTCCAACCTTACTGAGTGGATGAAGGGCGAATTTTTACGCCATGGCGTTACAATTCTTGATGTCTATTTTTGTCCGCATCATCCAAGCAAGGCTGAGCCTGCTTATTTGCAAGAGTGCAACTGTCGCAAGCCTGCTCCGGGTATGCTGTTACAAGCCATCGATGAGCATCAAATCGACCCATCACAAAGTATTATGGTCGGTGATAAGCTTGGCGACCTTATTGCCGCTGAAAGAGCCAATATCGCGACCCGTGTTTTAGTTCGCTCAGGGCAAAGTTATGCTGAGTCAACAGAACAACATGCCGATATTGTTTGTGAATCTTTAGCTGATTTACCCAATTTATATTTGTAATTTATGAGGTAAGACCAGTTTAAGTTCACAAACCCACACCAGTTGAGGGTTTGCGACGAACTGCAAACAGTGCAATTGTTCGTCTAAGCTTTTACAATAGGTGCAAAATTTAAATTCATGCTAATCATTTCTGATTAGGTACAAGAATATGTGGAGATTACAGATGAGAGCATCTGCGTTTTTTAATCAGTTGCAGCAGCAAATTGATGAAGTGAAAGCTGAGGGCTTATACAAAAGCGAACGTGTTATCACGTCGCAGCAACAGGCTCAAATTGAAGTTGCCTCTGGTGATAAGGTTATTAACTTTTGCGCTAATAACTACCTTGGCTTAGCAAATAGCCCAGCGTTAATTAAAGCTGCTCAACAAGGCCTTGATGAGCACGGTTTTGGTGTAGCGTCTGTGCGCTTTATTTGTGGTACTCAAGATATCCATAAAACTTTAGAGCAAAAGATCTCTGAGTTCTTAGAAACAGAAGACACCATTCTTTACTCATCATGCTTTGATGCAAACGCAGGTTTATTCGAAACAATTCTAGGTCCAGATGATGCGATTATCTCTGATGCACTAAACCATGCTTCGATCATTGATGGTGTACGACTTTGTAAAGCAAAGCGTTTCCGCTATGCAAATAACGATATGAGTGACCTTGAAAAGCAACTTATTGCTGCTGATGAAGCGGGCGCTAAAACTAAGTTAATCGCTACTGACGGCGTTTTCTCAATGGACGGCGTTATTTGTAACCTTGAAGCGGTTTGTGACCTTGCCGATAAATATGATGCATTAGTGATGGTTGATGACTCTCACGCTGTTGGTTTTGTTGGTGAAAATGGTAAAGGTACGCCGGAGTACTGCGGTGTACTAGACCGTGTTGATATCATCACGGGTACCCTTGGTAAAGCACTTGGTGGCGCATCAGGCGGTTACACATCAGGTAAAAAAGAAATTGTTGAGTGGTTACGCCAGCGTTCTCGTCCTTATCTTTTCTCAAACTCACTTGCACCATCAATTGTTACTGCATCAATTAAAGTACTTGAGATGCTAAGCAATGGCGGCGAGTTACGCGCTAAACTTTGGGATAACGCAAAGTATTTCCGTGAACAAATGGAAGCTGCAGGGTTTACCTGTGCAGGTAAAGACCACGCGATTATCCCTGTCATGTTAGGCGATGCTAAAGTTGCCTCAGCCATGGCTGACAAATTACTTGCTGAAGGTATTTACGTAACAGGTTTCTCATTCCCAGTAGTACCTAAAGGCCAAGCACGTATCCGTACGCAAATTTCTGCGGCGCATACAAAAGAGCAATTAGATACCGCTATTGCTGCCTTTACCCGTATTGGTAAAGAAATGGGTGTTATCTAATTTTATTTCCTAAACCGAAGCTTTTGCTTCGGTTTTGTTTAATTGAGTATAAATCATGAAAGCATTATCTAAATTAAAAGCAGAACCAGGGATCTGGATGACTGATGCGCCAAAACCTGAAGTTGGCCATAACGATCTGCTTATTAAAATCCGCAAAACAGCAATTTGTGGAACAGATGTCCATATTTATAAATGGGATGAGTGGGCACAAAATACAATTCCTACGCCAATGGTTGTTGGTCACGAATATGTAGGTGAAGTGGTCGATATGGGTCAGGAAGTACGTGGTTTCCAAGTTGGCGACCGTGTTTCTGGCGAAGGCCATATTACCTGTGGTCACTGTCGTAACTGTCGCGCCGGTCGTGTGCACTTATGCCGTAATACAACAGGTGTTGGTGTAAACCGTGAAGGTGCATTTGCTGAATACCTTGTGATCCCAGCTTTCAACGCATTTAAAATTCCAGATAACATTCCTGATGAACTAGCATCAATCTTTGACCCATTCGGTAATGCAGTACACACAGCGTTGTCGTTTGACTTAGTCGGTGAAGACGTATTAATCACAGGTGCTGGCCCAATTGGTATCATGGCAGCTGCTGTTGCCAAACACGTGGGTGCACGTCATGTGGTTATCACCGATGTGAACGAATACCGTCTAGATTTAGCGCGTAAAATGGGCGCGACTCGTGCTGTAAACGTAGCAACTGAAAAGCTTGAAGATGTAATGAAAGAGCTTGGCATGACTGAAGGCTTTGATATTGGTCTTGAAATGTCAGGTGTGCCAGTAGCATTTAACAGCATGCTAAACAACATGAATCACGGTGGTAAAATTGCCATGTTAGGTATTCCACCTTCAGATATGGCGGTTGATTGGAACCAGGTTATTTTCAAAGGTCTAATCATTAAAGGGATTTATGGCCGTGAAATGTTTGAAACTTGGTACAAGATGGCGAGTCTAATTCAGTCAGGTCTTGATCTGAAACCAATTATCACTCACCAGTTCTCTGTGGATGACTTCCAAGCAGGCTTTGATACAATGATTTCAGGCCAATCAGGTAAAGTAATCCTCAACTGGGATTAACACCGAGTAATTTTATAAGGCGGCTTTGGCCGCCTTTTTAGTTTAGAGAGTACTATGTCGTATAAACATATTTCAGTGAGCGAAACATTTGCGCTGTTAGATAAAGAAGAGGTTGTGATTGCTGATATTCGCGATCCTAACTCATTTCAAACGGGTCATATCCCAGGTGCTGAGCACTTATCAAATGCTAACATCAGCGATTTTATGATGCATAAAGAGTTTGATCAGCCAATCATCATCGTTTGTTATCATGGTGTGAGCTCTCAAGGTGCTGCAAGCTATTTAGTTGAGCAGGGGTTTGAAGACGTATACAGCATGGATGGTGGCTTTACAGCTTGGCAAGCGCAACTTCCGGAGCATATTGAACGATGATTGAGTTGGGTAGCATAAATAATCCTCGCGCCGCACAAGGCTTTATAGATTACATCAAAAGTAAGGGCTTACATGGTGAGCTACGCTCGCAAGATGGACAAACAGTGATTATTTGTGTTGCTCCAGAGCACTTTCATCAAGCCCAATCTCTTTGGCAGGAGTTTGCGGCTAACCCTCATGACGAAAAATACCAACAAGCTTCATGGCAGGTGGGCAGTACACGATCGCCTCTGTCATATCAAGGCCAATCACTTAATTTAAAAGCCCGTTTTAAGGCATTAAGCTGGCTAAACCGTACAGTTACTCTAGTCTCGATAGCTATATTTGTGGCCTTCTTATTAGGTGGTTTTGAAACTATTTACAGTATGTTGCAGTTTAATCCTGCACAGCCTCTAACTTGGTTTACACCTGCCATTGTGCACTTTAGCGCTATTCATCTTATTTTTAATTTGATCTGGTGGATGACGCTGGGTAACGATATAGAAAAACGCAGTGGCAAATTAACCTTAGTGGGTTTATTTTTAGTGACGGCATTCATTAGTAACTGGGCACAGTTTTTAGTAGTTGGGCCTAACTTTGGTGGTCTAAGCGGCGTTGTGTATGGTTTACTGGGTTTTTGTTGGATCTACAGCGTAATGAGGCCAACAGAGCCGCCACTAGTAAGTAATAGCATTGTCGGTTTTATGCTGGTATGGCTTATTCTAGGCTTTGTAGATATGTTGCCTGTGAGTATGGCGAACTGGGCGCATTTAGCGGGGTTATTGGCTGGTATGGCTTATGCCGTGTCAGACAAGCTGCTTTCACGCAAATAATCGCGTAAATAAAAGTGGCGGCTAATGCCGCCATCTTACAATTAATGATATAAATACTTAGTAAATAACACTTCTCGGACAATCTCTTGTCCTGTTTCTTGTTTTAGTAGTGCTTTTAGCTTTTCGGTGCAGCGCTTTCTTATTTCTTCGCGGCCGGTAAGCGATTTAATGTTTTCTTCAGGCTCTTTTGAGAGTATTTCAACAATCGCATCACGCAATAGTGGAGTGTGATGTTCTACGATTGCGATATCAGATAGATCATTGAGCATGAGATCCACCGTAATACGAACATAGCCAAGTTTTTTATTACCTTGACCTATGTAGTTAGTGATGATGTCAGGCTCAAAACCAAAGTAGCCAACATTTGATTCAGCGCGAACAGACCAACTTGTTGCAGTAACAAGTAGCATGCTTATCAAGTAAATTGATAACAATGATTTTTTCATAGTTAAGAATATTCCACCCTTTCAATGATTTTTAGTCTATACCCAAATTCACTTAAGATACAGGCTGTTCTGCGTTTTTTAACCCAGCTTGAGATTAAATCATGACTTTTGCCAAACGTGCAGCAGTGATATCATTTGCACGGTTTTTAAAAATAATGAGTCGTTGTGATCACATTCCCAGTTTCATTAGCTGCAAATTGGCAGCCTGCTTCAGCATTTCCAGATTTGACGCAACAACAGCAAAGTTGGTTGCTTGAAGCTGGGTCATTAACAGCTAAGCTTAAAAGTCACTGTCAGGTCTTTTCAGTTAAAGTTTTAAACGAAGCACCTTTTGACTTAACCCGCGAGCAACAAGCATTACTCAATACCTCTTTAAGTCAGGCATTAAATCGCGAAGTGTTACTACTATGCGATGGTAAACCAATGGTTTATGCACAAAGCTGGTTGCCGGCAGATGATACATTAAAAAAGCAGCAGTTACTAAGTATGGGGACAAGGCCGCTGGGCGATGTTATTTTTCAAGACCCAAACTTATCGCGCACTGAAATAGAAGTTGCTGAGTTTTCACAGCAGCACGCTATTCAAGCTTTAATAGCTGAAATAGGCTACTCTTCACAAGCACTGTGGGGAAGACGCAGTGTATTTAGCTTATCTAATGCTCATTTTCTCGTGGCTGAAGTATTCTTACCTGGAGCGTATATCTACCTATGAAGCTAGCTGCACTTAAGGTCGCACATATAGCTTACTATAAGCAATTAATGCGTACCGATAAGCCAATAGGCACTTTATTATTATTGTGGCCTACTTACTGGGCGCTATGGCTTGCCGAGCTTGGCACGCCTAGCTTATTAAATTTTGTGGTATTTAGTTTGGGTGTCTTTGTGATGCGCAGTGCTGGGTGTGTAATTAATGACTTTGCCGATCGTAAAATTGATGGCTCAGTTAAGCGCACAGCCCAGCGACCGCTAGCAGCAGGTTTGGTATCAAGTGGTGAGGCTCTGAGCTTATTTGTACTGCTCATTGTGGTGGCGTTTGGCTTAGTGTTAACACTTGGATGGTCAACGATTTTACTATCGTTTGGTGCTTTAGCACTGGCGTTCTGTTATCCATTTATGAAGCGCTACACCCAGCTGCCGCAAGTTGTACTTGGCGCGGCATTCAGTTGGGCTATTCCAATGGCCTATATGGCATCAATTGGCTCAGTACCATTAGAAGCCTGGCTCCTATTTATCGCGAATCTTGTTTGGACTGTGGCTTATGACACCATGTATGCCATGGTTGATAGAGATGATGACTTAAAGATTGGCGTTAAATCGACAGCAATCTTGTTTGCCAGCTATGACAGACATATCATCTTTTTACTCAATGCCTTATTTATTGCGATTCTTGCTTACATAGGTATGAGTCATCAGCTTGGCTTGCCATATTGGCTGGGCTTAGCTGCAGCGGTTGGTTTTTTACTTTATCAACAAACGCTTATTCATAAACGAGAGCGAGAGCCTTGCTTCAAAGCATTTTTGAATAATCACTATGTGGGGTTAGTGATTTTTATCGGTTTAGCAGCATCCTTGCCACTGTCCTTTTAATTATCTTGGTGGGTCGATAATACCGCTGATTGAGGCATTTTTTCTGAACCAACCCGCAATTGAGTAGCGTACATCGTTTGCGGGTAATACTTCATGCATAAAGCGTTCGCTTTCAAACATCACCAATAAGCCCGCTTGAGGTTTAATGACTATTTCAATCTCTTTACTCTTTGGTTTGTAGATCACCAATTCACCGCCAGATTCTGGCGTATTTAAGTAACAAACCGTTGTAAAAATGCGATTAGAACGGCCTTTGAAGGCATCATAGTGCTTTTTATAAAAGTCACCTTGTTGATACTTTGCATAATGGCATTCATAGTCAAATAAGCCTAAATAAAAGCCACGGTTTAACTGTGTCTTTATTGCTTCCATGGTCGCCAGATAAGTAATTTGTGCTTGGCTTGAGCTATCAAACCAAAAGGTTTTATCTTTACGCACAGTTTTATCTATTTGTTGGTCGTTTAATCGGCCAATACCTGCGGTATGAAAATGCGGATTAATGCGATAGCAATCGGCAATTAAATCAGCAATTAAGCTTTCATTAATCGCGTTTTCAACAACAGCATAACCAGTACGTTCAATAGCATCTAAGTATGTGTCGGTAATAAGCGGTGCGGTCATTCATGTGCACAATCAAAAAAAGGTGCGTAAGTGTATATGAAAAATTGTGTGATGCACGCTTTTTATGCAGTAAAAATGAAGAAATAAAAAAAGATTGGCTAGCCTGATTAATTACAGGCTAGCAGTAGATTAAATAGCTTCTAACCTTGGCTTGAAAGGGCCGTTTTTTCAATGAGATCGAGTAAGTGGCTAACGTGAGAATTCTCATTGATTTGTTGGTTTGTTTGGATTATTAGCTGGTCGTGTGCGATACCTTTATTAGTTTTTAATAATAGTAACTCCGGATCAGATGACACACTATTAGCATGCTCAATGCTGGCAATCGCGATATGGTTTGATTTTTTCAGACCATCCATAACTTGTTCAATACTGCCTACTTTGATGCTTGATGTTTTATCAAAAGAATCAATTGCATCGTTTAGCATAGATTGCACTTGTTTTGACTGTGAAAAACAGCTGTACATAGGGTAGTCAGCTAAGTCGCGTTTACTAATGTCACTTTTATTTGCAAGCGGGTGATTTTTAGCCACGAAAATGATTAGTTGATCAGGTAAATGTATATCGCTGCCAATGCTGTTCATCGCTTGCGAACATACACTGATATCAATTTCACCTAATTGCAGTTTACGTACTAGTTCACTTTGCTCTTGCAGCTGCATCTCGATTTTCACATGAGGGTACTGCGCTAAAAACTGACCGCAAGAAACAGGCACAACCGTGCTCGCTTTGTTGGTGTAGCCAATAATCAGTTTTTCACTTGCGCAGCCGTTTAATGATTCAAATAAATGCTTCTTGGTTTCTTCAAGATTGTCGAGAGTTTGTTTTGCATACTCTAGGAAAAGCTCACCTTCTTTGGTTAACTTTACTGAGCGAGTAGAGCGAGTAACTAGCTCATAACCAATTTCATCTTCAAGTGTTTGAATACTGCGAGTTAATGCAGAAGTGCTTATTTGAGTTTTCTCTGCAGCTTGGCGGAAATGCCTTAGCACGCCTAATGCTACGAATTGTTCAAGTTGTTCAAATCTCACTTTAATAGTCCCTTGTTATAAGTAAGCCCTACATCCAGGCGGTACAATTTTACATCACGAGAGGCATAGTAAAGTATTGTACCCGTATTGGGAAGTACTTGTTTTACAGAAAAGTTACATCAATCAGGATAACGTTCCTTAATTTCTAAGAAAAGCGCTAAATTTTCAAGTAGCTGATCGACTAAAATTGGATCAAAATGTTTCCCACGTTGCTCTTTTATCAATGAGAGAGCATCATCGAGTGGCCATGCTTTTTTGTAGCATCGGTCACTGCAAAGTGCGTCAAATACATCTGCAATTGCAGTAATTCGACCAACAATATCGATATTATCACCAATTAGTCCTTGCGGATAACCAGTTCCATCCCATTTTTCATGGTGTTGGTAGGAAATTAAGGCCCCACAGTTTAATATTTCGTTTGTTGAGTTTTTTAGTATTTCATAGCCAGTTTCGGCATGAGTTTTCATTATTTCCCATTCTTCATCAGTGAGTTTACCAGGCTTATTTAGAATCTTGTCTGGAATACTAATTTTACCAATATCATGTAATGGTGAAGCCAGTTTAATGATTTCACAGCGGAACGAATCCAAGCCATATAATTTTGCGAGTAACTCACTGTACAAAGCGACACGTTTAACATGTGAGCCAGTTTCCTTTGAGCGCTTTTCGACTGCTTCGCCAAGAATATACGACAACTCTTTTTGTGACTCTTTGACCATTTCTCTAAGCTTTAAGTTGTCATAAGCAAGTGCGATATTATTGGCGTAAAATTCTAGCAGTTGATAGTCTGTATTCTGCAGCTTTGAACCTTTATTGACATACAACATAGTTTCAAGGCCTGCTTTTGTTGGAAAGTAGCCAATGTAATCTGTGCTGTTTTTTAAAGACGATTTTCTTTCATGTGCATCAATAAATAAGTTTTTTACATCCTCAGGAATTTTATTTTTACATGGAGTTGGTTCAACACCTGAAGCGGCAAGTAATTGAAAGTCATTAGCTGGCGATGATTGCAGGTTAACCGCAGCGGCACAATATATTTCTCTGTCACTTATCCCCATTACGTTAGTAACATGGTTTAAAATTGTGGAGGCAAACTCTTGTACACTATCACATTTTAGGAAATTGGCTGAGGCATTGATAATTTGTTCGAGGCCATGTTTATGATGATCAATAATCTGAATATCACGATGTGAACGTAGCGCTGAATAGAGCAAAGTTTTCATTTTTATCGCGGTGAGCTCAGTTTTATTTTTGTAATCATTGATATCGTAATCACGAATGATGGCTTCTTCAGGGGCTTCCCCAGGCTGACCTGTACGCAGTATTAAACGTATATCATGGTTTTCTATTTCATCGCGAATGTATTGAATGAGATCGAGGCCTGCGTGGTTTGTTTCCATTACCACATCAACAAGCGCCACTGAAAATGGAGTACCTTTACCTAAAAGCTCTCTCGCTTCAGCAGCAGAATAGGCATGATAAAAGCGAAGCGCTTTATTTTCAAAAGTGAACCCAGCTAATACTAGTTTCGTAACTTGATGAATATCTTCTTCATCATCAACAACAAGAATATGCCAGTATTCAGCCTCTTCCGTACCTACATTATTTTCTTCTAAGGATTCTTCAGAAAATAAAAAATCATCCACAAAAGCACCACTTATTGTTGTATCTCATACAATAAGTATAGAGGGTGAATTTTACTCTGCCTTATCTGAAAGAGGTTTTTTTTCGATATTTTTCAATTCAATCTCGATTGCATCGCAAGAAATGTGGATCTCATACAAAGAGGTGAGAAGCGACAAGGCTAAGCACGCGAGGCTGATGCCAAATAAAATGATTCCAGTAGTATTAAATTCTATAAATAATGCAAACATTGATAAGGTACACATTAAAAAAGAGGCAACACCATAAACTTGCATTACGCGAATTAATTTAATGCGTTTTCTTAAATTGGTAATCTGTGCAACAACTAATGGGCGGATACTTTCCCCTTCACGTGCATTGAGTTCTCGAATAAGCTGAGCAAGCACCAAAAAACGGTTGGTGTAAGCAAGTAACAGTAAAGAAATTGCTGGGAATAACAATCCCGGTGTTGTTAAAGTCATGTGGCTACCTTGAAATAAGCATTGCAGCGAAGTTAGTTGCTAGCCTAGTTTAGGATTTAAAGATAGAAAAGTAAAAGGGAAGTGATTTGCAAAACAGTAATTTAAATCAACCTGCGAAGCAGGACCCATTCACTTGGGTAAAAGTGTTTCAGGCTGAAAATGGCTTAGAGGCAAACATTATTAAAGGGCTTTTAAAAAGTAAAGGGATCGAATCGCAACTGCAAGGTGAGCTTTTGCAAGGGGCGCTTGGGGAGATCCCATTTGAACAAACAGGGGTCGATATACTTGTTTACGCATTAAAAGAGCGCCAGGCGCAAGAAATATTGCTAAACTACCGGCAATTAAAACAATCGGCTCCTGACTGGGTATGCCCAAAATGTCATGAGCTTAACGGAGCAACATTTGAAATATGTTGGTCTTGTGGGACTGTAAAGAATGACGAAAGCGAATAATTTTCAACGTATTAGAGAATTAAACTATTTGCAAAAAGCGGTATTAGGTGGCGCATTACTTGAGCGTATGTTGCCTAATTATAGCTTATTTAGTGAAGCAACAGGGTTCGGTGATGCCGCGGTTTTTCGTAGCGCATTGAGTGTTTGCTGGGAAAAAATCTTACTGCCAAAAAGTAAAATCAGCCTTGAAAAGCAAATTGAGAAAATTGAGCCAAACGTGCCAGAGCTTACTGACTTTGACATGTTTGGCACCTATCCCGCAATCGATACAGCGACAGCTTTGCTTGGCATGCTGCACGGTTTGATAGCCAAAGATGAACAAGAGTTTTTAAATATTAGTAAAATTTCACAGGCCTCGGTGGCTCGTTTCATTGAATATCAACTAACAGTGGATGGTGAAATTGCTGATAACAAAGCTGTTCGTGAACACCCTTTAATGCAGTATGAAATTGATGTGCTTGCAGAGCTTATTGATTTTGTAGAGCAAATGGGCCGAATTACCTCAGAGAACGTAAAAGAGCTTAAGCAACTTGCGGTATCTGACGGTCAAACCAATATTGGTATTGCAATTTAATATTCAGTAATGCGTATTTTCACTGTAAAATACGCATTTGTTTTTTCTTGGCGGAGTAATTGATGCGAATTTTAGGTATTGAATCATCATGTGATGAAACGGGTATTGCCATTTATGATGATGAACAAGGCTTATTAGCACATCAACTGTATAGCCAAGTAAAAGTACATGCTGATTATGGCGGTGTGGTTCCTGAGCTTGCTTCTCGCGATCACGTACGTAAAACCTTACCTTTGATTGATGCTGCCTTTGCACAAGCGGGTTGTGGTCCTGAAGACTTAGATGGCATTGCATACACCGCAGGCCCTGGACTTGTTGGTGCGCTTCTGGTGGGAACCTCAATTGGTCGCTCACTGGCTTATGGTTGGAATATTCCAGCGGTTGCTGTACATCATATGGAAGGTCACCTACTTGCGCCAATGCTTGAAGAGGACAAACCGGAATTTCCGTTTATCGCACTACTGGTGTCTGGCGGCCATACTATGATGGTAAAAGTATCTGGCATTGGTGAATACGAAGTGCTGGGAGAGTCAGTTGATGACGCGGCTGGTGAAGCATTCGATAAAACCGCGAAGTTATTAGGTCTTGATTACCCTGGTGGCCCGCGTTTAGCAAAACTTGCGGAGCAGGGTACGCCTAAGCGTTTTGTATTTCCACGTCCGATGACTGATAAACCAGGCTTAGATTTTAGTTTTAGTGGTTTAAAAACGGCGGCATCGCTTGCTATTCGTGATAGCGATGATGATGAGCAAACCAAAGCTGATATTGCTCATGCATTCCAAACAGCGGTAATTGATACCTTAATCATTAAATGCAAACGTGCATTAAAGCAAACTGGTATCAAACGTTTAGTGATCGCCGGTGGTGTGAGTGCAAACGTGCAATTGCGTGCGCAACTTGAACGAGTAATGCAAGGCATGAAAGGGCGTGTGTATTACCCGCGCACAGAGTTTTGTACAGATAACGGTGCAATGATTGCTTACGCTGGTATGCAGCGCTTAAAGGCAGGGCAGTTTGCTAGCCTTGATATGAAAACTAAGCCGCGCTGGCCTATTGATTCACTCGAAGCGCTTTAATTTACATCACTATTCCTGCTCTGGGGCTTTTTTCTTAGCCCCTACTTTAGGTTCTTCCCCAGCCATCAAGCGAGTAATGTTTGCTCTGTGGCGGAAAATTATCAGTACGGTTAAAAAGGTAACTGGCAGAGTATACAAAGGTTTTATCCACCAAGTATAAATAGGCGCTAATGAAACCGTAACCAGTGCCGCGAGAGATGAGTAACGCGTGATAGCAACAATTAAAAGCCAAGTTGCAATCAACATCCCCCCTAGCGATAAACCAATGGGTAATAACGTGCCAAAAGCGGTCGCGACGGCTTTACCACCTTTAAAGCTAAAAAACAGTGGATACATATGACCCAAACAAGCAGCTACACCAATTAAACCTAACATTAGTGGCTCTATCTTTAAAAAGTAAGCACCCCAAACAGGGATGGTTCCTTTTAAAATATCAAAGACAAGAACTAAAACAGCGGGGACTTTACCACCAAGGCGATAAACATTTGTAGCACCCGGGTTATTCGATCCATGACTGCGTGGGTCTGGTAGTTTAAACAGCCGAGATACAAGGATAGCGGAAGAGACCGAACCTAGTATGTAAGCCAAAACTAACATTAAAACTTCTAACACGCGCTTCCTTATTTTTTAATCTGCACTTTTGGGCTATCATTGGCGGCAAAACCATTTGCCACTCTCGTCGAGTCGGATGTAAGCACCCTATGCAATGCATCTATTCGTTATTGTAGGGGTAATTTTTACATATTAAAACAGTATGACAGCTTATATAGCGCATTATTAAAATTAATAAGCGTTAAGGCTGAGTATTGTTTTTAATATTTATGTCGCTTGGAGTATCAATGGACAAGGTATATATATCACAACTGCACGTAGACACCATCATTGGCGTGTATGATTTTGAAAAAGAAAGTAAACAAAGCCTGTATTTTGATATCGAAATGTTATGTGATATTTCTGCCGCAGCGGCGACAGATGATATAAATTTGGCTCTTGATTATGCCAAAGTGAGTGAGCGAGTGATTGAGCACACAACGGCAAAACCTGTTGAGTTACTAGAAACTTTAGTTGAGCAATTAGCTGCCATTATTTTAGCTGAGTTTGCGACCAGCCAAGTCACTATTCGCGTGAGTAAACCAGCCGCAGTGCCACAAGCGCAAACTGTTGGAGTTGAGATCACCCGATGTAAGGCAAATTAGAGATGGCGCAAATTTTTATAAGCCTAGGTTCTAATGTCAATAAAGAGCACTATCTTCGACAGGCGCTTATCGCGCTGAAAGCTTACTTTCCTGGTTTTATTCATTCATCAGTATACGAAAGTGAAGCGGTGGGGTTTGCAGGTAGTAATTTTTATAATTCAGTGGTTGCAGCAAAAACAGATATGCCATTAGCTAAACTATGTAAACTACTGAAACAAATTGAACTTGATAATGGCCGCACCCGCGAGGATAAAAAATTTAGCCCACGGACATTAGATCTCGATTTATTGTTTTATGATGACATTATCTGTGAAACACCTGCGCAATTACCGCGGGATGAAATAACCAAAAATGCGTTTGTATTACAGCCTCTTGCTGAAATAGCGCCTGATTTTTATCACCCCGTAGCTAAGCTAACTTTGGCTGAGTTATGGAATAATTATAACAACCCCCAACAAAAACTATGGAAGGTGGAGTTTTCTAACCCATGAGTATTATTGAGATAATTGTTTTAGCCCTGATCCAAGGATTGACTGAGTTTTTACCTATTTCGAGCTCAGCGCATTTAATTTTACCCTCACAAGTTTTAGGTTGGCACGATCAAGGCTTAGCATTTGATGTGGCTGTTCACGTTGGAACCTTAGGTGCAGTTGTATTGTACTTTAGAAAAGAAGTGGTCGATATTCTTGGTGCTTGGTTTAAGTCGTTTGGTGCACAAGGTGCAACCGATGATAGTCGTTTAGGCTGGTGGATTATTGTTGCGACTATTCCTGCATTATTAATTGGTTACTTATTCAAAGATTTTGTAGAGAGCTACTCGCGTAATGCATGGGTTATTGCCACCTCAACCATCGTATTTGGTTTGCTACTTTGGTATGCCGATGCTAAAGCAAAGCAAGTTAAAAATATTTACCAAGTAAACTTTTTTAGTGCGCTATTGCTGGGCTTTTCACAAGTGCTTGCTATGGTATTCCCTGGTACATCCCGTTCAGGTATTACTATAACAGTGGGTTTAATGCTGGGCCTAAACAAACAAAGTGCTGCGCGTTTTTCATTTTTAATGTCAATTCCAGTTATTGCTGCAGCAGGTTCATATTATGTATATCAGTTGGCTACTGCAGGTGAGGCGATTGATTGGCATGCAATTTTACTAGGCGCTGGTTTATCATTTGTGTCGGCTTACGCCTGTATTTTCTTTTTCTTAAAAGTGATTGAGCGCATGGGCATGATGCCATTTGTTATCTATCGCTTACTATTAGGTGTTGGTTTGTTTGCATTCTTAATGCTGTAAACAGGCTTTAAACTTAATTTAAAAACACCTCACGTTGAGGTGTTTTTTTATGTTGGCTATTTGGCAAAAGTCTAATGCCGTGTAGTAATGGTAAGTAAAGCTTATATTTGGCATTATAGCGCCTTACTTATCTCTTATTCATTTTGCTCAGGACAGTAGATGCATATTCATATTCTTGGAATTTGTGGCACCTTTATGGGTGGTATTGCCGCAATCGCTAAATCGTTAGGTCACACAGTGACAGGCTCTGATCAAAATGTGTACCCGCCGATGAGCACACAATTAGAAGAGCTAGGTATAAAGCTCACTCAAGGATATGACGTTGCCCAACTAGAACCTGCGCCAGATATGGTGGTAATTGGTAATGCTATGAGTCGGGGCAATCCTTGCGTTGAGTACGTACTTGATAAAGGCTTACCTTATACATCTGGCCCAGAATGGTTAAAGCATAATTTACTGCAAAATTCGTGGGTGTTGGCTGTAGCAGGGACACACGGCAAAACAACCACAGCTAGTATGCTAGCATGGTTACTTGAATACGCTGGAATGACACCGGGCTTTTTGATTGGTGGTATCGTGCAAAACTTTGGTGTGTCTGCTCGTGTTGGCGAAACACCATTTTTTGTTATTGAAGCCGACGAATACGACACGGCGTTTTTCGATAAACGCAGTAAATTTGTACACTACTTACCGCGTACCTTAATTCTGAATAATCTTGAATTTGATCATGCTGATATTTTTGAAGATTTAAACGCGATAAAGAAACAATTTCATCATTTGATGCGTACATTACCCTGTAGTGGCAAAGTAATTTGGCCAAGCCAAGACGAAGCACTACAAGATGTGATTGAACGTGGCCTTTGGAGCGAAAGCGAAACACTGTTAGGTGATTGGGATTACCGCTTACTTAAAGCTGATGGTAGTGAATTTGAAGTGCTACTAGATTCACAAGTACAAGGTGTTGTCAGCTGGCAAGCCATGGGCGAGCACAATGTCAAAAATGCCATAATGGCCATTGCAGCAGCCAGACACGTAGGCATCGCGGTATCAGTCAGTATTGCAGGCTTAGCTGAGTTTATCTCTCCTAAGCGTCGTATGGAGCTGAAAGCCGACATTAACTCAATAAAAGTGTATGACGACTTTGCCCATCATCCAACGGCAATTAAAACGACCTTAGCAGGGCTACGTGCAAAAGTAGGCACTGATAAGATAGTTGCTATTTTAGAGCCTCGTTCAAACACTATGAAAATGGGCGTGCATCAACAAACCTTAATTGATTCACTCGATGCAGCAGATGATGTGTATTTATTTGAGCCAGAAAATTTAAGCTGGTCGCTGAAAGAATATGCAGACAAAGCAGGTATGCATTGCATGAAAAGCACTGAGGAAATCATTACTCAGGTTGTTGGCAACAGTGCGCCGTCACAACATATTTTAATTATGAGTAATGGTGGTTTTGAAGGTATTCATCAGCGTTTAATCACTGCTCTTGAACAAAACTAACCAGTATACGGAGCTTAACTGTATGCAATTTAAAGATAAAATAACGTTAGCTTTTAGCGGTGCCTCTGGGGCTCCTTATGGCTTAAGGTTATTAGAAGTATTACTTGAACAGCAGTTTCAGGTGTATGTATTGATTTCAAGTGCGGCAAGAGTGGTCTTTGATACAGAATCGAATATCAAACTTTCGGGTAATGAAGACAAAGCGACAGAGCAACTGAGTACACTTTTTAATGCCGCTCCTGAGCAACTTAAAGTATTTGGTAAAGACAACTGGTTTAGCCCTGTTGCATCTGGCTCTGCTGCGCCGAAAAAAATGGTGGTATGCCCGTGTAGTGCAGGTTCAGTATCTGCAATTGCGGTCGGGGCATCAGATAACTTACTCGAACGCGCCGCTGACGTGGTCATTAAAGAGCGTGGGCAGCTGATTTTAGTCCCGCGTGAAACGCCATTTAGCGAAATCCACCTTGAAAACATGCTGAAGCTAGCACGACTAGGCGTAACTATTATGCCTGCGGCACCGGGCTTTTATCATCAACCAGAGCAGATTTCCGATTTGGTTGATTTTATGGTGGCGCGAATTTTAGATCATTTAAACATTGAACATACTTTGACGAAACGTTGGGGTTATGGAGAGGGCAAACAGTGAGCGAAAAAACGATCGCATTAAATATTGAAGGCCTAAAAAAGGTTTATAAAAATGGTGTTGAAGCCGTAAAAGGCATTGATTTACAAGTTCAGCAAGGCGACTTCTTTGCCTTACTTGGACCAAACGGGGCAGGTAAATCAACCACTATTGGTGTTATCTCATCGTTAGTGAATAAAAGTGCCGGTCGAGTACAGGTATTTGGTCACGACATTGATACAGACCTTGAAGCAGCTAAGTCAGAACTTGGCTTAGTACCGCAAGAATTTAATTTCAGTCAGTTTGAAACACTAAATCAAATTTTGGTGAACCAAGCAGGCTATTACGGTGTACCAAGAAAGCTGGCGCATGAGCGTGCTGAAAAATACTTAAAGCAGCTAGGCTTATTTGAGAAAAAAGATAAACAAGCGCGCACCCTTTCAGGTGGTATGAAGCGTCGTTTAATGATTGCTCGTGCACTGATGCATGAACCTAAATTGCTTATTTTAGATGAACCAACAGCCGGTGTTGATATTGAGCTACGCCGCTCTATGTGGGATTTTCTTCGCGAGATAAATAAGCAAGGTGTGACCATCATCTTGACTACCCATTACCTTGAAGAGGCTGAGCTGTTATGTAAAAACATCGCGATTATCGACAGCGGTGTGATTGTTGAAAACACCACCATTAAAGCGTTACTTGCCAAGCTTGATAAAGAAACCTTTGTACTGGATTTAAAGCAACCTGTGCAGCCAATTAGCATCGACTGTTACAAATACACACTGACTGACGACCACACTTTAGAAGTTGAAGTGGCGAAGTCTCAGGGCTTAAACCAAGTATTTAGTGCCTTGAGCGAGCAAGGTAACACAGTGCTGAGTATGCGAAATAAAGCAAACCGTTTAGAAGAGCTGTTTGTAGGGTTATTAGAACAAGGGCGAGGCGAATAATGTTTAAATATGGAGTAGCGCTAAAAAGTATTTGGATCAAAGAGTGTATTCGCTTTTTACGTATTTGGGTGCAAACCTTAGTTCCGCCGGCAATCACGATGAGCCTGTATTTTGTGATTTTTGGTAATCTGATTGGTTCTCGTATCGGTGATATGGGTGGCTTTACTTATATGGAGTTTATTGTCCCGGGTCTGATTATGATGTCGGTGATCACCAACTCTTACTCGAATGTTGCCTCGAGTTTTTATTCGACTAAATTTCAAAAAAGCATTGAAGAGCTCTTAGTTGCACCAGTGCCAAACTACATCATTGTACTTGGCTACATGGGCGGTGGTATGACACGAGGCATGCTGGTTGGTTTAATTGTTACCTGTGTCTCTTTGCTATTTGTTGATATTCAAATTCATAATATTTTTGTGATTATGGCTACGGTTATTTTAACGTCGGCTGTGTTTGCATTAGGCGGACTTATCAATGCTATTTATGCTAATAGCTTTGATGATATTAGTATTATCCCGACCTTTATTTTAACGCCGCTGACTTATCTCGGTGGGGTGTTTTACTCTATCACCTTGTTGCCAGAATTTTGGCAAGGCGTATCGCAAGTAAACCCAATTATTTATATGGTAAATGCATTTAGATATGGCTTCTTAGGTGTGTCTGATGTCGACTTATCGGTAGCATTTGGTGTACTTGGTTTATTTATTGTGGGGTTATTTACCTTAGCATTAACCCTTATTAAACGTGGTGTGGGGCTTAGACACTAATGACGGATGCAAATTCGAGAAGTATTGTATCGAATCAACCTGGCTTACATGAAAAGCTAGACGAAATTGTTTTAAAGCACTTAAGTGCTGAATTTAAAAAGCCGATTGCAGAGCATACGCAATCAGCTTTTGATCAGGTAAACGAAAAGGTGCAAGCGTTTGCAGGGCCTATTATTCTTGATTCCTGTTGTGGTGTGGGTGAAAGCACCGCAAACTTAGCAAAGCGCCACCCAGATGCGTTAGTGATTGGTATTGATAAATCATCACATCGTCTAGATAAGCATGATATCGAGTACAAGCAAACGGATGCGGGGCAGTACATTTTAGTGCAAGCTGATTTAAACGATTTTTGGCGCTTGGCGGTGGCTGCAAACTGGCAGCCAAGCCATCACTATCTGCTGTATCCAAATCCTTGGCCAAAAGCCAAGCACTTGCAAAGACGATGGCATGGCGCTGCTATATTTCCGTTTATCGTTAAATTAGGCGGTCGCTTAGAGCTCAGAAGCAATTGGGATATATACGTTAAAGAGTTTGCCCGCTCATTAGAGCTTGCTGGGCATAAGTGCGATGTTGAACTATATGAGAGTGATATTGCCATTACTCCATTCGAACGAAAGTACTGGGCCAGTGGTCAACAAAGCCACCGCTTGGTGATCAACCTTTAATGAATATAGGGAGTTGGCGGTGCAAAGTGACTCCCTTGCATTAAAGTCACACCCGCGCGAGCTAGTGCGTCTGCTATTTGCTCGTTATCAACTTGCTCAGCGATTACATCTAATTTGAGTTGCTGAGCGTATTTCACCAAGTTTTCAATAAACAGATAGTTATCTTTACTAGTATGAATTTGGCTTACCAACCCTTTATCTAATTTCAAGCCATCGATCTCAAGCTTCCTAATGTGAGGCAAGTTTGAAAAGCCTGCGCCAAATTCATTAATAAAAACCTGAGCACCTTTATTCTTTAAAGTGCTAATAAAGGTTTTTATTTCACCAAAGTAAGCAATCGCATCGCGTTCATGGAATTGAAAGATAATATTATGGGGTTGTGGATAACGCCTTAGCTGTAATTCAAAAAACTCGCTCAAGCTTGGGTCAAGGATATCCTGTGCTGTAATGTTGATACTCCAGCGTACATTGGTTTTCCTAAATTGCTCAATACAACGAGTAAATATAGTACGTCTCAAGGGGCCATCCATGCGTGAGCGCTTTAGTACCATCATAAAGTAATCAGGTGCGTGAATTCGACCAGTTGAACTTACCATTCTGGCAAGGCATTGATAATGATCTACGGCCTTACTTTGGTTGTTATAAATTGCTTGAAAATAAGGCACTATGCGATTGTTATCGAAGGCTTCTTTGACTTCTTTAGCAAGGAAAACGTTACTTTTAAATTGTTCTTCAACTTGTTTAAAAACATTTTCATAGCGTATTAAACGCTGGTTGTTTAATTTGGCCTGCTGAAGTGCTATGTGGGCGTTTTCTATCAGTAATAATTTATTACCTGTAGCGACACCTGCGGATAAGCTGACATAAATAAACGGTTCTTTGAGTGCTGGGATCGCATTGTTAAAAGCGTTTATTACTTCGTTGATATTATGCTCATCAGTATGAGTACGTAATAATGCGATTTTATTGGTTGTTAAACGGTAAATACCGCCATCACGAGGTATACGTGATTGAAAGTACCTAAGTATGTTAGCCATCACTTTATCACTCACTTCACTGCCATAAAAACTGCTGATGTCTTCAAGCTCGTTGATGATGATAATCGCCAATTCCATACGGTGTTTGGTCGTTTTCTTTATGTGATATTCAAGGGCAACATGATTAGCAAAGCCAGTGCGTGCGTCTGTTGATAGCGAGCGTTTAAGCTGTAAAAAATATAATCCTGCTATAAGTAATGCAATAAAGAAGAAAAAGCTACTGGTAACCATCGCCCTTGTAACGCTTTGCTGAAGCTGCTGGTTTAAGTCACTTATAGTAATGTCTGCGCCAGTTATATAAGTTTGGCCATTATCATCGACAAAAGTAACAAAGATACTTTTAAAATACCCCCATTGATCCTGCGATATTTCAAAAACGGGTTCGGTCGAATAAAAGGCCTCTTTGTTAAGTTCTGTCGCTTCGGGGTAGGCATCTAAAAACTGTGTGACACGACCAGTGTTTTGATCTTTTTGAGTGTAACTTGAGGCGCTAAAGTAGACTTTGTCATCGCGAAGGACCATTGCATACACATAAGCAAGTTGCATTTGCTTTGCGTACTCTGAAAGGGCAAGACTCTTTTCTTTGTAGGTAGAACTGGAAATAGGTAGACCAGCATTGACTGTATTATGGTAGTCATCACCTAGGATATGCTTGACACTGACCGCGGCATTTAGCAATTTGCTATCGATATTTGCCATGATCTCACTACGTGTGGTTTCATAGGTATAATAGATATAGCCAAATAAACTAATAAAAAAAACGGCGAAACCATATAGCAGCCAGCTAGTTTTTTGCATTCCTTTGGGCATAAACGTTCCCTTTGCGGTTATCGTTTGATTATACTTAAAAAATACTTCTCTGATAGTATAATTTGACCGCAAATTTCATCAATAAATCATTTTTTTGTCATCGAAATTATGCCTTTTTAGCTTTATGCGAGACATTTTCGTGATATTCCAGTAAAGTTAGCCAATTTCGTAGCAACAGTGCCGCAAAAGTGTTCACCAAGATGTCCCATCATCAGGTGCATTTTTAGCTGCTAATTATGGGTATTAGGATGGATCAAAAGCGTTGTGCCGTCGCCTCTAAAGAAAGCTTGATTCGTATTTTTACGGTGCCAGAAGCACCAGACTCGACATTAAGTAAAATCGAATCTGAAATTTCTAGCAACTTAGCTGGGTTCTTAAATGAGAATATAGCTGCAATTGAAAAGCCTTTGCACGAAATTGAAAAAGACTTTCAAACGGCCACTATCCCAGAAGAGCCAACCTTTGTTTCTGATTATGCTCAAGATATTATGGAGCAGTTGGTTGCTCATTCAGTGCACACTGCTGCACCAAGCTTTATTGGTCACATGACCTCAGCGTTACCGCATTTTGTGTTACCGCTTTCTAAATTAATGGTCGGTCTAAACCAAAACCTAGTAAAAATTGAAACTTCAAAGGCATTTACGCCACTTGAAAGACAAGTTTTGGGCATGATGCATCACCTTGCTTATGGTGAAGACGACAGCTTTTATAGCAAATGGATGCACAGTGCGAAAACGTCATTAGGTGCATTCTGTTCAGGTGGCACTGTCGCTAACATTACCGCCTTATGGATTGCCCGCAACCGTTTATTAAAAGCCGATGGTGACTATAAAGGCATTGCTGCACAGGGTTTAATCGCGGGAATGCTGCACTATGGTTACAAAGGCTTAGCTGTGCTTGTTTCTGAGCGAGGCCATTACTCATTAGGTAAAACCGTTGATCTACTAGGTATTGGTCGCGATAACATTGTCGCAATTGCAACCGGCGAAAATAATAAAGTCGATGTCGATGCGATGCGTAAAAAGGCCCATGAGCTTGAAGCGTCTGGCATTAAGGTAATGGCACTTGTGGGTGTTGCTGGTACGACTGAAACGGGCAGCATAGATCCACTCAATGAAATGGCTGATTTAAGCGAAGAACTAGGTTGTCATTTTCATGTTGACGCTGCATGGGGCGGTGCAACCTTACTTTCTTCAAATTACCGCCACCTATTGAGCGGTATTGAGCGCGCTGATTCAATTACCATTGATGCTCACAAACAAATGTATGTGCCAATGGGAGCGGGTCTGGTGTTATTTAAAGACCCTGCAGCGACGGATGCTATTGAGCATCATGCGGAATATATTCTTCGTAAAGGCTCAAAAGATTTAGGCAGTCATACCCTTGAGGGCAGCCGCCCAGGTATGGCAATGTTAGTGCATGCTTGCTTACGTGTTATTGGCCGTAAAGGCTACGAGATGCTAATTGATCGCAGTATCGTGAAAGCGCGCACTTTCGCCGATATGATCAAGCAGGATGAAGATTTTGAATTAATCTCAGAGCCTGAACTTTGCCTATTAACCTATCGTTACGTACCAAAAGAAATCCAAGCGAAACTGAAAGAAGCTGACGAAGAAACTAAATTAGATATTTACGCTTCGTTGAATCGCTTTACTGCAAGCATGCAAAAGCGTCAGCGTGAAGCGGGTCGCTCTTTTGTATCGCGTACACGTTTAACTCCTGCAAAATATGACCATCAGCCCACCGTGGTTTTTCGTGTTGTATTAGCCAACCCGTTAACCTCTAAAGCAATTCTAAAAGATATTTTAGCGGAGCAAAAAGAGCTGGCGAAAACTGACCCGGTATTTAAAAAATATTTAAGTAAGTATATGGATTAACAAAGGGAGCGTGATGCTCCCGTTATTCACTAAAGCAGCTTGCTTTAATCATGTTACTGATAATCGCTTGTGATGGTTTAATTTTTTCCATCGCCAAAAACTCATCTGGCTGGTGGGCTTGGTTAATTGAGCCGGGCCCCATGACGATGGTTTCGCAGCCAAGCTGTTGAATAAAAGGGGCTTCTGTACAATAGTTTACAGCGACAGCGGGTTGACCTGAGATTTTTTCGGCCAGCTTTACAAGTGCTGTATCAGTGCTACCACTAAATGCTGGGATAGGTTCATGTATGTCGATAACGCTCACTGCATTTGGGTATTGGGCATTAATCTCTTCTGCAGCAGTTAGCAAAATGGCTTGTAGTTCTTGCACACTTAAACCAGGTAAAGGCCGCATATCAATGTGCATTTCACAGCAGCCACAAATGCGGTTGGCATTGTCACCACCATGAATATGGCCAAGGTTCAAGGTTGGGTACGGAATTTCAAAGTGCTCGACTGAATATTTATTCTTTAATTCTTCTTTGATGATTAACAGTTTTGTAATCATTTTATGCATGACTTCGATGGCGTTTAAACCACGTTCAGGATCAGAGCTATGGCCTGAGCGACCAATTACGCGGATCGCTGTACTCATATGACCTTTATGAGTAAATACTGGTGTCATATCTGTTGGCTCACCAATAATACAGCGCGCTGGTTTTAAGTCTGGGTGACGGCAAATTTGTTGCGCACCTGCCATTGTGGTTTCTTCATCGGCTGTGGCTAGGATTAATAGTGGCTCTGTTTGTTTAGTTTCATCAAGCTCGCTGATAGCCTGTAGTACAAAGGCAAAAAAGCCTTTCATATCAATACTACCTAAGCCATAAAGTTTATTGTCATGCTCGCTGAGTTTAAATGGATCGTAGTTCCAGCGGCTATCATCAAATGGCACAGTATCAGTATGACCTGCAAGCATTAAACCGCCATCTCCTTTACCGCGTTTAGCTAATAAGTTGTAACGGCCTTTGCCGTTTTCAAGCTCTGTTATTTCACATGTAAAACCCAGGCTTTCGCACCAGTCTGCGAGCAAGGTAATTACCCCTTTATTGCTCATGCACAAAGAATCTTCAATCGCACTAATTGAAGGGGCAGCAATTAGCTGCTGATACATAGATATAAAAGAGGGTAGCGACATAAAAAAATCCAAAAATAATTATTCAATCTAATTGCATAACAATATAAAAGTATTTATGATGAATATCAATTCACTTTTTGAGCATAAATATTAGCAAAGCTGTACGATGAACACGAAACGACGATAACCTGATTTGATTACTTTAGACAGTGTTTTTATTCGCAATTGAGCGAGTAATTTTAGGCGTATCGATAAACAGATTTAATAGGTAAAAGTAAGCAATGAATGTAGTGATTATTGGCGCAAGTGGTTATAGCGGCGCAGAGCTAGCAAGTTTAGTTGCTAAGCACCCCAAACTGACCCTACAAGCATGTTATGTGTCTGAAGGGAGTTTAGATAAAGGCAAATTATTAAGCGATTTATACCCTGAGCACCTTGGATTGTTAGAGTATCCACTACAACCTCTAACAGCTGAGGCTTTCCAAGATATCGAAAGCAATGCTGACTATGTATGCCTGTGTACTGATCACAAGGTCAGTGTTGATCTTGCTCCGAAATTTTTAGCCATGGGTAAAAAAGTATTCGACCTATCTGGTGGTTTCCGTTTAGCTGGGAATGAGGATTACCTGACTTATTACGGTTTCGCACATGAACACCCTACGCTTTTAGAGCAAGCAGCGTATGGTTTAGCCGAATGGAATAGCGATGCAATTAGTAAAGCGAACCTTGTAGCTGTCGCGGGTTGTTACCCAACAGCGGCTCTTAATTCTTTAAAACCACTTAAAGAAGCAGGGCTATTAGCTGATCAAGCCATTATTGTTAATGCGGTGTCAGGTGTTACAGGCGCTGGCAGAAAAGCCAGTGTTAACACGCACTTTTGCGAAGTGTCACTTGCTCCTTATGGCTTGTTTAACCACAGACACACACCTGAGATTGAGCAGCACCTTGGTCACCCTGTGTTATTCACCCCACATTTAGGTAATTTCCCTCGCGGAATCTTAGAAACTATTTATGTGCAATTAAAACCAGGCGTAACAGTAGAGCAAGTGAGCGCGGCGTATCAAGTGTTAGCTAACGAGCCGTTAATTCGTTTACTTGGCAATAAAATTCCAAGCATTAAAGGCGTCGCTAAACAACCATTTGTTGATATTGCATGGCAGCAAAAAGGTGAGCAACTCATCGTTATGTCAGCGATTGATAACCTTCTAAAAGGCGCAGCTGGGCAAGCATTACAGTGTATTAATTTAGCCATGGGTGAACCTCACCACACTGGTTTGGTAGGAGCGCTGTAATGAAAACTTGGATCATTAAAGTCGGTGGTGCTGTGTTAAATAGCGCAGATGCCGCAAAAGCGCTTTTTGATGTTTTAGCCTCTGAACAAGATAACTTTGTTATTGTTCATGGTGGTGGTGCCTTGGTTGATGCTTGGCTTAAAGACGCCGGCTTTGTAACTGCAAAACATCAAGGTTTACGTATCAGCCCAAATGAGCAAATGCCATATATTGTTGGTGCTCTTGCCGGTTGTGCCAATAAACAATTGATGAGCCAAGCAATCAGCGCTGGCCACAAACCTGTTGGTTTAAGCCTTTATGAAGCGGGTGTACTGGTATCTGAAAAACTTAAAGTATTGGCGCAAGTAGGTCAGTGCTCAGGTAGTTGTGACAGCGTGCTACCTAGCATGCTTGAACAAGGTCGTTTACCTCTAGTGAGCTCTATTGGTTTTGGGGAAGATGGCCAATGGTACAACGTCAATGCAGATGAAGCTGCAGCGGCTATCGCTAAAGAGCTTAATGCAGAACTTATTTTTATGACAGATGTAGAGGCTGTGCTTGATGCCAATAAGCAGCCACTACATCAACTTAATACGCAGCAAATCGAAACACTTATCCTTGAAGGAGTTATTCAGGGCGGGATGGAGGTCAAAGTAAAGACCAGCCTTCTTGCTGCCCAACATTTACGACGTGGTGTGTATATCTCAAGCTGGCTGAAGCCAGAGAACTTAGTCGCTTTATTAAAAGGCGAGCATGTAGGAACGAAAATTACACCATAGGTATTTCATGTTAAAAAATTTCTTAAATGGTCTTGAATTAGACCAAAAAGGCGCACTTAAATTACTAAACTTAGCGCAAAAAATTAAAGCAAACCCAACAGACTTCAGCCAAGCATTAGCGGGCAAATCAGTGGTTACCTTGTTTGAAAAGCCAAGTTTACGTACTCGTTTATCATTTGATATTGGTATTAATAAACTGGGTGGTCACGCAGTTTATTTAGATTCACAAAATGGTGCCATGGGCGCTCGTGAATCGGTTAAAGATTTTGCTCTTAATATCTCAACTTGGGCTGATGGCATTGTTGCTCGCGTGAATGCGCACAAAACACTGACCACACTTGCTGAATATTCATCGGTGCCTGTTGTTAATAGCCTATGTGATTTATATCACCCATGCCAAGCACTTGCTGACTTTTTAACGCTGCAAGAAGTGCATGGCGATGTTAGCAAACTAAAGCTTGCTTACTTAGGTGAAGGTAACAACGTCACACACTCTCTAATGCTATTAGCAGCCACTTTAGGTACTGATTTTGTTGCAGTTTGTCCTAAAGGTAGCTCGCCAGATTCGCAAATTCTTAAGCAAGCAGAGCAAATTGCAGCAATGAATGGTGCGTCTGTTATGGTGAGTGACAGAATTGAGGCGGCAGTTGGCGCAAATGCAGTCTATGCTGATACCTGGGTTTCAATGGGTGATAAAACACCGCTTGAGCAGGTAAAAGCTAAATATATGCCTTATCAGCTTAACCAAGCCCTATTAGAGAAAACCGGTGCGCAGACTGTACTTCACTGTCAGCCAGCGCATCGTGAGTTTGAAATTACCTCTGAGGTAATGGATGGTCCAGCATCAAAAATTATTCAACAAGCAGAGAATCGTATGCACGCGCAAAACGCTCTACTTGTCACATTATTAAATCCAAATTTTGTTTAAGGAACACCAATGAGTTCAATTAAAAAAGTCGTATTAGCCTATTCTGGTGGTCTTGATACATCGGCAATCGTGCCATGGTTAAAAGAAAACTACGGCTGTGAAGTAATCGCGTTTGTCGCTGATGTAGGCCAAGGCGCAGAAGAGCTTGAAGGCGTTGAAGAAAAAGCCATTGCTTCAGGTGCGTCGGAATGCCATATCGTAGACTTAAAAGACGAAATGGTCAGTGACTATATTTACCCAACTTTAAAAACGGGTTCTATTTACGAAGGTACTTATTTACTAGGTACATCTATGGCGCGTCCAATCATTGCTAAAGCGCAGGTTGAAATTGCCCGTAAAGTAGGCGCTGATGCGCTTTCACATGGTTGTACTGGTAAAGGTAACGATCAGGTGCGTTTTGAGTCATGTTTCGCAGCCCTTGCACCTGATCTAAAAGTGATTGCACCGTGGCGTGAGTGGGACTTATCAAGCCGTGAATCATTACTTGATTACTTAGCTGAGCGTAATATTCCGTGTTCTGCGTCAGCTACAAAAATTTATAGCCGTGATGCTAATGCTTGGCACATTTCTCACGAAGGTGGTGAGCTTGAAGATCCATGGTGCCAACCAAGTGATCAAGTATGGACGTGGACTAACTCGCCTGAGCAAGCACCTAATGAAGCAGAATATGTAACATTAAACGTTGTTGAAGGTGAAGTGGTTGCTGTTAACGGTGAGTCATTAAAACCATATGACTGCTTAGTTAAATTAAATGACATTGCTGCGCCGCATGGTGTGGGTCGTGTTGATATCGTAGAAAACCGTTTAGTGGGTATGAAGTCGCGTGGCTGTTATGAAACACCAGGAGGCACTGTGATCATGGCTGCTCTTCAAGCGATTGACGAGTTAGTGCTAGATAAATCAAGCCGTAAATGGAAAGAAGTGCTTGGTGGTGAGTTCTCTCATTTAGTCTATGATGGTCGTTGGTTTACACCATTAAAAGACTCGATTCTTGCAGGTGCTGAATCACTGTCTAAGTTAGCAACGGGTGAAGTAGTGCTTAAGCTTTATAAAGGCCAAGTCACTGCGGTACAGAAAAAATCACCGAATAGCTTATACAGCGAAGATTTCGCAACCTTCGGCGAAGATGATGTATATGACCAATCTCATGCAGAAGGCTTCATTCGTTTATTCTCGCTTTCAAGCAGAATCTCAGCACTAACGAAAAAGTAATTTAATTATTGCCCTGCATTGCAGGGCAATAGCCGAATTTGGAGACAGTTCAATGGCACTATGGGGCGGACGTTTTTCTACGGGTCCAGATGAAGCGTTTAAACAATTCAACGATTCACTTCCTTTTGATTATCAACTTGCAGAGCAAGACATTATTGGTTCAGTTGCATGGGCTGGAGCGTTAAAACAAGTAAACGTTTTAAATCAGCAAGAATACGATGACTTAGTTGCGGCACTTAATAAGCTGTTAGATGAGGTTAAAGCGAACCCACAAGCAGTGGCTGTAGCAGGGCATGAAGATATTCATTCTTATGTTGAATCAGCACTGATTGATAAAGTGGGTGACCTTGCTAAAAAGTTACACACTGGTCGTAGCCGTAATGACCAAGTAGCAACAGATTTCCGTTTATGGTGTCGTGATACAGCTGAGCATATTCTTGAAGCAATCGCAGAGCTGAAAGGTGAGTTTATTGCCTTAGCTGAGCGTGAGCTTGGCACTATTTTACCGGGTTACACACACTTACAGCGTGCACAACCTGTGTTATTTAGTCATTGGTGTATGGCTTATGTTGAAATGCTTGAGCGTGATGAGAGCCGTTTAAGCGATGCCAAAAACCGTATGAACTATTGCCCACTTGGTAGCGGTGCATTAGCCGGTACTGCGTACCCAATTGATAGGCAAATGCTTGCCGAAGGGTTAGGCTTTACCGGTGCCACACGCAATAGCCTTGATGCTGTATCAGATCGTGATTTTGTGGTTGAGCTATTAAGCTGTGCATCGATTTCGATGATCCACTTATCGCGCATGGCTGAAGATTTAATTTTCTATAACTCGGGTGAAGCGGGCTTTATTGAGCTTTCTGATGGGGTAACATCAGGCTCTTCACTAATGCCGCAAAAGAAAAACCCAGACGCACTAGAGTTAATTCGTGGTAAAACGGGCCGCGTTTTTGGCGCATTCAGTGCCATGATGATGACATTAAAAGCCCTGCCGCTTGCTTACAATAAAGATATGCAAGAGGACAAAGAGGGCTTATTTGATGCGATGCCAACTTGGCTGGCATGTATTCATATGGCGCAAGCGTGTATCAAAGGCATTAAAGTTAATGCAGATAAAACATTAGCAGCTGCAAAAGGTGGTCACTCAAATGCGACTGAACTTGCTGATTATTTAGTGGCTAAAGGTATTCCATTTAGGGAAGGTCATCACATTGTTGGTACGCTCGTGCAAATGGCTATTGCACAAGGGAATAACTTAGAAGATTTAAGTTTAGAGCAATTTAAGTCAGTGCATAGCATTTTCGAATCAGATGTATATCCTGTATTAGAAATAGACGCCTGTATTAAAGCAAGACAAGCTCTGGGTGGCACCTCTCTTGAGCAAGTAACAAGTGCCATCAAATACGCAAAAAAAAACAGCAAATAGCGGTACGTGACGCAACCTTAAATGATGTTGAGTCTATTGCTAAGCTAATTCAGCATTGGGCTACGGTAGGTGAAAACCTACCACGGGCTAAGAGCGACATGATTCACTCAATTAATGAGTTTGCTGTCACGGAAGTTGAAAACCAAGTTGCTGGCTGTGCCTCGCTGTATATTTACGACACTGGTCTTGCTGAAATTCGCTCGCTTGGGGTGGACCCCGAATCACGAATTGCCGGGCAGGGGCGTCAACTTGTTGAATATCTGCTTAAAAAAGCCAAAAGCTTGGCGCTTAGTCGGGTAATTGTTCTGACAAGAGTGCCAGAATTTTTTGCAAGCCAAGGTTTCAGCTTTTGTAGCAAAGACAGTTTGCCAGAAAAAGTGATCAAAGATTGTGAGCTTTGCCTTCGTAAAGATAATTGCGATGAAGTGGCAATGGAATATATTTTAAAGCCAAGTAATAGCGCGGTGATCCCGTGTAAACACGTGGTTTAATTTTCCCTGGATAGGAAAAACGCACGGTTACCCCTGTGCGTTTTTTTATGTCTGAAATTTAGATTTACTGACTTTTATGATCAAAATGATCAACTTTTGTAAAAGTTGGATCGTTAATTGCTTTTATTATCAATGCGGTGGCAACGCCGCGATGAAGTATAAAAAAGCGTCAAAAAAATGAGAGCGCTTAACTCAGCTTACAAGCTATTGTAAGCTACACTGAAAAAACAATTAACTTAAAGGAATTAACTTATGCAAGTTTCAAACAATAGCCAATTGCAAATGCAAGCTTATAGCCAAATGCAACAAACAAAGCCTGCTTTGGAACAAACTACTAGTAATAAAACCCTGCAATCTGATACAGTAACTTTATCAAAAGAAGCGCTGTCTTTATCAGGTGGTGTAGAGATTCAACGTGGCGGTGGTATCATTATTGATCCAGATAAAAGGCCACAATAAAAATGGATAGTCGATGTTTTTGACAGATCATTTCGGTTTATCATTAGGAGCCCTAGTGGTTTGGGGCTTCATGATGGCTTTTTTCTTTAATATCTTTTTATATACAGCTACTCCGAAGAAAAATCTAATTTTATTATTTTCTTCTTTTATAATGTTTATCTCTTACTTTTCAAGTGATTCTTTCTTTTCTTGGTTCTCAACAACAGAAACTTACCTTCACTGGGCTGTCTGGGATTTAGTGACACTCTCTTTAATTCTTCTTTTTGCTAAATTTATAAAAGACCAAAAACCGACAGCTTTTTATTACGTTTGTACAGGGTTGTTAGTTAATACAGTATTGTTCCTTGCTATCTACTACGATATTTATGTCAAATACACAAAAGAGCCTTGGATTCTTTGGGATATATACTCTTTTGGAGTAAACATCGCAGATTTTGTGATGATAGTAGCACTGATAGTCGATAGAGACTTCTTAGGTTTAGTTAAACTTAAGGCATGTCTTTCAAGCTTACTTAAACACAAGGTTGCCCACCCTCAAGCTTAAATTATGTATATAGATGCTTTTTTGGGGGACTTATTAGGGGCCTTCATCGAGTGGGGCTTCTTGATGGCCTTTTTATTTAACTTAGCGGTTAATATTAATAAAACAGATAGTAGAGTTCTTGTTTTATCTTTTATTATGATGATTTCATACTTCATCAGTGGCTTCGTTAAGCTCTCTATTTATAGTTATCTGAACTGGTTTTACTTTGACTTACTAACTATAGCAGTGGTCTTATATTGGATGTACTGTGCCAAGGTAGCAAACTTTTTCGGAACAACATACATCCTTTTAGGACTTATTCTCAACTCAATTCTAATGTTATCGATATACATAGATATTTTTATTTACGAAAACAAGTCAGAGTGGTTTCTTTGGACCTTGTACTCATTTGGCGTAAATACCATTGATGTAATTATGATTCTCGTACTGCTTTTTAATAAGGATTTTCTAAAGCTTCATCATGTAGTAGGGAGAATTTTTTCAAACGAAAAGGTTAAGAGCTTTGGCTGAGTTTCACAAGTATGTAAGTGCTTATCTAGCAACATTTATTATGTGGGGCTTTCTGATGGCTTTCCTATATAACATGGTTAGTAAGTCAATCGTGCCCAATGGTGACAAAACTTTAATGTGGATTTCGCTAACAATGTTTTTGTCTTATTTAGCCTCAGATCCACTAACCTCAGCTACTTTTCAGATTGAGTCGATGAGTTATGCAACTGCCTATGTAGTTTGGACAGTTCTAGATCTAACTTGTATTGGTGCAATACTGCTGATAACTAAGGATAAATCGATCTATAGTTACCCTGCAAAACTCTATGTAATATTAGGTTTATTAATTAACTGTTCTCTTTTTATCAGTATGTATATAGATATTAATATACTTGAGAATACAGAAGAGTGGTGGTTATGGGGCTTTTATACGGTTACAGTCAATATTGTGGATGCAATGATGCTCATCGCCCTTTTCAGTAATAAAGATTTTCTAGGGCTTGTGAAGCTTTATAGGCGAGTTCGAGGCCAAGCTGAACCAGCTTGACCTCATTAGTTAGAAACGGAATTCCCAACTGGTTCTAAGGGCTGTGTTTGTTGCTGACTCATCGCCTATTTCATCTTTTGAAATAAGCCCCGTCACTTTCCACAGACCATTAAAGACAGATTGTTGATAACCGAGTTCTAACTGCAGCTGACTCATATCTGATGCGAGCTCAGCTTGCGCTGCTTCGCTTTCAATCCAACGAAGCTTAGCATGGCCACCATAACCGTTTAGAGTATGGTAATAGGCGCCTAGGATAGCCGATTTACTTTGTTGTGGTGTTGAGCTGCCAATTAAACGTGAGCGTTGTGTATAGCTACCAGAGCCATATACGCAATCACTAATTTGCTCACAAGTTTGCTCTGTATTGGAGTATTCAAAGTAGCTTTTTAATAGACTTTCTTTCGAGCCAAAATAGCTTTCAACACCCAGCGTATAAAATGGCTCACTCGGTGCTAAACCTCTTTCATTTCGACCCATTACTTCAGCATAAAATGCCACAGGTTGCGCCGCTAAAGAGGTTGAGTACTTAACATCTAAGCTAGTTAAACGGTGTGTTGATTCACTGCTTTCGAGTGTAACAGGGTCAATTTCTAAGTTAGTTAAATAATCAGAGCCTGCACTGTTAATTGCTATTTCAAGGCCTGTTAATGGCGTACTTGCAAATCGGAGCGCCCAAAAGTTACCGTCATCTGAGCTATTTAGATATGGCTTTTGTTTGGCGTAGATACCCGTTAACTGCCAGTTACCGATAAATGATAACCAACTTGGGCCTACATATTGTGTATTTGCTCTGGTAAAGCGAACGCCTTTCATTGGCGCCGCATTATTTGATAGTAGTAGGGCGTTATCGTTACTTGGCCCCCACCAATGACTTACTTGCTCTGCACTAAGTGACCAATTTCCCAAGAGTACGGCTAAATAGCTGTCTTGGTAAGTAACATGCTGCTTATCAAGGGCATCATCGGCGTAATTTACACTGACTTTAGCGCTAACACGCTTCCCTGTGATTGAACCATAACTATTTACACCGCTTTCTTGCTGGTGGCGTTTACCAAACCCTTGCTGAGACAGTGGCTCGCTGTTGTAGTTTAGGCGAATACCTGAGCTAGTTTTTTGCTTTGCATTATCAAGAGCATGTTTTACATGCTGATACGCAAATAAGCTTTGCTCATCAAGTTGGCTGGTATTGGCAACGTCTAGGTCCCGTGCGATACCTTGCCACATTAATGGGTAGCTATTAATAGGCTGTTTAATAATGCCTTGGTTAAATAGCATTTCGATTGAAGCGCGAAGCAGTGGGTCGTCGCTTTCTATCCATGGCCCAGCAACACTTGGCGCAGAGATCATTAGTAATGCAGTTAAGCTAATGAACTTTTTTAATTTCATCCGTGAATTTTATCCTGTAAGGCTTTGGCTACAATAGGGTCAACAAACTCGCTCACATCGCCATTGTGGCGTGCAACTTCTTTAACTAGAGTTGATGATATAAACGAATTCTTTTCTGCTGGTGTTAAAAATACACTTTCTAGATCAGGGTTTAGACGACGATTCATATTAGCTAACTGAAATTCATAGTCAAAGTCAGACACAGCACGAATACCGCGAATAAGTACTTCGGCTTTATGGTCGCGAGCTAAATCAGCCAATAAGCCAGAAAAACCAATTACATTCACGTTATCAAGGTGCGCCAAAATTTTATTAGCAAGCTCAACGCGCTCATCAAGGGTAAAACAAGGTTGTTTACTAGGATTATGCGCAATGGCAACAATCACTTTATCGAACATTTTTGCCGCACGATGAATTAAGTCTGTATGGCCATTTGTAAGTGGGTCGAAAGTGCCCGGATAGATTGCAGTAACGTTCATAACTATCAGCGATTTATAAATTTGCTTGCTATATTAACAGTGTTTTCTCGACTATGCAGCTTAGAAAATACGCGTATCGGATTAGGAACCTTCACCTATATAAGGTACTAAGCCGATTGAGGTTAATATTTTTCAAGGTAGTATTTAATTGTCGCGCATTTGTTTATACTGCTCGGCTGGGGACCGTAATAATCATAAAAAACAGAGTAAATAGGCTATGAGCACAAAGGACAAGATCATACACACCAGCATCGAATTATTTAATCGCCACGGTGAGCGTGCCATAACAACTAACCATATCGCTTCGCATATGGGGATAAGCCCAGGTAACTTGTATTATCACTTTAAAAATAAAGAAGATATTATTCGCCACATATTTGCTTTGTATAGCGACCATTTACATACCCACTTTAAGCCACTGACTCCTGACGATGATGCACTAGAAAACCTAGCGGGCTATCTTGATTCGCTATTTGAACTTATGTGGCGTTTTCAGTTTTTCTACGACAACTTAGGCGATATTTTATCTCGTGATGAAGAGCTGAAAAAAGGCTACATTGCGTTTCAAGCTGAGCTTTTGGAACAAGTAAAAGAGGTACTTTTTGCATTACGTGAAGGCGGTATCATCTGCATTGAAGACGAAGATGTCACAGAGCTTGCGCATATGCTTAAAATGACAGTGAGCTTTTGGACACCTTACATCAAAGCTCGCCGCTTAAGCGGCGAACTTGCCAGAGCTGATATTTATAACGGTATTTTAAAGGTATTGCTGCTATTAAAAGCCCATTGCACCGAGCAACACTTAGAGCAAGTAAATCAATTAAGGGCAAAGTATTTAGCCCTTGCTGAAACAGAGCAAAGCGAACAATAATCCCGCAAAGCAGTTTATTTCCTAGACGCTATAATTTTTGTTATAATCGCGCGCCCTTGAGGTTGCTATACCTTGGGGCGTGTGAAATCCACAGTCTAAGAGTGAACTATGCTTAAATTTATCGTCAAATTACACCCTGAAATCGCGATCAAGAGTAAATCTGTTCGTAAGCGTTTTACCAAGTTATTAGAAAATAACATTAAGATCGTTTTGCGTCGTGTTGACGAAAAAGTTCAGGTAAGAAACAACTGGGACAATATCTCTGTTGTTAGCTTGCTAGACTCTGAGCAAGTTCGCTTAGATATTATCGATGGCTTAAAACGCATTCCAGGTATCGTACAGTTTATTGAAGTAACAGAAACAGACTTCGACTCAATCGACGATATTTATCAAAAAGCACTTGAGCTAATTGGCCATACGATTGCGGGCAAAACTTTCTGTGTACGTTGTAAGCGTTCTGGTAAGCATGATTTCACATCGAGCGATGTAGAGCGCTACGTAGGTGGTGGTTTAAACCAGCATGTTGAAGGTGCGCGCGTTAAATTATCTCACCCAGAAGTAACTGTTCGCTTAGAAGTGCGTGATGATAAAGCATACATTGTTACTCAAACTCACTTAGGTATGGCGGGCTTCCCGTTGCCAACACAAGAAGATGTATTATCGCTTATGTCGGGCGGTTTTGACTCTGGTGTTGCTAGCTATCAAATGATCCGTAAAGGTGCACGTACTCACTTCTTGTTCTTTAACTTAGGTGGTGCTGCGCACGAAATCGGTGTTAAGCAGGCGAGTTATTATATCTGGAAACAGTTCAGCTCTACTCATAAAGTGAAGTTTGTTACTGTTGATTTTGAGCCTGTTGTAGCAGAAATCTTAGAGAACGTTGAAAACAGCCAAATGGGTGTTGTGCTTAAGCGAATGATGATGCGTGCCGGTAGCCAAGTTGCAGAAAAACTAGGTGTACAAGCACTGGTAACAGGCGAAAGTATTGGTCAGGTATCAAGCCAAACACTGGCTAATCTGAGTGTGATTGACCGTGTGACGGAAACTTTAATCATTCGCCCGTTAATCCAACACGACAAGCAAGATATTATCAATATTGCGCGTCAAATCGGCACGGCTGAGATGGCAGAAAGCATGCCAGAATACTGTGGTGTGATTTCTAAAAAGCCAACGGTTAAAGCTAAAATCAAAACTATTCTTGCCGAAGAGGCTAAGTTTGATTTCGACGTGCTAAATACAGTTGTTGAAAATGCGCGTGTGATGGATATTCGCGATATCGACACCGAAGCAAAAGAAGAAGTGAAAGAAGCAGAGTCTGTATCTGATTTACCTGAAGGGGCAGTTGTTGTTGATATTCGCTCACCTGAAGAAGAAGACGCAAACCCATTAGAGCTTGAAGGTATTGAAGTTGTACATTTACCTTTCTTCCGCTTAGCGACTAAATTTGGTGACTTACCAAAAGATAAAGAATATTACTTATATTGTGCTAAAGGTGTGATGAGCCAGCTACAAGCGCTGATCTTGCACGAAGAAGGCTTTAGCAACGTCAAAGTGTATCGCCCGTAAGGGATAGTGAGAAAAGCGCGACATGTTCGCGCTTTTTTAATGCCTGAAATCATTCCGAGAAACGAGAAACGAGAAGCAAGTAACTTTACTCTTTCTCCTTTCCCCTTGTAGCTTTATTCTTTAATCTTTCCCCAAGTAACTAGCAGCCCATTAACTTTTTATTTTTATCATGCTCAGCATAGCTTGATTATAGGGGGTTTTTATCCCTAACTTAGCACCTTGCTCGCACACATAACCACAAATTGCATCAATTTCAGATTCTCGATTATGGCTGATGTCTTGCTGCATAGAAGAAAAGTTTTCAGCGGTGGCTGTCATCACAGAATAGGCTTGATCCAGCGCCTCGCTGAGTTTTATCTTAACCCCCTGTTTTTTGGCTACCAGGCACGCCTCATTAAGTAAATTAATAATACGCGTGCTAAATTGCGGTGCACGTAGCTGGCCATTTTTTACGTTATGAATCGCTGTTAACGGGTTAATAGCAATATTCACTAACAGTTTCTGCCATCGCAATGAGTGAATATCATCACTCACAGAAAAGTGTGGTAAGTAACTAAACTGCTGCTTAAGTTCACCGAGGTTTTCACATGCAGCCGCATTACATGCACCTAGCACACTTTCACCATCACCTGTATGGCTCACACTATAAGGCGTTGTTTTAAAACCAGCTAAACGCGTTGTTAAAAACGCCAACCCTTGCGTTTTTAAAAGCTGAGCATTCAGCTCATCAACATTACCCATGCCATTATGAGAAATAACGACTTGGCATGTTTTACTGAGATAAGGCTTTACTTGCCCAAAGGCTGTTTGCACCTGGAATGCTTTTACTGTTATTAACACCAAGTCAAAGGGGGCGGATTGGCTTAGCTCTTTGTGATGTATAAGGCGAGCTTTAATCGGGTGTGATTTACCATTACTCGCTTGATAAAAACGCGTGGTCAGGGTTGGCTTACGGGTCAGTAATGTAATGTCATGTTGTGCAGATAAAAAATGGCTAAACAATAAGCCAATCGCACCGTCGCCAACAATTAAAATGTTAGCCATTACGTTGTTTACTACCTAAATGAAAACCAAGTTTAATGATAAAGTAGCTAACTGCACCGATAAAATCAGCGACAAAATCCCCAACCGAAGCTTGACGATAAGGCAGCATATCTTGCATAAATTCTATGGCTGCACCATATCCGGCTAACAGTAAAATTTGCACCATAAGTGGCAATTTAAAGGCTTTGTCCATCACCATGGCCAGTACAAAGAAAATACCAAAATGCGCCACTTTATCAACGTGTGGAAAGAGGTTGCTCACCCCTTTAATTTCTTTGGCAAATAAAATTGTAAAGCCAATAATGCTGGCTAAAAAGATAACTTGGTAAACACGCCTTGTCACAATAAACCCTAAAAATGCCGAAATTGAATGGCCAGTATAACAAACAATTTTTGCATCGCACCTGAACAAGTCGGATAAAAATAGAAAGAATCGACAAATAAGCGTTATAATTGCCAACCATAAATGAATTTAAAAAAGACTATGTTAGGAGAACCCCATGCCTTCATTTGATATTGTTTCTGAAGTAGAAATGAACGAAGCGCAGAATGCAGTAGATAATGCAAAGCGTGAACTAGAGACACGCTTTGATTTTCGTGGTGTTGATGCATCAATCGAACTAAGTGATAAAGTAATCAAGTTAAAAGCAGAAGCACCGCAACAAGTAATGCAACTTTTTGACATTCTTGCTGCGAAAATTTCAAAGCGTGGCTTAGATGTATCTAGCCTTGAGCTTAAAGATGAATCGCGTAGCGGTAAATACGTAATGCGTGACGTTGCTCTTAAGCAAGGTATCGAAAAAGACGTAGCGAAGAAAATCGTTAAGTTAATCAAAGATTCAAAAATTAAAGTACAAGCTGCTATTCAAGGTGAAGAATTACGTGTAACTGGAAAAAAGCGTGATGATTTACAAGAAGCAATGCAAGTTGTTCGTACTGCTGATTTAGGTCAACCATTCCAGTTCAAAAACTTCCGCGATTAATACTCTATGTTTTTAGCTTTAAGCTGTAAGTTTTAAGCTATAAGCCTACAAGTTTTTGAACTTTACAAGGAGCGTATTTTGAGACAAATATTAGGTTACAGAGAAAAAGATATCTTCTAGCTATTTTCAGCTAGAGGATATTTATGTCAGTAAAAAACAAAGCAATAGATCGTAATAAACACGGTAAAATAAACAGAAAATACACAGGCCCACACAGTACTTATTTTTACCAACAAACACCAAGTTGGTGGGTGAAAATGACGATGACCAAGCCAAGAAGACGTTTAAATAAAGCTCTTTGTAAGCTTGTGCTTAATGGTGCTGACCCAGAAGGAATTGTTTTTTCGTTAGGAAACTCGAAACCCCATGAGTATTTCTGGTAATCATTGTTTTATAAAAGCCAATCAGCCATGCTGATTGGCTTTTTTACTTTAGGCTTACACCTTAGCACTTAACTTGCAGCTTGAAGCTTTAGACTTAAAACTTTGTTTTAGAAGTATAGCCGTCCATTGACTTTCCTCCCCAAAATCATCACAATAACGGCCTATTTTCGAGGTGCTTGCTGTATCTTCAGATACGTTTTATTTCAAAGGGTGAAATAGTCGCAAGATAATCGGGAAGTTGGTGCGTTTTCAGGGAGAAAACAATGCCAACACTGCCCCCGCAACGGTAATGTAGATGCCATGCATGTACAGAGTCCGGAGACCGGCCTTGAAGTAACTTACTATTCGCGTGTGCGGTGGGCACAGGCTAGGGGATATCATGCTAAATAAATCTGCGTTAGGCGTAGCGGTTGCTGCTGCGTTGTCTTTTTCTGTATCTGCTGACGAGCAATCAATCGAGCACATCACAGTTTCTGCCAATAAATTCGAACAATCAATTAATGATGTATTAGCCAGTGTTACTGTCATCGACCGCGCTGATATTGAAGCAAGCTATGTGCGTGACTTACCAAGCTTACTAGCCACTCAAGCAGGCTTTCAAATTAATGCCAATGGTGGTTTTGGGCAAAGCTCTGGTGTGTCATTACGTGGTGCAAGTTCTCGTCATACACTTATTTTAATTGATGGTGTACGCACAGGCTCTGCAACACTTGGCTATAAAAGTATTAGCAATATTCCTTTAAACAGTATTGAGCGTGTTGAAGTAATTAAAGGCTCACGTGCAGCTGTATATGGTTCTGATGCGCTAGCTGGTGTAATTAATATCATTACCCGTAAAGCACAAAACACGACCTTAGATGTTACTTTTGGCTCAGACTCTTACCAAGAGTACCAAGTAGCGACAGGTGGTCAGTTTGCAGGTGTTGATGTTGCCGTTAATGCCGGTTATGAAAAAACAGATGGTTTTGATGTTCTGCAAGGCTTAGCGCCAGATGAAGACGGCTACGAGAACAAAAACCTTGGCTTTAATCTTGGTTATCAAAATGAGCAGTTAGGTGAGTTTTTAGCGCAAGCACAATACTCAGAAGGCGAAGCAAAATACGATAGCGCTTATAGCCCTGCAGACAGCACCGTAGAAAAAGGCGAGTTCGAAAATTACCAAGCTTCACTAGGTTGGAAAAAGGCTTTCGAAAAACACAGTCATGCCATTGATATTGCCATATCAAGTGATAGCTCAGATGACTCACGCATTGATTACACGGGTGCAACGGTGGTTGATAAGTTTGAAACTGAGCGTGAGCAAATTGATTACAATGGCCAATACTTTTTCAATCAAGTACTGACTCTTAGTGGCGGTCTGAGTTGGTATAAAGATGAAGTGAACACTAACTCAGGTACTTATTTAAAAGACAGCCGTGAAGTATTCGCTGCGTTTGTTGGCGCTTATTATGACGACGAACACGTGCTGGCAAACCTAACCGTTCGCCAAGATGATGATCAGCAGTTTGGTGATGAAACAACTTACACTGCAGCTGTTGGCTATCACTTAAATGACATCGCGACATTCCGCGTAAGTCAAAGCACAGGTTTTAAATCTCCAACATTTAATGACCTATATTACCCAGGCTCAGGTAACCCAGAGTTAAACCCTGAAACATCAGATAACCAAGAGCTTGGCTTATCACTCAATGTGAATGATATCAGCCTTGATATTGCGATTTTCCGCAGCGAAATCGACAACAAAATCGCTTGGGCACCAAATGCATCAGGGCAGTGGATCCCAACTAATATAAACGAAGCTCGCCACGAAGGTGTTGAGTTTAGCTTTAAAAACCAAGTGTTTGGCTTTGATCACAGCTTTAACTTTACCTACCTTTCAGCGGAAGATACTGAGACAGGTCAGTCACTAACCTATGTGTCAAATCACAGTGTAAATTGGTCATTAAACAAAGCATGGGGTGATTTTGATGCTGGTATCGATATGCAATACCGTGGTGATCGTGATGGCAAGTTAACGCACTTACCATCGTATACGTTATGGAATTTAGTTGGTCACTACCAAGCGACTGACAACTTAATAGTGTCACTTCGTGTAGAAAACCTATTCGATAAAGAGTACAACGCCGTTGATGCCTATGGTACAGACCTAGATGGTGATTACATCAACGACGAATTTTATTACTACAACACGGCCGAGCGTCGCTTGTTTGTAGGTGCCCGTTATCAGTTCTAATAATAAGGAAAATTATTAGTTCTGCGTTTAAAAGCTCGCTACCTACTTAGCGGGCTTTTTTCATTTAAGTTTAGCTGCGTAATACTGTTCGAACTTTGCAAGCTTTGGGGCAATAAGAATACTGCAATAACCTTGATTTGGGTTTTCATTGTAATAGTCTTGATGGTACTGCTCTGCAGGATAAAAGTTTGTAAGCGGACTCAGCTCGGTGACAATCGGCTCACGAATTTGCTTTTGTAAAGCATCAATCATGGCTTGAGATTCTGCTTTTTGCTGTTCATTATGATAATAAATAACACTGCGATACTGAGTGCCGACATCATTACCTTGGCGGTTTAATTGTGTGGCATCGTGTAAAGTGAAGAACATTTCAAGCAGGGTGTTATAGCTCACGATACTACTGTCAAAATCGAGCTGAACCACCTCAGCGTGACCCGTTAAGCCAGTACAAATTTGCTGATAACTAGGGTTTTCAATCTCACCGCCTGCATAGCCAGAGCTGACATTAAGGACGCCTTTCACACGTCTAAATGCGGCATCAATACACCAAAAGCAGCCGCCGCCAAAAGTGGCTATTTGTATGTTGTTATCCATATTAAACTCCCTTATCGTTTTGCTGACTATAGCCGAAAAAACAAAACGCCGTAAAGACGGCGTTTTGTATCAATAAAGTGCGTTTTAAATTTCTTCTAACGGCTTGTCTTTTGCTTGTTGTTCTAACTTGCTTTGCAAGTACTCAGGCGACTGAGTATTTCGAGCAAGTGCACTGTATGCTGCAGGTACCACGAATAAGGTAAGTAAGGTTGCAACAATAACACCAGTAAACACCACCACACCAATTACCATGCGGCTTTCTGCACCTGGGCCACTTGCAAGAACTAGCGGTACCGAGCTCATCACTGTGGTCAATGAGGTCATAATAATTGGGCGTAAACGCTGCGTAGCAGCTTGGCTAATCGCTTCGTTAAACTCAACGCCTTTATCGCGCAGTTGGTTGGCGAACTCAACAATCAAGATACCGTTTTTCGCACTTAAACCTATCAGCATTACAATACCAATTTGGCTGTAAATATTAAGAGTAAGTCCGGTGTACCACAAACCAAATAATGCTCCCACTAAACCAAGTGGCACAGTAAGCATGATCACAAATGGGTGAATAAAGCTTTCAAACTGGGCTGCAAGTACTAAGAAGGTGACTGTCAATGCCAGTATGAATACATAGGTCATTGCCGATGCGCCTTCATAGAACAGCTGGGATTCACCCTTGTAGTCAATTGCACCGTCGATGTCGTTTTCTTCTGCTGCAACTTGATTTAAGAAGTTAAGCGCTTCTTCTAGGGTATAACCATCTGCTAAGTTCGCACTTAACGTAATTGCGCGCATACGGTTATAACGGTTTAAACGCGATGCTGTGGCTTCTTCTTTTAAGCTAATTAAGCTATCAAGCGGTACTAATTCGCCACTGCGTGATTTTAAATAGATATTTGAGATATCAGTCGGATTAGCAAAGTCTTCTTTGGTGCCTTTTAAAATCACATCGTATTCTTCACCACGGTCGATAAAGGTCGTTACGCGGCGTTGGCCTAACATGGTTTCGAGTGTGCGGCCTACATCTGATACAGAAACCCCTAAATCAGCGGCTTTGTTTTTATCAATATTGATTAAAAACTGCGGGAATGTTTCTTTGTAATCGTGATCGATTCTTACCAAGCCAGGATTTTTCTCAGCACGCTCAATGATACGGTCTCGCCAATCGGCTAGTTGGTCGTAATCGTTACCTTGCAGTACAAATTCAATCGGGCGAGATGAACCACCGCCACCAATACCACGGCGCATAATTGCAAATGCACGCACATCGGTCACTTCAGTCATTTTGCCGCTGATTTCGTCCATTACTTCCCATGTTGAGCGCTTACGCTTATCCCAGTCGGCCATACCAATGATAGCAACACCACCTTGGCCACCCCAGCCAGGTACACGAACAAGCACTCGGCTTAATTCACCAGATTCAGAGTAAGGCATTAAACGTTCTTCAATTTTTGCCATGTTTGCAGCGTTATTTTCATAACTTGCGCCCTCAGGACCACTCATCATGATAAAGAAAGTACCGCGGTCTTCTTTTGGCGTAAGCTCTGAAGGCACTTTTTGAAACAGCATAAAGCTGGCAACACCAGCCAAAATCATAGTCAGTAGCAAGCTCCATTTACGGCTCATATTTGAAGCCAGCGAGTTACGATAGGCGTTTTCGATTTTGTTAAAGGTTCTATCCATCCACTGGCTAAACTTGCTTTCTTTTTCTGAAGCTTTCAATACTTTAGAGCAAAGCGCTGGAGAAAGTGTTAATGCCGTAATACTAGAGAAGAACACTGCGGCGCTAACTGCCATCGCAAATTCCGTGAATAGGGCACCAATACGGCCATCCATAAACACTAGCGGCACGAACACCGCAATCAGTACGAGGGTGGTGGCAATAATCGCAAAGCCAACTTCACGGGCACCACGAAATGCAGCAAGCAGTGGTGGTTCACCCAGCTCTATACGGCGGTGAATATTCTCAAGCATTACAATCGCATCATCCACTACCAAACCGATAGCAAGCACGAGTGCCAGAAGAGTTAACAAGTTGATTGAGTAACCCATAGCGAGCAAGAACATAAAGCTACCCACTAACGCCACTGGTACGGTTACAGCAGGAACTAGGGTTGCGCGAATATTGCCTAAGAATAGGTAAATAACTAATACAACCAGCGCCATTGAAATCCCAAGGGTTCTATATACTTCATCAATCGATTCTTTGATGAAAATTGATGAGTCATAGCTGTCTTGAATGGTGGTGCCTTCTGGCAGGTTTCGCTTAATTTTTTCAAGCTCAGCGCGGGCATTATCAACCACGGTTAGGGTATTGGCTTTGGCTTGCTTGACGATACCCAAACCAATCATATTACGGCCATTACCACGGAATAAGCTTTCGTCGTCAGCAGCTTCTAGGTGAACATCGGCCACTTCACCTAAACGTACTAAATAGCCATCATCACCACGTTTGATTACTAAGTTTCTAAAATCTCGCTGATCTTTATAACTACGCGCGGTACGTACTGTAAAATCACGGTCGATAGATTCGATTTCACCGGCAGGTAGTTCAACGTTTTCAGTGCGTAAGGTGTTTTCAATATCGCTACTGGTAATACCGCGTGCTGCCATCGCTTTACGGTTTAACCAGATTTTCATGGCGTATTTACGCTCGCCACCCACGCGTACGTTAGAGACACCATCAACAACGGCTAATCGGTCAACAATAAAGCGCTGTGCGTAATCAGATAACTGTAATGAATCCATGGTAGTACTGTTTAGTACGAACCAGGCAATAGGGCTTTCATCACTGTTTGACTTAGAGACCTCTGGCGGGCGAACTTGCTCTGGTAAGCTATCAAGTGCACGGGCTACACGTTCGCGTACATCGTTTGATGCGGCATCAATATCGCGGCTGATATTAAACTCAATGGTGATGTTTGAGCGGCCATTTCGGCTTGATGAGTTAATACTTTTGATGCCTTCGATACCCGAAATGCGGTTTTCGAGTACTTGGGTGATTTTAGTTTCAATAATCTCTGCGCTGGCGCCGGTGTAATCAGTGCTCACACTAACAATCGGTGTTTCAATATCTGGGTATTCGCGCAGTGGTAGCATAGAAAATGCCACCAAACCAAAGGTAAGTAACAACAGGTTTATTACGATCGCAAAGACCGGGCGTTTAACGCTAGTATCAGTAATTTTCATGGTTTAGCCCTTGATACTTACTTTGCTGCCAGTACGGATCTTAATGATGCCTTCAGTCACGACTTGCTGACCATTTTCAAGGCCTTTATCAATAGCTACCCAGCCATTGTGACGACCCGCCACATGTACTTCGACTTTGTTAGCAACGCCATCTTCAATTTGGAACACGTAGTGTTTGTCTTTCTGAGGAATGACGGCTTTCTCTGGTACCATTAGCGCTTGGTTTGAGCTTAGCTCTAATGCTGTATTTAACAGCATGCCTGGGCGTAATAGGCCTTTTTCATTGATAAAGCTTGCTGTCACTTCAACGCTACGAGTGACTGAGTCGATACGCGAGCTAATGTGGGTCACTTTACCGTTGAAGGTTTTTTCTGGGTAAGCATCATTTTGCGTCATCACTTTCATACCCAGTTGTAACTGCGCTAGGTATTTTTCTGGCACTTTAAAGTCGACTTTAATGATACTGATATCATCAAGGGTGGTGATGTTTGTAGTATTGCTAACATAAGTACCAATTGAAATCTCGCGCTTGCCAAGTAAGCCAGAAAACGGTGCTTTAATTGTCATTTCTGCTAGCTTGGTTTTGGCGCTCTCAAGCTGCGCCTCGGTTGCATCAACACGTGAAAGCTGCTCTTCTAGTAAAGATTTAGCCGTTGATTGTGAGCGTGATAGTTCAGTGAGACGATCAAGTTGACGGCGCTCTTCGCGTAAATTAATGCTTAGCTCTTTAACTGCTAATTCTTCTTCTTGAGACTGTAACTGAACCAGTTTTTGACCTTTACTGACTAAGTCGCCATCATTGAAAAATATATCTGTAACATAATCGTTTTGCGCACTGCGAATATAGATCGCTTGGTTAGCACGAGCACTACCTATTGCTTCTATGAGCACAGCATTTTCTTCAGATGTGACAGTGTGAGCTGTTACTTGAGTTGCAGCGCCTGAGAAGTTGCTCTGCTCACCTTGGCTCGAAGGAAGGTATAAGTAAATGCATAACCCTAGAAAAAGGGTAATAATAAAAGGGAATAGTGCCTTACCAGATTGTGTAGAGTACATCGTCGTGTTACCAGAAATTTAGTTGAGTGTAGTGTACAAAATTAGTACGTGCCACGTATGTCAGGTATCTCATAAATTTGTGCATTTAGCGTAAAAGTGAAAAGTTATGCTAATTTGTTCCTTTATTGTGACAAATTAAGAAAGGTTTAGAATGAGTAAAGCACCAAAGTGTAATTATTGTTTAACGCTCAGAAAAATAATATTGGTCACAATTGTGATGTTTATTTTTTACTTCTCTGTTTATGGATAAAAATCTTCCTGCACTAAAAGTGCGTGCTCAATCATCTCGCCATGGCAGTGAGTTTTTAATTGTTGGTGGAATAGGGTTAATCATTATTATGCTGGTTAACTTATTGAGACCCGGTGAAATTAGCATTGTTGAGATTTTTTTGGCCACAACCTGTATAGCGGCAATTTTTATTGGCTTTTTAAAAACTCAAGAACCATACTTTAGCTTAACTTTTACTCAGAATTTGCTTATTTATCATCATAAGATTGGGAATTGGCAGTTAAATCGTGCTAATTTTCATCATAGTGGTATACCAAAAGTGGAACAGGGCTTAGAATACCTTGAGTTAAATGCAGTTGGTATTAAACTCAATAACATAGATGAATTTTTAACACAGATTCACCCAAGAATTGCCGGACGATTACTTATCGAGCAACGTCATTTATTTATGCAAGTCATTCAAAAGTATTGCAAAAATGGTGATTGCCCATCAGAATGGTTAATAGAAGAGACGGACTACACGGCCCCTAGTGGTCAGATTTATAAAGGATTGATTGCCATGTTTGCCAATCGTACGCAACATTTAAGGCAGTTGACAGGATACGATTTACTATTACCTGCCAATGTTCTTGATGTTGATATTTGGCAATTCAGTGCTGATTTGAATCGTTGGAAACTGAACCCTAAAGAGTTTTTAGAGACTCGCTTACAGAAAAGTAAGCTATAGGCGGCAGTTATGTAGTAGGAAAAGACTATGAGTCAAGAACGTTCTTTTATTAAAAGCGGTCGAAACACAATTATACATAAAGATAAGAAACTCGATTTAGTGGTTGTGAATGGTGAGAACCATCCGCGCATTAAAGTTACTCAAAATGGTTTAGAGCCGTTTAAAGAAGACCTGCCAAAAAATCGTCGCGAGGCTAAAGAGCGTTATTTAGAAATGGTGTATGTATCAAGCCCAGATGTATTTGCAGAAGAAAAACGTTTGTTGTTTATCCAAGCCCTAGATGGCAGAGAATACAAAGTTGATTACAGTAAAATAGGCACCAAGCTCTTCGTACGTATCCACCAAGAAAGTTATTTATAACCCCAAGTTTGGCATTTTAATTGCTAGTTGTTAGTTTATTTGGCAGCCGGTTATTGCCGGCTTTGTATTTTAAGGTGGTATTCATGAGATTAGTGCCTCTTAGCCTAATAGCATTAACAACATTAACAGCTTGTGGTGGTGGCGGTTCGAGTGATTCGAATACAATCGCAGCGACAGTTAATGCTGGTTCAGATCAACAAATTATTGAAAAAAGTGAATTTACTGTCTCAGCTAAAGGCTCTCCTGCAGATGGTACCTTTACCTGGGAGCGTGTCAGTGGCCCCGCAGTAGAAGGTTTTCCTGCCGAAGGTGCTGAACAAACCATTACAGCTCCTGATATTAAACTTAACTCAGAACTTGTTTTAAAAGTAAATTACCAAACCGACGATGGGCAACTTGTTTCCGATCAGGTCAGTATTTTTATTACCTCGAATAATCAACTGCCAGTTGCAGTGATCACCCAAACTGCGCCAGAAGAGTTACCGTCAAAATATAATGATGTGATCACATTAAGTGGCGAAGAATCTGCTGATATAGATGAAAACGGTACAGTTGACAGTTATTTATGGACTCAACTTGATGGCCCTGATTTAACGGCTGACAGCTACAACAACCAAACCATTAGCTTTACTCACCCACTACTTGAATCAAATACAGCGATGACATGGCGTTTAACTGTAACGGATGATGAAGGTGGCTCAGCAAGTACTGAGGCGTCGTTCACCTTAAACAAAACGGTTGAGGTAATTATTGCTGATGCAGGTGTTGATCAGCAGGTTATCGAGTTTGATACCGTAACCCTTGATGCCAGCAATAGTGAAATTGTGACGGCAACAAAATCATGTTTTTGGCAGCAATTAACAGGCGAAACTGTGACCTTGGCAAACCAGAACCAATGTATCACGACGTTTGTAGCCCCTGATGTTGATACCGATTCAGAGCTTAGTTTTGAAGTTACCGTGACAGACAGTAAATCGCGTAGCGACACAGATACAGTGATTATTGATATTAGCCCAAAACCACTGGGGTTAATTAACGATACCGGGATGAGTGATTGCTACAACAATTCGCAAAAAATTAATTGCAGCAGCGAAGACTTCCCAAGCCAAGACGCAGATATAGGTCGTGACAGCGTCGCAAATCAGCTTGATAAAGTCGGCCTAGGTGATTTGGCATTTGATTTTACTAAGATGAATGAGTTTGCTGACGAACTTCCAGATGATGCGACTAGCTTTAGTTGCGTACGCGATAATGTAACTGGGCTTATTTGGGAAGTAAAAGAAGCCAGTTCAACATTGCCACCGGCAACCTCCGAGCGTGCAGCATCAAATCATTATACTTGGTATTTAAATGGTTCAAGCGGTGTGCAAACGGGTAGTGTGCAAGGGGCTGCGGGCTCTACCTGTCCAAGCAGCAGTGACTGTGGCCTACAAACTTACATTAATGATGTGAACAGCAGCGACTTTTGCGGTGGCACAAACTGGCGTGTGCCAACTTACACGGAATTATTAGGGTTATTAGATTATGCCAAGCAAGGTGAGTCTACGTTACTTAACAGTGACTTCTTCCCAAATCAACCAAGTGATACTCAGTTAAGCACTGGTAGCAGTTCATTTATGCCTTATTGGACTTCGCAAACCGCGGCAGACGGTACAAGTTTATCGCAAGCTTATATTATCGATATGAGTAGTGCTAATGATTTAGCATATCCGAAAAGTAACACCGCCTTTGTGCGCTTAGTTAGAACGCCAGGAGAGTAATATGCGAAAGTTACCATTAATTACAGTAATTACCGGTATTGCTCTGCAATCGGGTTATGCCGCTGCGCAAGTATGTTATAGCGCTGTCAATGAAACGACTCCTGATAGCCGCTTTGTTATTAACGAAGATGGTACAGTAAGTGATAGCGAAACAGGTCTAATGTGGCAACGTTGTACGTTTGGTCAAAGCTACAACGCTGAAACGGATACGTGTGAAGGTAATAGTCAGCAGCTTACTTGGGGCGAAGCTTTACGCGGGGCTGAAAATGCAACCTTTGCTGATTACAGCGATTGGCATGTACCAAATGTTAAAGAGTTAGCCAGTATTTTAGAGCATAGTTGTGTGCAGCCTAGTATCAACGAAAACGCATTTTTATCGACTAAGCTGCAAAACTATTGGAGTAGCACTTCAGGTATCAGTCGTACTGATCTAGCTTGGGTGTACCAGTTTGATAAAGGCATCAACAGTCTTCACGCAAAAACGTCCGATGTTTATTTGCGTTTAGTGCGCTACGAAAAGTAACCTTTAATAATCTCTAACCGCGCTTGCTCAAGCGCGGTTTTTATTTCTGCGCCTTTAATACCTTGCGCAATAAACTGTTGCGGGTTAACAGCTCGTGCTTGGGTGGCTGCGTTTTTGAGAGAGTCATAACAAACTACAGGCTGTTGGTGACTAACTTCTAATGCTTTGAGTACTTGCTCAAAACGTTCAGGGCGACGCCATAAATCAAGTTGATTAAAGCAAGCAAAAACGGCCTCGCTAGTCGGCTTTTCTGCACTTAAACTTGTTTGATGAGTTTGGCTAAACAGCGCTAAATCGCGCACTTCATTAGGTAAGCGTATGTTGCTAGCTATCGCTTTTATCTCATCGCTTGAAAGCGCTAAGGTAACTTGGCTGAATAATAACGCAGTGTCACTAATTTGTTGTTCATTCGCATAGGCAAAGCGAGCTTGTAAGGTACGGTAAAGCTCATCACACCATTTACTTTCAAGCTCAGGGCTAATTACATACAGGCCATGGATGCTGGCAAGTACATTTAGAAACTCGCTAAATGCGCCATCACTGAGGGATTTTTCGCATTCTAACCAAACGCGTTCAGCAGTTAGCGTGTTCAGTTCACCGGCTTTAACCATCTCGGTCAATAGTGACTGGGTTTCTGGCGCAATAGTAAAACCTAGGTAATGATAACGAGCAGCAAAGCGGGCTACTCGCAATATGCGTAGAGGGTCTTCACTAAAGGCATCTGAGACATGGCGTAAGACACGATTTTCAAGGTCTTGCTGGCCAGAAAATGGGTCAACTAAGCTGCCATCTTGGGCTTGTGCTATGGCGTTTACGGTGAGATCTCGACGAACTAAGTCTTGCTCTAATGTGACATCCGGCGCGAAATCACAAATGAAGCCAGTGTAACCTTGACCTTGTTTTCGCTCGGTGCGCGCCAGCGCATATTCTTCTTTACTTTGTGGGTGTAGAAATACCGGAAAATCTTTACCAACTTGTTGATAACCTTGGCTGATCAGTTGTTCTGGCGTGGCACCAACTACCACATAGTCGCGTTCTTTAACGTCACGACCAAGTAGGGCGTCTCTGACTGCGCCACCGACTAAATAAACCTGCATAAAACACCTATAATTTTACCTTTTCGCTATTTTACGTTATTTAACCAATAAAATGTAAACAAGGTTTTAAGTAGCGATGTTTTTTGCCATTATAGACCGTGATTTTAAACGCAAGGAATAACACGGTGTATTTAAGCTATTTTGGCTTGTCAGAAAAACCCTTTTCGATTGCCCCAAATCCTGAGTATTTATTTCTTAGTGAGCGCCACAAAGAGGCATTAGCGCACCTTACCTATGGATTAGGTGAAGCGGGAGGCTTCGTATTATTAACAGGCGAAGTGGGTACAGGTAAAACAACACTAACAAGAAGCCTGCAAGAGCAGTTACCTGAAAACACGCAAGTGGCACAAATTCATAACCCAGCTTTGTCACAGCTTGAGCTGCTTGCCAGTATTTGTGACGAATTAAAGATTGAGTATGACAGCGCGAATGCGACTCTGAAGACGCTTACTGATGTGATTAAAAAGCACCTTGAGGCAAATAATCAAGCGGGCGGTCATACCATTTTAATTATTGATGAAGCTCAATTACTCGCCCCTGATGTGCTAGAGCAATTGCGCCTGTTAACCAATATCGAAACAGATCATAAAAAGCTACTGCAAATTGTGTTAGTAGGGCAACCTGAACTGCAAGAGTTATTAAAACGCACTGAATTAAGGCAGCTTGCCCAGCGCATTACGGCTCGTTATCACTTATTGCCACTTACTGAAGGGCAGGTGTTTGCCTATGTTAAGCATCGTTTATTTAAAGCGGGGACAGAGCAAGCCTTGTTCTCAGGGGATGCGTTAAAAGCGATTTATCAGGTTACTCAAGGGGTGCCGAGATTAATCAATTTGTTGTGTGAGCGGTGCCTCGTTGGTGCGTTTTCACAGCAAAAGCTAAGTATCGACAGTGAGCTTGTAATGCTCTCTGCTGCTGAGGCTCTTCCTCCAACCAGTACCCCTGTTGCAACAGTAACAAATAAAGAGCCGAGTTATGTTTGGCTTTACCCAGTTTCATTTTTAGCCGTATTAGGAATGGGTATTGGTTTATCCTACCTAATATAACGAGTGTTCATTTATGTCCTTATTATTAGATGCAATTAAACAGTCTGATCAGCATGCACAAACTGCCGTAGATCATGACCAAGCCGCTCTTGCGCTCAAACAACAGCAAGAATTAACGCGCTATCGCCGTTTGGCCTTTTCATTTGGCCTATTACTGGCGGCGATATTAACCCTTATGGCAGGTTTTTCGATTGGTAAATGGTTACAGCAAACTAAAGTTGCTGAGCAGCCAAAGGTTGTTAATAACAGTAATGAAGCCGCAGAAAACGTTGCGACTGAAGTTGAGGCAAACCCTGAAACACAACAACCAACGATGCAACAGCAAGTAGCACAAAGCCAAACCCCGCAAGTGACCAATAACTCAGGGCAATCACCTGCCATGCCACAAGGGCAAGTGCAACAATCTGTACCGCAACAAATGATGCAGCAGACTCCAGTGCAAGGTCAGCAATATCAGTGGGTGCAAGTTCCGGTAAATTCAGCCCCTGTGTATGCTAATCAAGGTTATCAAGTTCAGCCTCAGTACCAGCAGCAAGCTATGTATCAAAATCAGCCAGTGTATCAATCACAGCCACAGTTTTTGCAGCCAATGCAGCAAATCAATCCGCAGCAAATGAGCAGTAATGGCATTGATTTAAGTAAATATAAGGTGCTAGGCAAGCCGCTTGATGGTCAGCCAAGTCAACCGGCTTCTCAACCATCAACAAATGATGAATTAAGAGATGTGCCAGATACATTGAAAGATGCCTTTGCTAAAGCAGTTGAAGATGTTGATAACAAACATAGTGTTGATATTACCCGTAGCACTAAAAACACGTCTTATGCAGAGCCTATTGAGCTTTTGCCAGATGCATTACAAAGCCTTATTCCTACCATAAAATATCAAGCGCATATTTATGCTTCAGAAACATCGAAGCGCTGGATTAAGTTAAATGGTCGTGAGTTATATGAAGGCGATAACATCGGCGTGTTATCAGTAATTGAAATTACCCCAGAGCAGAGCTTATTAAGTTACGATGGCTATGAGTTTACCTTAAAAGCATTACAAGACTGGCCTGAATAACCAGTCCTGAGCTTAAGGGATTAAGGTAAAATTGAGTTCTTAAAAAAGCGGATCAGGTCGATGTTGAACTCAGTCGGCCTGACGGCGGCTTCTAAACTGTCGTGACAGCGACTATTTGCTAAGTTTATATCCTGTATTTCGGTATAGCGTGCATGTTTAGCGTTATAGAACACTTTAACTTGAGGTTTTAAAGGGCTAGTAGGGTTACTGTGAGTGACCACACCTAATTTTTGGCTTTCAAGTTTCACTAAGGTGCCGACTGGGTGAACACCGATGCACTGAATAAACTTAGTGACTAGGTCTCCGTCAAAGCTATCGGGGCAGCCATCTTTGAGTATCTTAAATGCCTTAATTGGCTCCATACCAGCTTTATAGACCCGCTCTGCGGTTAATGCATCATAAACATCAACAATCGAAGCCATACGTACGTACAAGCTAATCTCTTCAGCACTTTTACCAAATGGGTAGCCACTGCCGTCTAAACGTTCGTGATGGAAGCCTGCTATATCAACAGCAATTCCGCTCAAGCCTGCTTGTTCTAAAATTTCTTTACTAAAACGAGCATGGTCTTGAATAGTTTGGTATTCGGCATCGGTTAATTTTCCGGGTTTATTGAGTATTTCATCGGGAATATTTATTTTTCCAATATCGTGCAGTAAAGCACCGGTCGCAAGCTCCTCAATAATGGTTTTTTCGATACCTAAGTGTTTAGCAAAGATACTAATTAAAATCGAAACATTGATTGAATGTTCAAGTAGATAAGTATCTTTGTCACGCATACGGGTGATACAAGCAAGCGCATCTTGGTTACGAAAAACCGAGTCAATAAATCCAGTCGCGAGCTCTTGAAAAGGGGCAATATCAATTTTGTTGCCATTACGAATATCGTCAAAGGCTTTACTTTGTAATGATCTTGCTTCGTTATATAAGTTATTGGCTTTAGTCATTTCTGCTGACACACTGTGAGTGGTGTGCCAAGGATCGAAAGCGGCAGCGTCTCCTACTGGTTGCGGATTGTGTTGCTGCTCAACCACTTTATTGTCACTGTCTAAGGTCAGTGTTTTGTCTGGATCGATCGCAATTTCTAATATGCCAGCTTTGATCAGCTTGTCTATACTTCCCTGTGTTTTAACCCAACCTTGGTTTTTTATACGGATCTTGCCTGTTTGTTTTGTCACGCTCTGTACAAACATGCCCGGCTTAAGTTGATTGATAGGAAGTGTTTTCAAGACCTTTACTTCTAAACGACTACAATAATATAAAATTAGCAGAAAGTTCGTGTATCAGTAAATAATAATAGTAAAAAGGAGGGGTTTTTATGGCTGTAAACAAAAAGCCCTCGACTAGCGAGGGCTTTCTCATTTAGTTATTGCAATACAACTTACTCGTCGTCTTCAACCAAGGTCATTAGTGATGTGTTACCACCTGATGCGGTTGTATCAACGCTGATTGTTTTCTCAGTCAGTAAGCGCTTGATTAGCGTGTCGTAGTACTCAGAGCTGATCACTGGCAGGATTGCACCTTTACGTTGTGCTAGCTGCTGGCTAAAGTAGCCTAAACGTGATGAACGAGCTGCAACAACCGCACCTGCAAGGTGAGGGTGCGCTAAGATAGCTTGTAACTGATTAGGTTTAGCAACTTGGAATACACCTTCAGCGATACCTGTAGAGATAAACTTGTCTCTGAATGCAACCGCTTCGTCAAAGAATAACTCAGAAGCAACCGTGATTACCGTGTTACCAGCAGCAAGTGCTGTGATAACCGAAATTGCCCAGAAGTTAAATGACGTACTCTTATCTGCATAACAAACCACACAACCACGAGGCTCTAAGTGAAGTGTGTTTGACTCACCCGTTGGCCCAGGCAACACAGTGTGCTTACGCATGTGTTTTTCAAGACGGTTAAGTTGCGCACGTGCATCAGCTAGCGTTAATGCTAAGTCATCGGCAAGCTCGTCAATAATTTCTACAGTCGCTACTTTTGCAAGTAATTGACGTACAGCAGAAACTCGGTCATTTAGTGGTGTCGCACGCCAGATCTTCTCATCGCGTAATGAGTTATCCATTAGCTTAGCAACTTGCTCAGCTGCACCTGAATAGTGGTGAGTATCTAACTCATCAGGTGTTAGGTTAGTCATTTGTACGTTATCTGGTGATGCTTTTTCTTTCACTAGACGTTGTAGGTAGTTAGGGCCACCCGCTTTAGGACCAGTACCAGATAAACCACGGCCACCGAAAGGTTGTACGCCAACAATCGCACCGATCATATTACGGTTGATGTAAACGTTTCCTGCACGTGACATTTTCGCTAGGTATTCACAGCGCTCTTCGATACGTGAATGCACACCCATCGTTAAGCCAAAGCCCGTGCCATTGATTTGGTCAATCACGTTATCAAGCTCTGTGCCTTTAAAGCGGATGATATGTACACAAGGACCAAATACTTCGCGCTTAAGTACAGATAAATCTTTGATTTCGTATAAACGAGGCGCAAAGAAGTAAGCACCATTTTCACTGTTATCAGGAATAGCACACTCATAGTGAAGTGTTGCATTGCCTTTTAAGTATTCAACGTGGTCACTTAAGTTTTTAAGTGCTTTTTCGTCGATAACAGGACCGATATCAGTTGAAAGTAATGAAGGGTCGCCAACGTGAAGTTCTTTTAAAGCGCCTTTGATCATCTCAATGATGCCATCAGCAACGTCTTCTTGTAAGAATAATACACGTAGTGCAGAACAGCGTTGACCAGCACTTTGGAAACCTGAACTGATTACATCATCAACAACTTGCTCTGGTAGAGCAGTTGAGTCAACGATCATACAGTTTTGACCACCCGTTTCAGCAATAAGCGGTACTTGAATATCATTACGCGCAGCCAATGTTTGCGAAATAACAGTACCGGTTTCTGTAGAACCTGTGAACATAACAGCCTGAATACGCTCATCAGGAACGATTGTTTTACCTACTTCGCTACCACGAGCAATAACAGGTTGTACAACGTGCTCTGGTAAGCCAACAGATAGCATAAGTTCAATGGTACGAAGTGCAATTAAGCTTGTTTGCTCAGCAGGTTTAGCAATAACTGTGTTACCTGTCACGATTGCCGCAGCAACTTGACCTAGGAAGATTGCAAGTGGGAAGTTCCATGGGCTGATACATAAGATCACACCACGTGCTTCAAAACGCTCATCTTCAGAAAGTTCCTCTGCGCGTGCAGCGTAGTAGCGGCAGAAATCCACTGCTTCACGAACTTCATCGATACCATCTTGAGTTACTTTACCCGCTTCTTTGATACACAGTGCCACTAACTCATCGTGGTGACGCTCTAAGATATCAGCAACGCGGCGTAATAGGTTTGCGCGCTCTTTTACTGGCGTTTGTGACCATGACTCAAATGCTTTTTCTGCATTTTCTAAAAGTGCAGTCATTTCGTCTGAAGATTGTAGCTTCACATGACCAATGATTTCTTTGTGATTCGCAGGGTTCTTTACCGGAAGAGAGCCTTCTGGCACATCGCTTAATTCAATGCGGTGCTCAGCAAACCAGGTATCAAGGTTTTCTTTAAATGGTGTGATTACATTGATATCAGTTAAGTCCATGCCTTTTGAATTAGCACGTTCTTCACCGTATAAATCAATTGGCATCTTAATTTGCGTGTTGTACTTGTTACGTAAACCTTGCAGTGTTTCTACAGGGTCAGGTAACAGTGATTCAACAGGCTTAGTGGTATCAACAATCGCATTTACGAATGATGAGTTAGCACCGTTTTCTAATAAGCGACGTACTAAGTAGGCAAGTAAGTCTTCATGTTGACCTACAGGCGCGTAAACACGACATTGAATTTTTTCTTGGCTTACGATTTGGTCGAATAACGACTCACCCATACCGTGTAGGCGTTGGAATTCAAAACCTTCGTTGTCACCTTTTGCAACTTCTAAAATAGTTGCCGCAGTGTAGGCGTTGTGTGTAGCAAATTGCGGGTACAGTACATCACGTGCTTCAAGTAGTTTAATAGCACAGGCTTTGTAAGAAACGTCTGTGGTCGCTTTACGCGTGAATACAGGGTAGTGATCTAAACCATCTTGTTGAGTGGTTTTGATTTCTGTATCCCAGTATGCGCCTTTTACAAGACGAACCATTAGTTTACGACCAACGCGACGAGCTAGCTCTGCAACCCATTCAACCACAAAAATAGCGCGTTTTTGGTATGCTTGAACTGCTAAACCAAAGCCGTTCCAGTTACCTAAATCGTCATCACTGAATACCGCTTCAATAACATCTAAAGAGATATCTAAGCGGTCAGCTTCTTCAGCATCAACAGTAAAGCCGATATCGTAGCTTTTCGCTGCAAGTGCAAGTTCTTTCAACTTAGGTACGATTTCAGCAATAACACGTTCACGATGTGTGAATTCATAGCGTGGGTGAATCGCAGAAATTTTAACTGAGATACCAGGGCTCTTGATTGGACCACGGCCATTTGCTGCTTTACCAATTGCGTGGATAGCTGTCATGTAGCTGTTGAAGTAACGCTCTGCATCTTTCATTGTGCGTGCGCCTTCACCTAGCATATCGTATGAGTATACGTAGCCTTTTTGCTCTTTATCGGCTGCACGTTCAATCGCTTCGTTGATAGTACGACCCATAACGAATTGCTTACCCATGATCTTCATCGCGAAGTTCACAGATTTACGAATAACAGGCTCACCTAAACGACCAATTGTTTTCTTAAGAACACCGAATTGCTGCTCTTTTGACTTGTCGCTGTAGTTAACCATTTTACCGGTTACTAACAGACCCCAAGAAGAGGCGTTTACAAATAAAGAATCGCTGCTACCTAAATGCGAGCTCCAGTCACCTTTAGCAAGTTTGTCACGAATTAGTGACTCTTGCGTTGCTTTATCTGGAACACGTAATAGTGCTTCTGCAAGACACATTAATACAACGCCTTCTTCACTCGAAAGTGAGAATTCATTTAGTAATGCATCTACACCGCTTTGACCATCCTGATCGCGACGGATATTTAAAACCATTTGACGAGCACGTTCCCACGCTCGGCTACGCGCTTTCACGCCTACTTCAGCCAAAGGCAAAATATGATCAATAACCGCATTTTCGTCAATACGGTAGAAATCACGGATCTTTTGTCTAATTGGACATTCAGTTGTCAAATCGCCATTAAATAGCATATGTAACCCTCTGGTATGTGGAGTCTAGAAATGAACTTATTGCATTTCTTACCATTGATATAATTCGTGCATTCTAATTAAAATCCAGCAGAATATGCTGGTTAAATTTTTCGATTTACGATAATTTACAGGGCATACCGTTAACTTAGCCGCATAAAATTCTGTTATGACCAGTCCGAATAGATTACGCATGTTAGATCGCATCGATTTAGCAATTTTAGACGCTCTGCAAAAAAATGGCAGAATATCGAACGTAAACCTCGCAAAACAGGTAAATCTGAGCCCAAGCCCGTGTCTAGATCGTGTAAAACGTTTAGAGCAAGAAGGCTACATCGAAGGCTATTACGCAAAGCTTAGCGAAGCAAAACTTAACCAGAGCTTGTTAGCACATGTACAGGTATCATTGGTGACCTCGAATACATCGGTATTTAAAGTGTTTCGCGAATATATATTGAATATTCCGCAAGTGGTTGAATGCGACATGGTCGCTGGTGGCTATGACTACCTATTAAAAGTACGGGTCTCAGATATGGATGAATATCGCCAAGTACTGGGTGATTTAGTTGATATTCCCGGAGTGGGTACGCATCACACCTATATGGTGATCGAAAAAATAAAACAGGACACAGGCCTTAGATTCGATATTTAACGTAAGGAAACCGAGTGGTTTCCTATCTTTCTGTAGCACTGAACGAACGGCGCTACAGTTTATACAACTAACCTAATTGATGTTAATTTTTGATAGTTTTGCTTTGAGTGTTGCCAGCATCGAATCGACAGAACTGTCTTCCTGATTAAGCCCTTCCATGAGCGTCATAAAGTAAATATCAATAATGATATCTGCATCTAAAGCGGTTGCTTCATTGTCATTGATCAGGCGCTTTTTGAATGCTTTAAGCTGCGGTTCAAGCTCGTTCTGTTGCCACATAATTTCTTTAAATAACTCTCGGCTAAACTCCTTTTTTGCAAGGTAAAACTCATAAAGAAAACAAGCGTAATGGTACATTCTATCTGTCGCTGTAGTACTCGAATCTGAATGTTTAGCGCGGCTTAGAATGTCTTCTAGTTCACTCTCAAAACTGTATTTAAGAATCTCAACTTTAGTCGCAAAGTGACTAAATACTGTGCCATTGGCGACATTAGCTGCTCTTGCAATATCTCGTGTGCTGGTCTGGTGGTAGCCGAGCTCTGAAAAAAGCTGCCATGAGGCTGTAAGTATCTGTTGTTTTGTTTGCTCTTTTTTGGTCACTGAACACTCCAATTTTTATGCTATTTAACCAGAAATTAAAAAAAACTCAATCAAAGGTGTTGTAAATTGAGCGTGCTCAATATTAAAATGAGCGCGCTCAATTAAATGGATGGTTGCACTATGAATAAATTAAAACGCTTAATTGGTTATGTATTATTCGTACCTGGTATTTGCTTTTATAGCTTTATCTTAGGCCCTCTGCTTATTGCAGTGCTATTGCCTGGAGGCTTGGTATTGTTATTGCTTATCTTAGGTTACAAAGAGGGGTTTTTAGTGTTAAAGCAAGAAGTGTTTAATACTCTTAGACAAAAATGCTCTTGAGTAAAAAGTGGATAAGTTTAAAAAAATAAACCCTGCAAAATGCAGGGTTTATTTTTGTCAAAATGGGGAGGAGGTTTATGCCCAGCCGTCGTAACGTTTACGACGAGATAACACCACGGTTAGGATAATACCAAGTAGTAAGCCGATGAACGCAATTGCGCCGCCATAAGTTAATAACTGACGTTTCTCTTTGGCACTGGCTGTTTGCTTAGCATTACGCTCAGACTCAATAGTACTTTTAAGTGCTTCAATTTGCTTGCTAAGCGCTAGGTTTTGCTCTGTTAGTGATTTGTTCTGCTCTTGTAGTTGTGGTAGTTCAATTTCAGCTTGACGAAGCTGTTCTTGCATTACCGTCATGTCGTTATTCAGCGCTTGAAACTGTTGTTGAATACCTGCGTTTTCAGTAACAAATTTTGACTCTACCCAACCTTCACGATCTTTATCATCACGAATTTTAAAGTAGCCATTATCTTCACCCGACAATAACACTATTTGTGTACCTGCATCGACTGAACCTAAAATGCGGTAGTTTTTGCTTGGACCTGAGTGCATAAAGGTGTACAGGTTATCGACTATGTAGGCGGTGTTTTGGCTGTCGCTGCTTGGTGCTTCTTCTGCGTAGCTAATAAAAGAGGTGGCCGCAAGGAGCAACCCAAAAATACACTGTTTTAACATCAATCTACCTTGTTAATGTGATCTTGCCTATAAGTGGCTAAATTTATAATTTCTTTATGTATAGAGATAGTAGGGATTTCAACTATTAATAGCAAGGCTGATATTGTAATCCGTGCGTGGGCTTAACCGCAAAAAACAGGAAAAAATTTGCATTAACAGTCTGCTTTGTTTATTTTGATCACTTATTTATTTTAAATGTACTCCGCAAAGCGAATGGATACTGAGATAGAACTGAAGTTTTTGGTGTCAGATGCCGTTGTTCCACTGATCCCCGCATTAATTACCCAATTTGCAAAAACCGTTACCAATAAACCGTCACGCAACTTACAAAATGCTTATTACGATACGCCAAGCCGAGAATTACGAGCTTTAGATATTGGCCTTCGTACTCGCTGTTGTGATGGTGAGTGTGAACAAACTATCAAGCTTGCTGGCGAAGTGGTTGGCGGCTTACATCAGCGCCCAGAATACAATTTACCACTGTCAGGTAACCGCCCCGATTTACTCGCATTTGATGCTGCTATTTGGCCGCATGGCATGCAAGTGACTGCTATTGCAGAAAACCTATACCCAATTTTTAGCACTAACTTTATACGCCGTACTTGGTTACTCGAAACCGAAAATGGCGCAAAAATTGAAGTGGTATTAGATAAAGGTGAAGTGGCGGCATCGGGCCAAGTTGAGCCAATCTCTGAACTTGAAATCGAACTGATTGAAGGTAGTCGCAATGAGTTGTTTGCTTTGGCAGATAAACTGGTAAGTGAAAGCCATGTTCGCTTAGGGCTTTATTCTAAAGCTGCTCGAGGTTATCGTCTTGCAGATGACAAACCATTAAAAGCAAGCAAATCAATTGGCTTTGTGCCACTAAAACGTGGTGCAACCCAAGAACAAGCTTTAGTAGAAAGTATTAACTACGCGATTCGCTTTGTACAAAAACATGAAGCCTGCTACTTCATAAAACCAAGCTTAAAAACCCTTAAGCGTGTCACCGACGGTATTCGTTTAATTCGCCATACATTTTGGCTGTTTGACGATATTGTTAGTAAAGACGATACCGACTCATTACGTACAGAATTAAAGTGGTTATTAAGCGAATTAGCATGGGTTGAAAATGCTATTCAGCTAAAAACCTACACATCTAAGCGCCACGCGTACTACAAAAAAATCAACAGTGCGCCTGAGCTCACTCAAGTTATTAATGACTTAAAAGAGTTGCAGCCAAGCATTGAAGATATCGAAAAACTTTTCCATAGCACCCGATACAATCGCTTATTATTACAATTAACAACATGGTTGATTGAAAAACAATGGCGTAAGTCATGGGGGCAAACTGAGTTTCAAGCTGCTGAAAAACCTGTTGCCGATATTGCTAAGCGTTTATTTGCTAAAGATTGGCACGATATGCACGAACTTATTCCTGAGCAGCAAGTGTTTACAGATAAAGACTATTTGGCACTGCGCACCCGCCTTGAAAACTCATTACTCAGCGGCAACTGCTTAGGCGCTTTGTTCGATAAAGAAGATCGAAACGAGTTTCGTATGCCGTGGGTTGATATCTCTCATGGTATTTATGAGTTAAGCACCCTTGAGTACTTAAAGCAGTTATGTGCAGGGCAAGACGACTTAGAGCTAACAAAAATTCAATCATGGCTTGATCAAAAGTCAGAGTTTTTGGTCAGTGCAATGGAGCAAAGTCGCCACGCGTCATTTAATACAGACCCTTATTGGTTTTAAATAAATGCGCTTGTGCCTATGGATAGGGTTAGCATGTTTGAGTCTCTCGGCAGTGGCTAACCCTATTGAATGGCAAACCTACAAACAGCAAGACGATATAAAGGTTAGCTATAAAAAGCACGAAACTGGCATTATAGAAATTAATGCTTCTGTGCTGGTAAAAAATGCTAAGGCCAGTGACTTTATGGCGCTGTTAAGTGATACCGACAACGCGCCCAATTGGCTCGAAAATGTTAAAAGCGTGACTTTAATGGAGCGCTTAAGCCCCTCAGAAACCCTTGTTTACACTCACTTTAACTCGCCTTGGCCGGTGTTAGATCGCGATTTGGTGAGTTACTCTTGTTATCATGCCTTAGGTGAACATAAAACAGAGCTAAAAATTATCAGTCAGCCATACGCTAAAGCAGAAGTCTCTGGGGTTGTGCGTATTAAAGAGCTCAGGGCTTATTGGCGTTTAGAAGAGCAGCAAAGTAATTTATTGGTAAGCCATCAGGCCTATGCTGATCCGGGTGGCTCAATCCCGCATTGGTTGAGCAATAAGGTATCGCTAAAGAGCGTTTATAAAACGCTACAAGCACTGACAGAGCAATTAACCAATAATCAGTTCTCGCGAGATAACTTAATAAGTCAGTTAGGTTCGTGTTCATAAAAAAAGCGCCAAAAGGCGCTTTTTCATTTTATCTAACCAATTACAGGCCAGCAGCTGCGCGAAGTGCGTCTGCTTTGTCTGTACGCTCCCAAGGGAACTCATCACGACCGAAGTGACCATAAGCCGCAGTCGGTTGATAGATAGGACGCTCAAGATCAAGCATTTGGATTAAGCCGTAAGGACGTAGGTCGAAGTGCTCACGTACTAATTCGATTAGACGCGCTTCTTCTAATTTACCTGTACCAAATGTCTCGATGCTGATAGATGTTGGCTCTGCAACACCGATAGCGTAAGAAACTTGTAGCTCACATTTGTCAGCAAGGCCTGCAGCAACCACGTTTTTAGCAACGTAACGAGCAGCATATGCAGCTGAACGGTCAACTTTTGAAGGATCTTTACCTGAGAAAGCACCACCACCGTGACGAGCCATACCACCGTATGTATCAACGATGATTTTACGACCTGTAAGACCACAGTCACCCATTGGGCCACCGATTACGAAACGGCCTGTTGGGTTGATGAAGAACTTAGTTGCGCTAGAGATAAGCTCAGCTGGAAGAACTGGCTTAATGATAGTTTCCATTACCGCTTCAACTAAGTCGTTTTGTGAGATTGAATCACAGTGTTGAGTTGAAAGAACAACTGCATCAATACCAACAGGCTTGCCATTTTCGTATGCAAACGTTACTTGAGATTTTGCATCTGGGCGTAACCAGTTAAGCTCACCGCTTTTACGAACTTCAGCTTGGCGCTGAACTAGACGGTGCGAATAAGTGATTGGTGCAGGCATTAAAACGTCAGTTTCATTACATGCGTAACCGAACATTAGACCTTGGTCACCAGCGCCTTGCTCTTCAGGGCGAGCACGGTCAACACCTTGGTTGATGTCTGGAGATTGTTTACCGATAGTGTTTAGGATTGCACAAGAGTCAGCATCGAAACCCATGTCTGAGTGCGTGTAACCGATTTCACGTACTGTTTTACGTGTGATTTCTTCGATATCAACCCAAGCGCTAGTTGTGATTTCACCACCAACCATCACCATGCCAGTTTTAACGTAAGTCTCACATGCAACACGGGCATGAGAATCTTGCTCTAAGATAGCATCTAGAACCGCGTCAGAGATTTGGTCCGCGATTTTATCCGGATGACCTTCAGAAACAGATTCAGAAGTAAATAAATGTTTTGCCATTGTATTTCTGCTCACAAATATTGCGCTTCACAAACGTCGGTAATAGCGCTAAAAAATTAAGGGGCGTATTTTATCTAAAACAAATATGTTTGCATAGTAATTTTACGCCTAGACGTCCATTTAAAATTAGTAATAACGTATTGTTCTTAACAAACGCCCATAAATGGTGCATTTAATGCGGATTTTTAATTGCACTGTACCCTTACAATAAGTAAGAATGGGGCTTTATAAACAACCAGCGCAAATACATAAAGGTAGGAGAATTCATGCCATCACGCAAAGAACTTGCAAATGCTATTCGCGTCTTATCAATGGACGCAGTACAACAGGCCAAATCTGGTCACCCTGGCGCCCCTATGGGCATGGCAGATATCGCAGAAGTACTATGGCGCGATTATCTAAAGCACAATCCAACGAATCCAGAGTGGGCAGACCGAGATCGATTTATTCTTTCGAATGGCCACGGTTCAATGCTGATCTATTCTCTACTGCACTTAAGTGGCTATGACTTACCACTAGAGGAAATTAAAAACTTCCGTCAAATGCACTCAAAAACACCGGGTCACCCAGAGTATGGATATGCACCAGGTATTGAGACTACTACGGGTCCATTAGGTCAAGGGATCACAAATGCAGTGGGCATGGCAATTGCCGAAAAAGCGCTAGCTGCACAGTTTAACCGTGAAGGCCACGATATTGTTGATCACTTCACGTATGCATTCATGGGTGATGGCTGTTTAATGGAAGGTATTTCACACGAAGCCTGTTCATTAGCCGGTACATTAGGCCTAGGTAAACTAGTTGCGTTTTGGGATGACAACGGCATCTCAATTGATGGTGAAGTAGAAGGTTGGTTCAGCGATGACACACCAGCGCGCTTCAAAGCATACGGCTGGCACGTAGTTAGCGATGTTGATGGTCATAACCCTGATGCAATTCGCGCCGCTATCGAAGAAGCGCGTAGCATTACTGATAAGCCATCATTAATCTGTTGTAAAACAGTGATTGGTTATGGTTCACCTAATAAATCAGGTAGCCATGATTGTCACGGTGCACCACTAGGTGAAGACGAAATTAAAGCATCTCGTGAGTTCCTTGGTTGGACTGGCGATGCATTCGAAATCCCAGCTGATATCTATAGCGAGTGGGATGGCAAAGAAAAAGGTAAGCAACTAGAAGCAAGCTGGGACGAAAAATTTGCAGCTTATGAAAGTGCATACCCTGAACTTGCTGCTGAGTTTAAGCGCCGTACAAACGGTGAGCTACCGGCAGATTGGGCTGAAAAGTCACAAGCTTACATCGAAGAGCTACAAGCAAATCCTGCAAACCCTGCAACACGTAAAGCATCACAAAATGCATTAAACGCGTTTGGTCCGTTACTACCAGAATTCATGGGTGGCTCTGCTGACCTTGCTGGTTCTAACTTAACACTTTGGGATGGCTCAAAAGGCCTAGAAGCTAACGATGCTAGCGGTAACTACATTTTCTACGGTGTACGTGAATTTGGTATGTCAGCGATTATGAATGGTATTGCACTACATAAAGGCTTTATTCCTTACGGTGCTACATTCTTAATGTTCATGGAATACGCACGTAACGCAGTACGTATGGCGGCATTAATGAAGCAGCCAAGCATCTTCGTATACACGCACGACTCAATTGGTCTAGGTGAAGATGGTCCAACGCACCAACCGGTAGAGCAGATCGCAAGCATGCGTTTAACGCCTAACCTAGTGAACTGGCGTCCATGTGACCAAGTTGAGTCAGCGATTGCATGGCAACAAGCTATTGAGCGTAAAGATGGCCCAACGTCACTCATTTTCACTCGTCAAGGCCTTGAGCAACAAACGCGTACTGCACAACAGTTAGCCGATGTGAAAAAAGGTGGTTACGTACTTAGCTGTGACGGTGAGCCAGAGCTTATCCTTATTGCAACAGGTTCTGAAGTACAGCTTGCACAAGATGCTGCTGCAGAACTTCGTTCACAAGGTAAAAAAGTACGTGTGGTATCTATGCCTTCAACTGATTTATTTGATGAGCAAGACGTTGCATATAAAGAAAGCGTACTACCAGCAAGCGTAACACGCCGCGTAGCAATCGAAGCGGGCATCGCAGACTACTGGTACAAATACGTAGGTCTAAATGGTGCAGTAGTTGGTATGACGACATTCGGTGAGTCAGCACCTGCAGGCGAGCTATTCAAGCACTTTGGTTTCACTGTTGAAAACATCGTAAACAAAGCAAACGCCTTGTTCTAAGCTTAAGCCGCTAAAATTTAAAAGCCCGCCCTGTATAGCACAGCGCGGGTTTTTTTGTTGGTAAGAGCTTGTAGGCATGAAACTTGTTTCGCGCGCTGTCGTTGTAGGTCGTGCTTTAGCGCGTCTCCTGAACTGTCAGCCATAAGCTTTCAGCTGTCAGATCAAAATTATTTAAAGCACAGTGCCAAATAAAATCGTAGGAGGGAGCTTTAGCTCCGATTTTTTTGGTTCTTCAGCCCCGATTTTATTGGTATTTCACTCCCGATTTTATGGTATTCAAACAGCCTTGTTTATTTTTCTTTAAGAAGAAAAACTTAATAATAGTAATGTGTTAGATGATTTGTTAAAACTATAATAATGTAGAAAAATGAGCGTTAAGTTAGCAGAAATATGTGTGATTAACTCACTATAAGATGTTGCACTTCAAAAGGTAATTATAGAATGTTTTGGAAAAAGAAAAAAAAGTACATGTTTCCACATGACTATACCTCTTTCACTAAAAGGTTATTTTCGGTGTGTAACTTAGATCACTCAATCAATTTCATAGAAGTATGTAACCAAAATGGTGTCCAGCATTGTATAAAGCGTGAAGCTAAAATGTCAGAGCTTTTGGCAAATGAGAAAGGAGACTTATTCTTCGTAGGGTATTGCAAAGAGTTAAAACAAGATAGAATTTTTGAGTTATTGATGCGTGAATATGAGATTGATGGGTGTCTACAAGTAATTGATAATTGGTTTTTTAAAATTACAGGAAAAACAAAGTACTCATTTACTCAAGAGTGCCATAGAAGGTCAGCTAAACTTCAGTGGAAAGGGACGTGCAAACTTACATCTTTAATAGATGTTTGCGTAGTAACAGACAAAGGCTGCCTGATAGAAACTTGTGTAAGGAGGGAATTTGATGAACTTAATATTTATACTGACCTCGATGATGATTTCTATATTGAGTTTGTAGACTTGCTTAATGAAGAGAAAATAAGAACCTATCCAATGGCACTAAAATTTACTATAAAAGAAAAGACCTATACTTTTGAAGAGTGGTGTAAAAATATACTTGGTCTTGATATTTGGAGCTTTTTTCCTCCTGAGTAAAATGCTAGCAAAGTTGTAACAGAGGAAAAAAAATGGTTGGCTTTATTCGTGAATAACAAATTCTAGCCAACTATTTTTAGCCGCTTATTGGTGGCGCTATCATTGTCTATCGATAACTTAATGATTTATTTAACTCTTTACCCGCTAAAGCACAACCAACATTACTAGCTTCTTATGAGCAAAGGGTTTTCGACTGTTTTTTGAGTATTAGGTTTTTAAGGTTCAAATAAAGGAGTAAACAATTGCAAGTTACATTAAAAACTGGAAAGGAAATATTGGCTCAGCAATAATTTAGCAATTTATTAGGTGCGGAGCTTGAAAAGTTCGAAGCTGGTTATACTGAGTTACGTTTAGAAATTAAAGAAGAGCTAAAGCAAAATAATGGTTTTGTTCATGGTGGCGTGGTTAGTTACATGGCAGATAACTGTATAACATTTGCAGGTGCGTCAGTGCTAGGTGCCTGTGTCACATCAGTGGGGTTATGCTTTAGTTACTATATTTGACAAAAACAGAATTAAATTGTTTTTTGATCCTTTAACCTCTTATAGCGCTAAAGCACGACCTACCACAATTGCTTCTTCGGCTTAAAACTGACAGCTTACAGCTAGCCCGACTTGATTATTTCTCACCCAGCTCCCCTTGAATGCTAAACAGACAACTGGCACTGTCTGTAACTTAATAACAAAACAACAGGAGTGAGGATGTCTCAGTTTGATAATGTAAGTGTGCTGAAAAAAGCCAATGTGTATTTTGACGGTAAAGTGTCTAGCCGTACTGTGGTATTTGCTGATGGCAGCACGAAGACGTTAGGCTTTATGCAACCGGGTGAGTTTGAGTTTGCTACGAGTAAAAAAGAGTTGATGGAGCTTAACGGTGGCAGTTGGCAAGTGCTATTACCCGGTGAGAGCGAATGGCAAACGATGCAAGCTGGAGAGTCTTTTACGGTTGATGCAAATGTTACCTTTCTAGTAAAGGTCAGCGAGTTTGCTGACTACTGTTGTTCGTATAGTTAATGAGCAGTTGTTAACCTTTCTGAAAAGCCCGTGTGATGCGGGCTTTTGCATATTTTATCCGCAACGCATGATCTAAATCATCTGTGGTTACAATCAATTACTAATTATCTGCAATTTTCGCTTGTGTTAATTCAATTCGCCCCCAATACTAACTGTGAGGTAACAAGAAAAAAGGATACCCTATGAAGATTAATATTTCTGGTCATCATGTTGACGTTACTGAGGCTGTTAGAGCTCATATCAACGAGAAGTTCTCGAAAATTGCTAGCCATTTTCCATCATTAATATCACTCGATATTATTCTTTCAAAAGAACACAATAAGTATCAGGCTGAGATTAGTACAACCTATGAAGGCGCACGTTTATCAGTAAAAGCTGAAGATGATGTGATGTACCCAGCTATCGCAGGTGCTGCAAAAAAACTTGATGCATCACTTAAACATCGTAAAGGGCAAATGAAAGCCAAACTACACGAAAAGCCGGTCAGTACAACTCCGGAAATTGCCCACGAAATCATTCAGGAAATGAACCTGAGCTAATTACAGAGCACTAGCCTAAGCGGCTAGACTTAAAACTAAATCTGAAAAAGCCAACCGTTGCGAAACGCTTGGCTTTTTTGGTTTTAATATTTAGCCGTCAGCTGTCAGATTGAAGTTCCAAAAGTTAGCGAGTTGCTAGGGGAAAGAGTAAAGTTTGCGAGATACGAGACGTAGGAGGCGTTTTAACGCCGAACAAACATGGAGATATCAGATATCAGTAGTTAGAAGTCAGATTTTAAAAACAACGGCTTGACACAAGTGGTTGGCAGTCTAGTGTTGCTAACTTGCTAACTTGCTAACTTGCTAACTTGCTAACTTGCTAACTTGCTAACTTGCTAACTTGCTAACTTGCTAA
>NZ_JANHZR010000003.1:0-207884 GCF_041414715.1 Pseudoalteromonas sp. DY56-GL22 | reverse complement strand
CTTGCTAACTTGCTAACTTGCTAACTTGCTAACTTGCTAACTTGCTAACTTGCTAACTTGCTAACTTGCTAACTTGCTCTGCTTCCAATCTCACACAAAACGCTGTAAGTTGCTTGTAACTAAGAATAAAACACACACAACTTATGCAATCAGCAGTATCAAATTGGCAGTCTAAATTAAATGCTTTAGGGCCGGGGATTTTAATGGCTACAGCCGCCATTGGTGGCTCACATCTAGTAGCATCAACACAAGCCGGGTCGTTATTCGGCTGGCAGCTATTTTGGCTAATCATTGTAGTAAACGTATTGAAGTATCCATTCTTTCGATTTGGCATGGAGTACACCCTTGCGACCAAACAAAGTTTAGTTGAGGGCTACAAGCAAAAAGGGCCGGGGTATTTCTATAGCTTTATTGCGCTTAATATAGTCGCCGCCGTAGTGAATACTGCGGGGGTTTTATTATTAACGGCCAGCCTACTGCACTATGCATTACCTGTCACAATTTCTGTAACCTTATTATGCTGGCTGATTTTAGCTGTGTGTTTGCTTATTTTGTTGTTAGGGCATTTTAAAGCGCTCGATAATGTCTCAAAGCTCATTATGGGGCTGTTAACGGTTACAACTGTGGCTGCGTTGGTAGTGGCAATTAATAATGGTGCTATGGCGCCAATTGACTATGTGGGGCCGTCGCCGTACGAACTTGCTATGCTCGGCTTTATGGTCGCGCTCATGGGCTGGATGCCTGCGCCTATCGAAATATCAGCAATTAGCTCACTGTGGCTAAAAGAAAAGCAGCATCAACAAGTCGTGACAAAACAACAAGGCTTGTTTGACTTTAATTTGGGCTACTGGCTTACCGCAGCACTTGCGTTAGTGTTTTTCTCATTAGGCGTATTAGTGCAATATGGCCAAGCACAAGCAGTGCAATTAGGTGGAGTCGCCTTTGCCAAGCAGCTAATTGATATGTATGCCCTCACTATGGGCGAGTGGGCAAGGCCACTGGTTTCAGGTATCGCTTTTTTATGTATGTTTGGCACCACGCTTACGGTACTTGATGGCTACGCGAGAACATTAAATGAGTCGCATAAACTGCTACCGATTAAACAATCTAAGCACAGTTTAAATATGTGGTTATTACTACAAGCATTTGCAGGTATGGCAGTGATTTTATTCTTTAAATCAGCCCTTGGCCCAATGCTTACTTTTGCCATGACCCTCGCTTTTGTAACCACGCCTGTATTTGCATGGCTGAACTTTAGTTTAGTGCGCTCAGAACCCAGCATTCATCACTCACCTTTATTACGCACCCTAAGCTGGCTAGGTTTGCTTTATTTAGTGGGCTTTGCGCTGGTGTTTTTGGTTTGGAAGGGAATGTAAATGGGAGCTGTCAGCTTTCAGCCGTCAGTTTATAGCTGATCGAGAAGGGGCTTAGTTATTTGTATTTATAAACAATTATAACTTTACATTCATTTCTCAGTTTTTATGCTGTTTGACGGCTGATAGCTCTAACTCAACTCCCTAATCGCATTACTAATCCCATCTAGCGTGAGTGGGTACATGCGGTTATCCATTAACTGCTTTATAAAATCAATTGATTGATAATAGCGCCAGTGTTCAACGGGTTGTGGGTTGAGCCAAGCGACTTTATCAAAGTGATTGGTTATGCGGTTTAGCCAAGCGCTACCGGGCTCTTCATTCCAATGCTCAACGCTGCCACCGGGGTAGGCGATTTCGTAAGGGCCCATGGTGGCATCGCCAACAAAGATCACCTTGTAGTCGCTGGTGAACTTGTTAATCAAGGTCATGGTATCAATGATGTTTGAGTGACGACGCTCGTTGTCTTGCCAAACATGCTCATATAAACAGTTATGAAAATAGTAAAACTCAAGGTGTTTAAACTCGCTGTGGGCGGCGCTAAATAGCTCTTCGCAGGTATGAATGTAATCATCCATTGAACCGCCGATATCAAATAGCATCAATACTTTTACTGCATTGTGGCGCTCAGGTGCCATTTTCACATCGAGCATGCCGCCTTGTTTTGCGGTTGCGCGGATGGTTTCGGTTAAATCGAGAGTGTCGCTGGCGCCAGTACGGGCAAATTTACGCAGTTTTTTTAGAGCGAGTTTAATGGTGCGCGAGCCGATTTCACGGTCACTATCAAGGTTTCGGTAGCTGCGCTTATCCCACACTTTTACCGCACGGCGATGTCGGTTACCGTCTTGACCAATGCGCACACCTTCAGGGTTATACCCATAGGCGCCAAATGGTGAAGTGCCACCGGTACCCACCCACTTATTACCCCCAGCATGGCGTTTTTGCTGCTCTTCAAGGCGTTGCTTGAGGGTTTCCATGAGTTTATCAAGGCCGCCCATGGCTTGTAATTGCGCTTTTTCTTCTTCGCTTAAGTGCTTTTCAAACTCTTTGCGTAGCCAATCATCAGGCAAGGCATGTTGCTGTTTTAAGCTTTCGAGCAGATCAAGGTCGGCCACGCCACTAAAGTAATCTGCAAAGGCTTTATCAAAACGATCAAAGTGGGTTTCATCTTTAACCATGATGGTACGCGCTAAATAATAAAACGCGTCAACGTCAGCAAAAATAACCCCTTGCTTGAGCGCATTGATCAAATCAAGTAGCTCTCGCAAACTAACTGGTAAGCGGTATTCGCGAAGCTTAAAGAAAAACGCAATTAACATCTTAACGTCGGCTCATAAACGCAAGTTTTTCGATTAAGCTAATGTCTTGCTCGTTCTTTAATAACGCGCCAAACATGGGCATTAGGCCGCCTTTTTGGCTTTTATCATGCAGTGTTTTAGCATCAATGTCTTCGGCCATTAGTAGCTTTAACCAATCGAGTAATTCGCTGGTTGATGGCTTTTTCTTAATGCCGTTTACGTCACGTAGATTAAAGAACACCTCAAGTGCTTGGCGAACTAAATCTTGTTTAACATGCGGGTGATGCACATCGATAATTTGTGCCATTTCTTCACTACTTGGAAAATCAATGTAATGGAAAAAACAACGACGTAAAAAGGCGTCTGGCAGCTCTTTTTCGTTATTTGACGTGATGATTACAATCGGGCGTTGCTTTGCAACAACGCGCTCGCCGGTCTCATAAACATGAAACTCCATTTTATCGAGTTCTAGTAGCAAGTCGTTGGGAAATTCAATATCGGCTTTGTCGATTTCATCAATCAATAGCACAGGGCGCTTGTTATGTTGCTCACCGTAAGTAAAGGCTTGCCATAATTTCCCCTTTACAATGTAGTTGCTGATATCGTGCACACGCTCATCACCTAACTGGCTGTCGCGAAGACGAGATACCGCATCATATTCATACAGGCCTTGCTGCGCTTTAGTGGTTGATTTGATATGCCATTGAATTAGCGTAGTGTCTAAGCTTTTTGCAAGTTCCTCGGCCAGCATAGTTTTACCTGTGCCGGGTTCACCTTTTATAAGCAGGGGTTTTTCGAGCAATATCGCTGCGTTAACCGCTTGTTTTAATGAGTTACTGGCAATGTAGTTATCGGTTGAATTAAAAAGCACGATGTCACCTTATCTGGTCTGAGCAGTGATTAATAACGTCATGATGCCACAGTTAGTCGGCGTCTGAAAGGTATGCAAAACGCGGTACCGTTTTGCCCTCTACAGTGACGGTTTCTGTAAACATACTAAGCGGGCGTGCCCACATGCCAAATTCGCCGTAAAGCGCTTGATAAATTACCAATGGCTCATTCGTTTCGCTATGAGTGGCAACATATTCAACTTTGTATTTTGGACCTTTGTAATGTTGGTAAATACCGGGTTTGATTGTCATGTGTTTATCTCGCATCTTGGAGTCATTTGGGTATAATTGCAGTTTGCACATTTTACGCTGAAACAAACTGCCTGAACTATGAATTATATTTCGTTAGATGAATACAAAAAAGCCTGGGTTTTTCGTCATAAAGATATGCCGATAAGCAGCGAAGACGCAGCGCAAATAAAACCAATGAGTGCTGAACGAGCTGCTGTTTTATGGACTACCATGGTGAGCCGAGAGCATGATCACCCTGACTTTTTTGATAAAACAGATTGGTGCGGCAAAGACGACAGCTTTTCAGAGACCATTAACTGGGAAAACGCATGGGAAGCGGGCGACGAGCAGTTACCTGAAGAAATCCTAAACCACTTAGCGTGGGAAGCAAACACGACGGTCTATTTTTGTATGGCTCGCGATAATATCATTGAAACCAGCTTTGCCGTTTTTAAGCGTTGTTGGCAAAACTTTATGTTTTTAGCTGATGGTAGTTTGTTACTAGGTAAAAAGCGTGATGCGGTGGTGCAGTTTTTAGAATCTGGTAATGCAAAATTGGGTAAAAAAGGCGCAGTAAAGTAGCGCTCAATAAACGCTCTATGCTATAAAACAGTCAAGCAATTGTTTTATAAGAGCGCGCATTGTCTAAACCAACTTCACAGAGCGAACACTCGCAACAAGCCGAAATTTGGCAAACTGATGCCGAACGTGCTTTGTATGCGCAGTTATGTAATGCATTTTATGCTCGTGAGATCCCGCGTTTAGTCGATGAACCTGATACTGCAAGGCTTAAACGCTTATTAGCAAGTTTGCCTTACTATATTGAGCGTTTAGCCATGCGTATAGTTAGTGGCGATGCACCATTACAGCTTGATTCACAAAATGGCAGTTGGCTTGAAAAACAAAAAACAACGCCACCTGTTTATAATAAAAAAGACTCAAAAGACTTTTATAGTCAACATGCTAAGCGCGGGTTAATTGTTCCCGTGCTAATTAATGACGAGCAATGTACAACTGTGCGCATAGACAGCTTAGATCAAGTAAGCGACAATAAGGTACATTGCAACGAGCTTGGTTGGTTTGATACTTCAGGTGAATCGCTAGAAAACACGCATATTCAACTGCTTAAGCCTGCAAAGGCAGTGATGGCGGCGGCGTGTTGCGGTCATCAATGGCAATTTAATAAACGCATCACACCTAAGCGTTTGTCATTAAGAGAAATGCTACTAGCAAGCAATATAAATTGGCGTAATTTAAAACGCCCTTTGACTTAATTTAACCGCGAAGGAGTGTTCAATGCGGGTTTTTCAATTCGCCTTGTTATGTTTGGCTTTATTTCTGCAATATCGTTTATGGTTTGGTCATAATGGTGTGCAAGATTACACTCGTCTGAAACAAGCGGTTACCTCTCATCAAGACACTAACGCGAAATTATTAAAGCGCAATACTGTACTTAAAGCAGATATAAAAGATCTAAAGCTTGGTCAAGAAGGTATCGAAGAGCGCGCGCGTAATGAATTAGGAATGATTAAACCTGGCGAAACCTTTATTCGCGTTTTGCCGGGCCAACAACAAAATGAAAATTAAGCAAACTATAACCGCCATTGTTCCCGCTGCGGGGGTAGGGAGTCGAATGCAGCATTCGGCGCCAAAGCAGTATATTGAACTGGCGGGTAAAACTATTTTAGAACACACCCTGAGTAAACTTGCAGAACTTAACGAATTAAACACCATCAAAGTAGCAATTAGCGATGATGACGGCTACTTTGCTGATTTACCACACATAGATAAGCGTATTGAGCGTGTGAGTGGTGGTAAAGAGCGCGCTGATTCAGTGCTTAACGCCTTGCTATCACTTGCTGATAATCCACCTGATTGGGTACTTGTGCACGATGCGGCAAGGCCGTTAGTGTGTTTGGCTGATATTCAGCGTTTAATGACAGAATGCATCGCTGCCAATGAAGGCGGTATCTTAGCGTCAAAAGTAAAAGACACCATTAAGCGCGGTCATACCCACAGTGAGCAAACAGTGCCTCGTGATGATTTATGGCAGGCACTCACTCCTCAGTTTTTCCCTTATCAAGCGCTGACTAATGCGCTATCAAGTGCCCTTAAAAATGGTGTGACTATCACTGATGAAGCATCGGCAATTGAATGGGCTAAGCAGCCTGTTAAGCTGGTTGCCGGTCGCAGTGACAATATTAAAATCACCACCCCAGAAGATTTAGATTTAGCAGCATTTTTACTGCAAAAACAACAAAACGAGAGTACCTCATGATTCGAATTGGCCATGGCTTTGATGTACACAAATTTGGCGGCGAAGGCCCGTTGGTAATTTGTGGTGAAAAAATAGATTACCCACAAGGCTTTTTAGCGCATTCAGATGGTGATGTTGCCATTCACGCATTGTGTGATGCTATTTTAGGTGCATTAGCAATGGGGGATATTGGCAAGCATTTTCCAGACACTGCGAGCGAATACGAAAATATTGATAGCCGAATTTTACTACGCCACGTGGTTGGGCTTGCTAAAGAGCAAGGTTACGTACTTGGCAATGCCGATGTGACGATTGTTGCGCAAGCACCAAAAATGTTGCCACATATTCAAGCAATGCGTGAAAACTTATGCCAAGACCTTGAAGCTGATATTTCACAAGTTAATGTGAAAGCAACAACCACAGAGAAGCTAGGATTTGAAGGCCGCAAAGAAGGTATTTCAAGCCACGCAGTGGTGATTATGAGCAAACTAAGCGCATGAGTGAGTTAAACTACCTATACGGTAAACCTCTTTCTAAGGCTGACTTTAAAACTCACGCCGAAGACTTCATGGTTGATGAAGACTTAGGTATTGAGTTTACTGGTTCTGGTGAACATGTTTGCTTGCAGGTTGTAAAAAAAGGCGAAAATACTCAGTTTATTGCGAAACGCATTGCCGAAAAAGCAGGGGTATCTCCACGTGATGTGAGTTATGCAGGCTTAAAAGACCGTCATGGCGTGTGTACACAGTGGTTTAGCGTGCCAGTACCAATTAAAAAGCACATAGAATTTAGTGAACTGAATAACGAGCAATTTTTTGTAATTTCGCAACAGCGCCATAACCGTAAGCTCAGAACGGGTTGCCATAAAGGCAATCGCTTTACCATTACGTTACGCAACGTGACTGAGCCGCTGGATATTTTGTGCCGTATCAACGCGGTGCGTGCAGGGGTGCCTAATTACTTTGGTGAGCAGCGCTTTGGGCATGGTGGTCACAACCTTGAAATGGCAAAGCGCATGTTTGCTGGAGAGCGTATCCGCGATAAAAAATTGCGTGGTTTAGTTATTTCAGCTGCACGATCTTATGTATTTAATGAAATTGTGAGTATGCGGGTTGCCGAGCATGGCCTTGCAAAAACAATGCACCGCGAAGTGTTTATGCTCAGCGGCAGTAATGCATTTTTTGAAGACAACATTAGTGATGACAATATTGCTCGCTTAGCGTCTGGTGATATTGTGATGTCGGCCCCCATGGTTGGTAAAGGCGAAAAAGGCCTGACCGAAACCGAAAAAGTGTGGCTAGAACCTTATCAATCTTGGATAGAGGGGCTTAGCGAACTTGGCCTTAAGAATGAGCGTAGAATGTTACGCCTTATTCCTGATTCATTAGCTGTTGAAACGATTGACGAAACTACTTTAAAGTTAAGTTTTGGTCTACCAAAAGGCTGTTTTGCTACTGCCTTACTGCGTGAGTTGGTGGACTATCAAGATGCAAGCCCCAGAGAACAAAAACAAAAGGATGCGTAAATGAAAATCTTATTGAGCAATGATGATGGCGTACATGCTAAAGGGATTGCGGTTTTGTATCATGCATTAACGCAAATTGCAGATGTGACCTTAGTGGCGCCAGATCGCAATTGCAGTGGCGCAAGTAATTCATTAACGTTAATGAATCCACTGCGTGCAACTACCCTTGATAATGGTTTCATTTCAATTAATGGCACGCCGACTGACTGTGTGCACTTAGGGGTTAACGAGTTAACTGAGCAGCAGCCAGATCTCGTGGTAGCCGGAATAAACCACGGTGCCAATTTAGGTGATGACACCTTGTATTCAGGTACTGTTGCCGCCGCCACTGAAGGCCGCCACTTAGGACTTCCTGCCATTGCTGTGTCGTTATGCTCTAAAGAAGGAAATCACTTTGAAACTGCAGCTGCGATTGCGGTGAGTATTATCAAAGAGTTGGCATCGCACCCATTACCGAAAGATCAAATCATCAACTTAAACGTACCAGATATTCCACTTACTGAGCTAAAAGGAGTTAAGGTAACCCGTTTAGGTTCGCGTCATAAAGCTGAAACCATGACGAAACAACAAGACCCATGGGGCCGTGACATTTATTGGTATGGTACCCTTGGTGCTGAAAGTGATGCAGGTGAAGGCACTGATTTTTACGCCATAAATAATGGTTACGCATCAGTGACCCCGCTTAGTGTTGATATGACAGCGAAAGAAAGTTTACAAGCAGTCGATAGCTGGTTAGCAAATATGGAGATTAATAGTGCTGACTAATTATAATCGCAGCGCACTGGCATTAGCAGAGTTATTGAAACGCGAAGGTGTAGAAGACAGCACTGTGCTTGAAGCGATAGCCTCAACACCCAGACACATTTTTATCGATGATGTTTTACAGCACAAAGCTTATCAAAATACCGCATTGCCAATTGGTCAAGGACAAACGATTTCGCAGCCTTATATTGTCGCACGTATGACTGAGCTACTTCGCTTAGCGGGCGTACGTGATAAAGTGCTCGAAATTGGCACAGGGTCTGGCTACCAAACGGCAATACTGGCAAAAACGTTCACTAAAGTGTGCTCGGTAGAGCGTATAAAAGCACTACAGTGGCAAGCAAAACGCCGTTTGCACAAACTCGATTTATATAATGTCACCATGAAACATGGTGATGGTTGGCAAGGCTGGCAATCACAAGCGCCGTTTGAGGGGATTATTGTTACAGCTGCAGCCGCCACTATGCCACAAGGGTTACTTGCTCAATTGGCTGATGGGGGCGTTATGATTGCACCTATCGGTGAGCAAGATCAGCAATTAATGATGGTCGTTAGAAATGGCGATACTTTCACAGAACATAAAGTTGCACCAGTAAGATTTGTACCTTTGGTACCTGGTGATATTGAATAGGACGTTAAACTTTGAAGTTGTTTACTAAGTTATATGATATGGCACTGGTATGGGCTAAACATCGCCATGCAGAGCGTTATTTAGCAGGGATGAGTTTTGCTGAATCTGTTTTTTTTCCGGTACCACCGGATGTCATGCTAGCACCTATGTCACTTGCTCAACCAGATAAAGCATGGCGTTTTGCCAGCTTTACGACGATTGCTTCAGTGATTGGTGGTATTTTAGGTTACTTACTTGGCTTTTGGTTATTCGAACCTGTGGTCGAGCCGCTGATTGCGCAAATGGGTTGGCAAGCGAAATTTGACACAGCGCTAAGTTGGTTTGAGAACTACGGTGTGTGGGTGGTGTTTTTAGCGGGCTTCTCCCCCATACCTTATAAGGTTTTCACCATAGGTGCTGGTTTGATGCAAATGGCATTTCTGCCGTTTCTAATTGCTTCGGCAATTGGTCGTGGCGCACGCTTTTTCTTAGTGTCGGCTTTAATGAAGTGGGGCGGCGTTAAAATGGAGCAGAAATTACGTCAATATGTTGAAGCGCTTGGCTGGGGATTAGTTGTTTTAGTTGTGGTTGCGTACTTTTTACTGCGATAACCCGTAAAACCATTAAACTAGTACGATAAGGAGCATTTTACGATGAGCAGGCAGATAACAGTCTATGTTACTTTGTTTCTTAGTATTTTGCTCTTTGGTTGTACTTCTCGCGAAGCGCCAGCACCGGTGAGTAGTTTAGACAATAAAGTTAAACCCGCCACTCGCAAAGTAAATATCTCTGGCTCAAAATATGTAGTCAAAAAGGGCGATACTTTATATTCAATTGCTTTTAGCGCTCAGCAAGATTTTCGAACCCTCGCAAAAATAAACGATATTCCAGCACCTTATACCATCTTCCCTGGGCAGAATATTTCGCTCATAAAATCGGCACAAAAACAAAAAAAGACGAAAAAATATACGAATTCGAGTAAAAAGTCTACTGTTTCTATACAAAAAAATAACAAAAAATTAAAGAAAGAGCTTGATCAGCCAAAACAACGAGAGTATGTTCAGAAACAAGCCAACAAAATAATTAGTGAAAAAAAACGTAATTCTAATGCAAAAGTTGTATGGAACTGGCCTGCTAAAGGTAAAGTAACGCAACGCTTCTCTAATAAAGAGAATGGCTTTAAAGGGTTACAGATCACTAATAAACAAGGGGCTTCTGTTGTAGCTGCTGCACATGGAACTGTGGTATACGCGGGCAACGCATTGAGGGGGTATGGTAATTTAATCATTTTGAAACACAATGATGATTACCTAAGTGCTTACGCGCACAATTCAAAGTTGCTTGTAAAGGAAAAACAGGAAGTAAAGGCGGGGCAGAAAATAGCAGAAATGGGCAGTTCAGACTCTACGGTTACGGCTTTGAGATTTGAAATTCGTTATCGGGGTCAAGCAGTCAATCCTGCTAAGTATCTACCTTAGCCATTTAGGGTATTGATAAAGTGATTTAGCTCAATCACATATTTGCTCGGGAGGACGCTTATGGGTCACACAGCAAAACTTGAGAAAAAAACTGACGCGATTGACGATAAATTTGATGACACGGTAGTCGAAGAAGAGTCTTCTGAATTACTTGAAGAAGTCGACAACGAAGATGAAATTTTTGCAAAAGAAGAAGTTGCCAAGAATTTAGATGCTACACAGCTGTATCTTGGTGAGATTGGTTTTTCTCCGCTGTTAAGCGCAGAAGAAGAAGTCTATTTTGCTCGAAAAGCACTGAAAGGCTGTGAAGCCTCTCGCAAGCGAATGATTGAAAGTAATTTACGTTTAGTGGTGAAAATTGCCCGCCGCTATAACAACCGTGGCCTTGCGCTACTAGACCTTATTGAAGAAGGTAATTTAGGCCTTATCAGAGCCGTTGAGAAATTTGACCCAGAACGAGGTTTCCGTTTTTCAACTTATGCAACTTGGTGGATACGTCAAACCATTGAACGTGCCATCATGAACCAAACACGTACGATTCGTTTACCTATTCATGTGGTCAAAGAGCTTAATGTTTATTTAAGAACAGCCCGTGAATTAACGCAGAAACTTGACCATGAACCCACTGCAGAAGAAATTGCAGAGTGCTTAGATAAGCCGGTTGAAGATGTTACTAAGATGCTGCGTTTAAACGAAAAAATCACCTCGGTGGATACACCTATCGGTGGTGAAAATGACAAAGCGTTATTAGATATTATCGCCGATGAGAAAGACTACGGTCCAGAAGGCGAAGTACAAAACAATGACATCAACAAGCACATTGTTGATTGGCTTGGAGAGTTAAACCCGAAACAGCGTGAAGTACTTGCTCGTCGTTTTGGTTTACTGGGCTATGAGCCATCAACCCTTGAAGATGTTGGTCGTGAAATTGGCTTAACACGTGAACGTGTAAGACAAATTCAAGTGGAAGCATTACGTCGCTTAAAAGACATTTTGCAACACGAAGGTTTAAGTACAGATAGCCTATTCGACCAATTCACCTGATTTGACAACAATGAATACCTGATCAAGGGTATCGAACCCACGGGTTCAGAACACACAAAAAAGCTGACGTTACGTCAGCTTTTTTATATCCACTCAAATTTTAAAGTAAATCTTTTAATTGATACAGTAGTTGGTGTGCTTGTCTTGGCGTTAGGCTATCTGGATCAAGCTGTTTTAAGGTTAATTCAAGCTCTGAAGGTTCATCATCAAAACTTAATGTTTGCTGTTGTTGCTCAATAGGGGCAGTAACAGGTTGATGATTCTCAAGCATTTTAAGCTTTTGTTTTGCTTGTTGGATAACCGCTTTTGGTACACCAGCCAAAGCAGCAACTTGTAAACCAAAGCTCTTGCTTGCTGCGCCTTCAAGCACGGTATGCATAAAGGCAATGGTGTCGTTGTGCTCAATGGCATCGAGGTGCACATTAACCAGCCCCGTTTTTTGCTCGGCCAGTTCGGTTAGCTCAAAATAGTGGGTTGCAAACAAAGTTTTAGCAGCAATTTTTGATGCTAAATAATCAGCCGTTGCATAGGCAAGCGATAAACCATCATAAGTTGAAGTACCGCGACCAATTTCATCCATTAGTACCAGTGATTGTGCTGTGGCGTTATTTAAAATAGTTGCTGTTTCGGTCATTTCAACCATGAAGGTTGAGCGTCCTGATGCAAGGTCATCACTTGCGCCAATACGCGTAAAAATACGGTCAATATTCCCAATTTCTGCACTATCAGCAGGAACGTAACAACCAATGTGAGCCATCAAAACAATAAGTGCGGTTTGGCGCATATAGGTCGATTTACCACCCATATTTGGACCTGTGATAATCAACATTTTACGGTCGTTATTAAGCTCTACTGGGTTGGCAATAAACGGGTCTTTCATTACCTGTTCTACCACTGGGTGGCGACCTTGTTTAATGCTGATATTATCGTTATCGCACAGTGTTGGCTTAGCATAATTAAGCGCTTGCGCACGTTCGGCTAAATTGTTCAGTACATCTAAATCTGCTAAAACAGCTGCCATTGTTTGTAACTGCTCAATGTGCGGAGCAATAAACTCAAAGAGTTGCTCGTAAAGCTGTTTTTCAAGTGCTAGCGCTTTTGACTGGCTACCAAGCACTTTATCTTCGTGCTCTTTAAGCTCAGGGATAATATAGCGCTCATTATTTTTTAGCGTTTGACGGCGAATATAATCGGCAGGAACCAAATGCGAGTTAGCGCGACTTACTTCAATAAAAAAGCCATGCACCTTGTTATAGCCAATTTTTAAGGTGCTAATGCCTGTGCGTTCACGCTCACGTTCTTCAAGCTTTTCGAGAATATCGGTTGCGCCTTGGCTTAGGGCACGCCATTCATCAAGCTCACTGTTATAACCCGGGGCAATAACACCCCCATCACGAATAAGCACCGGTGGGGTTTCGATGACAGCACGTTCTAGTAAGTCTTGTAGCTCAGGTAATTGCTGTGATTGCGCTATTATTTGACTAATACGCGGATCGTTGGCGTCCAGAAGTAATTTATGTAATGGTGCCAGAGCTTGCAGTGCGCTACGCAGGCGCGTTAAATCACGCGGGCGTGCTGTGCAAAGCGCTAAACGGGCGATAACACGCTCAATGTCGCCAATTTGCTTTAATGACTCTTGTAGCTCACCACATAATTGCGCATCGATAATTGCACTAATAGCGTTTAGTCGAGAGTTGAGCTCTGTTTTGCTGCGCACTGGTGTATGAATACGACGCTTTAATAAGCGTGAACCCATCGCAGTCGCTGTTTTATCAAGTACTTGCGCAAGCGTGTTTTCGTAGCCGCCTGATAAATTAACTGTTAGTTCAAGGTTTTTACGGGTTGCGGCATCTAAGATCACCGCGTGTTCGTTTTGCTCAAGGGTAATCGCACGAATATGCGGCAGGGCAATACGTTGAGTGTCTTTTACATATTGCATTAAGCAGCCCGCAGCCACCAAAGCAGCGTGTGCTTTGTCTACACCAAAACCAACTAAATCTTTGGTGCCAAATTGGTCGCAAAGTAAATGCTGTGCAGTATCTAAATCAAATTCCCATTCTGGGCGACGACGTGCGCCTTTGATATGTTCAATTAAATGCACATTTGCAAATGTTTCACTATAGAGCAGCTCTGCAGGGGCTAAACGTTGTAATGTTGAGCTAAATGCTTCATCAGTATTTACTTCTAACACATTGAATCTGCCAGAGTTAATATCTAAATAAGCAATACCATATAAGCCTTGTTTACTTTGCCAAACGCTGGTTAGCAAGTTGTCTTGGCGTTCTTGTAATAACGCTTCGTCAGAAATAGTGCCCGGTGTAACAATGCGCACAACTTTACGCTCAACAGGGCCTTTGCTAGTAGCTGGGTCGCCAACTTGTTCACAAATAGCCACCGACTCACCCATTTGTACAAGGCGAGCTAAATAGTTCTCTACTGCGTGATAGGGCACACCCGCCATTGGAATGGGATCGCCACCGGCTTTACCTCGGTGGGTTTGAGAAATATCAAGAAGTTGTGCTGCACGCTTGGCATCATCAAAGAAAAGTTCGTAAAAGTCGCCCATACGATAAAACAATAAAATATCCCGATGCTCGGCTTTTATTTTTAGATACTGCTGCATCATAGGGGTTTGTTGTTTTATAGTGTGCGGTGCATAAAGATCAAACGACATGTATTTACCCAAAGGCTGAATATGGAATTACATCAAGAGATTAAAACACTTGCTGCGAAATTAGGAGCTATTTTAACGGATAAACGCTTATGGATCACTACCGCAGAATCATGCACTGGCGGTGGAGTGAGTTATGCGCTTACCGATACCCCAGGCAGTTCTAATTATATTGACCGAGCGTTTGTTACTTATAGTAACCAAGCAAAACATGAGCTCATTGGCGTTAGCGAGCAAACCTTAAACAGCTTTGGTGCGGTGAGTGAACAAACCGTTGTTGAAATGGCATCGGGGGCGGCAAAAGCTGCAAACGCCGATATCGCAATAGCTATTTCGGGGATAGCAGGCCCAGGTGGTGGAACACTGGATAAACCTGTGGGATTAGTGTGGTTTTGTATTCATTTGGCTGGTCAAAACTACTCAAGCAAACAGGTTTTCGCTGGTGATAGAGCTGAAGTTAGACTGCAAGCTATTGTTTATTCATTAAAAAACATAATTGAATTGATAAAATCTGAAAATTAGCTTGATACTGTGATTTCATACAGTATACTGTCTGCATTAGCCGGATTTGGAGAACAGAATGAACGATAACAAACAAAAAGCCTTAGACGCTGCTTTATCACAAATTGAGCGTCAATTTGGTAAAGGCTCAATTATGAAACTGGGCGACAACAAAGCCCTAGATATTGAAGCAATCTCAACAGGTTCACTAGGTATCGATATCGCACTAGGTATTGGTGGTTTACCTACAGGCCGTATTGTTGAAGTGTATGGTCCTGAATCATCAGGTAAAACAACACTTACTTTACAAGTTATCGCTGAAGCTCAAAAGCAAGGTAAAACGTGTGCATTCGTAGATGCTGAGCACGCTCTAGATCCTGTATACGCACAAAAATTGGGCGTAAACATTGATGACTTACTTGTTTCTCAACCAGATACGGGTGAGCAAGCATTAGAAATCTGTGACATGTTAGTTCGTTCAAGTGCTGTTGATGTTGTGATTGTTGACTCGGTAGCAGCTTTAACACCTAAAGCTGAAATCGAAGGTGACATGGGTGACTCACACATGGGTCTACAAGCTCGCTTAATGTCACAAGCATTACGTAAGCTTACAGGTAACATCAAGCGTTCAAACACACTATGTATTTTCATCAACCAAATCCGTATGAAAATTGGTGTTATGTTTGGTAACCCAGAAACAACAACAGGTGGTAACGCACTTAAATTCTACGCTTCAGTACGTATCGATATTCGTCGTATTGGTTCAGTGAAAGAAGGCGATGAGGTTGTTGGTAACGAAACCCGCGTTAAAGTTGTTAAAAACAAGGTTGCTCCGCCGTTTAAACAAGCTGAGTTCATCATCATGTATGGTGAAGGTATTTCTAAACAAGGCGAACTAATCGACTTAGGTGTTAAGCATAAGATTGTAGAAAAATCAGGTGCTTGGTACAGCTACAATGGCAGCAAAGTTGGTCAAGGTAAAGCAAACTCAATTAAGTTCTTAAAAGATAACCCAGAGATCGCAGATGAGATCGAAGGTAAGTTACGTGAGATGCTATTACTTCAAGCAACTGTGCAACCAGAAGATGGTGAAGATGCAGGCCTATTAGCTGAAGACGAGCTATAAACACCGCAAAAGAGTATAGTTAAGCGTGATTTGACCCGCACTTAACACAAAAAGACCGCTACACAGTTAGCGGTTTTTTTATGGATGAAAAAACCGCATATGATGCGGCTTTTCATGTACTTAAAGCTTAAAACTTTCAGCTTCTAGCTCAAAGCTTACAGCTGCCAGTTGAAAGACACTGAGTAGTTACGTGGTGCGCCGTAATAACCTTGTGCCCAGAAAAGACTGTGGATGTACTTTTCGTTGGTCACGTTATTAACGTTCAAGTTAACGCTCATATTGTCATTAATATCGTATGTTGCCATTAGGTTTAATAGGCCGTACGCATCTTGCGTTGTGGTGATAAGTGCAGCATTTGTTGCCGCATCACGAACTTGTACGCGCTTTGTATCGTCTTGCCAGCGATAGTTTAGGCCAAAGGTTAAACCATCAACTTCAGGCACTTTATGAGTTACAGCAAGTTTGAATTGGTTTTCAGGTGTGTAGTCTTTGACTAACTCATCACCATCAATGTTTAGATTGCTGTAGCTGAAGCTTGCACTTAGTGTTTCGTTGATTTGACCACTAAGCTCTACTTCAATACCATCACTGTTAATACCATCTGCGCCATAGTAGCGAGTGTCATCAGGTAATGAACCTGGGATAGCAACAGCAAGGCCAACTTGTTTTGCATCAAAGTAGGCTACAGTTACAAATAAGTCGTCATCAAGTAGCTGTGCCTTTACACCAATTTCGCTACTTTTACCTGTGATTGGATCTAAATAATCACCGTTTACGTCACGCTCTGTTTGCGGAACAAAGGTTTCTGTGTAGCTTGCGTAAGTTGAGAAGCTTTCGTTGATATCATAAACAACACCGAAGTACGGCACTGTTTGGTCGCTATCTTTGTCTTTTGCAACGCCGTAAGAGGCACCTTCCGTTTCCCAATTTACTTGGCTTACACCCGCTAAAATGCTGAATGCGTCAGTTGCACGAATGCGTGTTGAAATATATGCAGAGCGTTGACGGCTAGTGATATCAGCACCTGTTAAACCATCGGTTAGTGTTGGCACTGGTGCAACACCATCCCAACCACCTAGCTCAGGCATTGCAGGGAAACCATTGCCTGTAGTGTAGTCATACAATGATTTATCTTTGTTATCCATATCTGCTTGGTTTACACCAAACGACAGATCATGTTCCATACCAAATAAATCAAATTTACCTGTTGCGTAGATATCTAAAATGTCGTGCTTATCTTTGTGGTCATATTCACTAGCATAACCAGTTAGGCCAAGACCTGTTTCTCTGTCTGGTGTGCCGTAAACATAGAAAAGCTCAGAATCTTGCTCATTTTCTAAGTGCGCGTAGCTGGCTTTTAAGAACCAAGTATTGGTGATTGCTTGCTCAATTGATAAGAACAGCTGCTCAGTTGTGTTATTCCAATATGACCAATCTGAAGCAGTGCTGGTTGACGCATCAAAGTTTGTTGCTGAACCATCGCTGTAATAAAGTGGTAAGGCACCCCACAGTGGGCTGTCGGCATCTTTCTTTTGATTTACATAGTTTGCAGTGACTACTGTGCTATCAGTTAATTGACCTTCGTAGGCTAGGTAATAAATTGTTTTATCTTGCTCGTAACGGTCAAGGTATGACTCAGTTTTGTGCTTAGTGAATACTGCACGTACAGCGTGGTTTTCGTTGATAGCTGTTGAAGCGTCAAGCTCTAAACGTTTGTTGTCCCACGAACCATACGATACAGACGCATTTACTTGTGTTTGATAAGTAGGACGTTTTAGAACCATATTCACGGTTGCTGATGGGTTACCCGCACCTGTCATTAAACCATTGGCACCACGAACAATTTCAACACTATCAAAAATAGAGGTATCAAGAGTACCTTGGATTGAACCGTTGTCTTGTGGCATACCCATGCCATTAACCTGGAAGTTAGTGATCTCAAAACCGCGAGCTTTAAAATAAGTACGATCAGTTTCAATTTGCTCAACAGTCACACCCGGTGTGCTTTCAAGAACTGCGTTAAGGTTATCAAGTGAGAAGTCATCCATTAATGCACGTGAAACAACAGAGATTGACTGTGGTGTCTCTTTAATTGTTAGCCCTAATTTGGTCGCAGACTGTGCTTCTTCAGTGATGTAGTTTTTATGATGCTGGCCATACACGGCAATTTTTTCAATTGCTTGTTCTTCTTTTTGTTGTTCTGCAAAAGCGTGGCCACTTAAAAGTGCTGAGGTCACAAGGCTTAATTGAGATAAGCGCAAAAATTTTGTTGATGACATGCAAAGTTCCAATTAGTTCAATGAATAGTGAAATTAATGCGTAATCTAATCTAAATGAAAATAATTTGCAATTAAGGTTTGCTGTTTTAGTGAATAATTGATTGCAAAAAAGTTTAAAAGGCACAGAATTATAAAAAGGAGATATAAAAAAAGCGGCCGAAGCCGCTTCAGGAAGTAAATAAGTTTAAATCTTAAAAAACGTATTTTGCAGAAAACTGTAGACGATCCATATCACCGTCAGCACCGCTTTCTAACTCACGCTCGGCATGTTTAAACTCAACACCAAAGGTGAGCTTTTTAACAGGCGAGTATAAAAGGTTGGCACTATAGCTTTGGCTCATTTCTGTAGGGTCGCCAGTCACAGCAAGTAAATCTGTGTTGTTATCTGCTGAGAAGAATGAGTAAAGGAAAGTTGAACGCCATTGGCTGTTCCAGTGTTGTTGGTAGGCAATAAAACCTGATGTTGAATCAATCGCATCTAAATCATCACCATCAAGCACAGCACCATTTGCTACGTTTAAACCAATGTAGCGGCCTAAACCTGAGCCTTGAGTTAGCATGAATTTTAGGTTGTTTTGGCCAAAATTTACTTTACCTGAGGCGCTGATACCGAACGATGATGTATCTGCATCAATGCCATTTTGCTTGTAAGTTAATTGACGAGCAAGACCGGTAAATACTAATTCACCCCAATCAGCTTTATGTGCATAACGTGCTGTAAAGTCAGGCATTGATGCATCATCAGTGGCTACGCGAGCGCCGTCTACTGTGACTGTGCTCTCTGGGTTTTCGATAGAGAATGACCAGTTGCCAGTAGTGTAACGTGCCTGTGCTTGGCGTACGAACACGGTACCCTCAGCAGGTCCCACGAAGTCGAGTGTTTCAGGTAATGCGCCTACGTTTTGAAAGTTTGACCATGCTTGACCAAATAACCAGCCATCATAAGTTACAAATGCTTGACGAATACGTGGCGCATAAGAGTTACTAACGCGTTCGTTACCGCCTGGTGCTGAAGCAATAAAGTCGATTTCAATTTTAGTTTTGATGGTTTTGCCATCGTCTAACTTTGTTGCGGTACCTAGGTTAAAGCGAGATTGGCGCGCGTGCATGTCAAATACAGCATCGCTGTCGCTGTCTGCGCCTACTGGTGTTGTACCTGGTACATAGAAGTCACGGCCAATACTACCACCGGCTGGTACGCCTGCTGAGTAATCACTCCACATGGCATCAAGTTTTACATAGCCACCATAAGAAACCTCTGTGTTACCAATGGTTGCAGCGTTAGCATTGCTGGCAAGTGCTGATAAAACAGCTGAAGCTGCTAGTGTTTTTAATGCGGTTACTTTTGTTGTTGTCATAATGTGTATTCCTGTCGAAGCTACTTGTTGCATTAATGATTTTTTAATAATGTTGTTGTACCACTGTTGTTTAAGATAAGACTTCTCTCAATTATCTATTGGTCTATTAGACTAAGGTGGAATATCTGGTTAAATCACAACCAATCTAACATTGAACTAGATTATAGAAGGCGATTTCGACGTTTTTTGTTAAATGACAAGATATACAACTAAGGTCTAATACTTTCAGGGGCTTTGCTGAGTGATCCTTGATGCAGGCCGTAGGCAAGTAATTAAAATGGAGACGACAACAATGTCAGAAAGTATCTATCCAGTACCAGCGCATATCAAGAATGCAGCACTAGTTGACAACGATAAATATAATACACTGTACAAGCAATCTATTGATGACCCTGAAGGATTTTGGCGAGAGCACGGTAAACGCCTTGATTGGTCAACTCCTTATAATAAAGTAAAGAACACCTCATTCGACAAAGGCCACATCAGCATCCGCTGGTATGAAGACGGCCAACTTAACGCATCTTATAACTGTATTGACCGCCACCTTGCCACTAAAGCCGATAAAACAGCCCTCATTTGGGAAGGCGACAACCCTGAACATAACGAAAACATCAGCTACCAAAAGCTTCACGACGAAGTCGCTAAATTAGCTAATGGCCTTAAAAAGTTAGGCGTATCAAAAGGTGACCGTGTCGCTATTTACATGCCAATGACACCGCAGGCTATTTACGCTATGCAAGCGTGTGCGCGTATTGGTGCGATTCACTCTGTGGTATTTGGTGGTTTCTCTCCATCAGCGATTGCTGACCGAATTAATGACTCAGGCGCTAAAGTGGTCATTACTTCAGACGAAGGTCGCCGTGCTGGCAACTGCGTACCACTTAAAGCAAATGTTGATGAAGCGGTATCACAAGACTCGGTAACCACCGTTGAGCACGTTATTGTTCATCAGCTAACGGGTGGTGAAGTTGAATGGAATAGTCATGATGTTTGGTGGCATGAGCTTGTCGCTGACTTACCAGCTGAGTGCGAACCTGAACCAATGAATGCAGAAGATCCGCTTTTCATTCTTTATACTTCAGGCTCAACGGGTCAACCAAAAGGTGTGGTTCATACTACCGGTGGTTACCTTGTTTATGCATCGATGACACATGAATATGTGTTTGATCTTAAAGAAGACGATATTTTCTGGTGTAGTGCCGATGTGGGCTGGATCACAGGTCACAGCTACATTGCTTATGGCCCATTAGTGAATGGCTGCACGCAAGTCGTATTTGAAGGTGTACCAACTTACCCAACAGCGGGCCGTATGGGTGAAGTAATTGATAAGCACAACGTGACTATCCTTTACACAGCACCGACTGCTATTCGTGCTCTAATGGCGAAAGGCGATGAGCCAACAGCGACTTCAACTCGTAAAAGTCTTCGTGTTATGGGTTCTGTAGGTGAGCCAATTAACCCAGAAGCGTGGGCATGGTATTACGAGCATATTGGTAACGAAAACTGCCCAATCGTCGATACTTGGTGGCAAACAGAGACTGGTGGCATCATGATCACACCATTACCAGGTGCGACAGATATGAAGCCAGGCTCAGCAACTCGTCCGTTCTTTGGTATTGCACCAGCCTTATTTGATGCTGAAGGTAATACACTCGAAGGCGCGGTTGACGGTAACCTTGTTATTTTAGACAGCTGGCCATCACAAGCTCGCACAGTTTATGGCGACCATGAGCGCTTTGAACAAACCTATTTCTCAGCATACCCTGGTGTGTACTTCACAGGTGACGGTTGTCGTCGTGATGAAGATGGCTACTACTGGATCACAGGCCGTGTAGATGACGTACTTAACGTATCAGGTCACCGCCTAGGTACTGCCGAAATCGAGAGTGCATTGGTTGCTCACGAAGCAGTAGCAGAAGCGGCTGTAGTTGGTTACCCGCATGATATTAAAGGTCAGGGCATCTATGTTTACATCACACCAAATGAGGGTGTTGTTGTGAGTGATGAACTAACAAAAGAGGTACGTAACTGGGTTCGTAAAGAGTTAAGCCCAATTGCATCACCAGATATGATCCAATGGTCTCCGGGTTTACCGAAAACTCGTTCTGGTAAGATCATGCGTCGAATTTTACGTAAAATTGCGGCAAATGAGCACCAACAGCTTGGAGATACTTCTACACTAGCCGATCCAAGCGTTGTTGATGAGCTAATCGAAAACCGATTAAATCGTTAAAATCGCGTTAAAAACTTGATTAGAAGTTGATTCTAAACGTAGTATATCGGCTGTCACTTAGAAATAGGTGTCAGCCGAATTTATTAGGAGTGAACCATGAGTCAGTTTTTAATAGCGGACGATCATCCGTTATTTCGTGAAGCGCTGAAAGGGGCATTGAGTGCTAAGTTCGCTGATTTAGAAGTGTTTGAATCGGAAAACTTTGATACCACTTTGCAGGTGCTAAGCGAGCAAGAAGATCTTGATATCTTACTACTAGACCTTCACATGCCAGGCAATGGCGATTTATACGGCCTTATTCGCATTCGCGAAGACTATCCAAGCTTACCAATAGCTGTTGTTTCCGGCAGCGAAGACATCAATGTAGTTTCTAAAGTAATGGGTTATGGTGCGATGGGATTTATTCCTAAATCATCTTCATCAGATGATATTGCGCTGGCAATCAACCACATTCTTGAAGGCGATGTTTGGCTGCCACTTGAACTTAAAGATAAAGTGGCTGCTGTAGATGGCGAAGACAAAGAAATTGCAGCGCAAGTGGCTTCACTGACACCGCAGCAATACAAGGTGTTACAATACTTACACGAAGGCTTGTTAAACAAACAGATTGCTTACGAGTTACATATTTCTGAAGCAACCGTTAAAGCACACATTACAGCAATTTTTAGAAAGCTAGGTGTGTATAACCGTACTCAAGCGGTATTAATTGCCTCTAAATTGCAACTAGAGCCTATTGAGTCGGCATAACAAAAGATAATAAAAATAATAAAGAGGCCATTCAGCCTCTTCATTTTATTGCTTAAGCGAACACCACGGTTCGATTTCCATTGATAAACAGTTTATGTTCAGATGCGAGTTGCAGCGCTTTACAGAATACTGTTTTCTCTACATCTTTACCCATTTTTGCCATCATCTCTGCGGTATCCGCATGACTGACATGCGTCACATCTTGTAAAATAATCGGCCCTTCATCAAGCTCATTATTAACAAAATGGGCGGTCGCACCAATAATTTTTACACCGCGTTCAAATGCCTGATGGTAAGGCTTTGCACCAATAAAGGCAGGCAAAAATGAATGGTGAATATTAATAATCTTACCTTCAAAGCGCGCCACAAATTCAGGGCTTAAAATACGCATATATTTTGCAAGGCCGATAATATCAGGCTGATAGCTGGCAATTAAATCACCGACTTGTTGATCATGCTCCGCACGGCTTAAACCTTCGTGCGATACCACATGAAATGGCACGCCAAAGCCTGCAGCCAATGGCGCTAAATCAGCGTAGTTGGCAATCACAGCCAGTACTTCGATGTTTAAGGCTTTTTCGAACTGCTTAAGTAATACACCACCTAAGCAGTGCGCTTCTTTAGTGGCAAGCAATACCACTTTCGTTTTTTCGCTGCTGTGCAGGGCAAGCTCTGCGCCATCAGGAAGTAGCTCAGCAAGGCTTGGTAAAAAGTCCTCAGCAATAACACCGCTTAACTCTGTACGCATAAAAAAGCGTTTAGCGTCTTTATCTACAAATTCGTTATTACGTGTAATGTTTAAGTTATGCTGATGACAAAGGCCAGTGATCTTGGCAATTAGACCAACATCATCATCGCATTGAGTGGTTAAAATCGTGTTCATAGTCCTCATTCTAATCCCGTTTGTGTGAACACCATTATTTGCTAATTTCTTTGTGCTGCATAGCGCAAATTTAACTATCTAATAATTTATCTGATTTGATTGTATAAACGCCTAAAATGTAATCATTATTTACTTTTCATGTAAAAGTAAGCTGCTTTCACTATAAATGTGATTTTCTGTCCATAATTATGATTAATTAAGTGCTTTTCTACATCATTTTCTACACTTTTTAACTTTATCGTAAGTAACTGTAAGTGAAGGTAATAGTTTGTAAAGCATAGAATTATTTCGATTTATTCAAGTCAAAATGGGGTATTACAAACAATAAGGAAAAAATTCCATGAAAAGCACTCTGCTTAAAACAATTGTTGCCTCAAGTTTGCTTTCGGTACTAGCTGCCTGCTCAAGCGATGACAGCAGCAGTAGCAACAGTGGCTATGTGCAACTGTACAATGGCTCTTACAACAGCCCATACACGCGTTTATTTGTTGATGACACTGAGCGCTCGGGGGCAGACTTTGGTGATGTATCAACTCGTCATAACTACAGTTCGGGGGAGTATGATCTCAGTTTTGAATATGTTGATGCCAACGACAGTTATATTACGATTGACGAAGAAACTATCAATATAAAAAATGATCAAACTCAGTTATTGGTAATGAATGGTGACTTTGCTGAACCAATTTTTACAGAGCTCAGTGTGCCGACGTCAAGCGATGAAGATGAATTCAATGTCGGCTTTTTTAATATTGTTGGTGAAGACAATCTTTACGATGTATATGTTGCCACTGACGATGGTGTATTTGATACCGCAGAGTTATTAATGACTTCGCAATACCTCGTTGAGCCAGAATTAGCCACGCTTGAGGAAGGTTATTACACTATTTATATCACCGCTAGCGGCAGCACAGATGTGATTTTTGAATCACCAACCGTGTATTTTAATGATGAAGCAACGTACATGGCGATGATCCGCCCAAGTTATGCAACAGAAGAAGATGGTATTACGCTTGATGTCGTGACGGCAAGTAGCTCTGTAACACAACTAAACCACCAAGACGCGCAAGGTCAGCTGCGTTTTATTAATACCATCGATGATTACACGCAAACCCAATTTAAAGTAACCCGAGGCACAACGGCGACTAACACCGAAGTTGTTAGCAACGATAGTTACTCTGAATACATGAGCATGTCGCCAAATAGTTACAGCGTCGCCATGTTAGATGAAGCTGGCGACACGATTGTAGATAATTTCTTAATGACATTAGAGCGTGAGCAAAGTGCGGTTGGTCTTTTCTACAATGACAAAGATTACGGCCCTCGTATGATGACCATTGAAGAAAATCTAACACCAAGCAGCTACAGCCACGCAGTTACTGTGGTTAACTTAATTGATAGCTATGCAGGACAAGAGATAGACGAAGTCGATGTGTACTTTACCCTCAATGGCGAAACGGTTGAAGATACTAGCAATGTTGTTGAAGGGTTAGATCAATACGACCAACAAGAGCAGGTGGTTGATAACGAAGTTTATACAACTTATGTGGTGTTTGAAGATAACGGCCAACAGATTGTGCTCTTGCAACAAAGCGATATGGATTTTACCGAAGAAGGTAACTATATCTTGGTGATTGAACACGATGAAACCACTGATTCAGGTTACAAGATGACCTTAGAGCGTACGGTGACTGAACAGTCTTAACCGGCTAAAACGCAATATCGTTGTTTATTTACTCTTGCTAAGTGTTTATTGTATAAACAATTAAGGCTTTTGCTTTTTTGTTTAAAGTATACACAAGGAGAGAGTATGGACGGCGGTATTGCGTTACTAGTCTTACTAGCACTAGTTGTTGTAGGTGGCTCAATTGCTGGCATTATTGCCCTTTTTCAACTCTCTAGTTTAAAGCGAGAGGTGGTTGCTCTTCGAGTAAAACTTAACGCGACATATGTTAATAACCCTCAAACAAATACTGCAAACACGTTTGAAAATTCAAACGAAGATCTGACTGACACAGTAAAATTTGAACCAAAGCCGAAAGCTATTATTAAGCCGATTGAGGTTATCGCTAAAAAGCCAGAGCCAACAAAACCCAAGCCTGCCATTTTAAATCCGCTAGTAAGCCAACTCGTTACACAAATCAAAGCCAATTGGCTAACTTGGGTAGGAGCGGTTGCACTTGCCTTTGGTGGTATCTTTTTAGCCCGCTATTCACTGGAAGCAGGCTTATTATCCGAAACTATGCGACTCACACTTGGGGCTATTTTTGGTCTGAGCTTAATTGTTGCGGCTGAGGTGTTACATCGTAAAGGTATTATCTTTGATGGGTTTAGTAACTATATTCCCGCTGCGCTTGCTAGCGGCGGCTTTATCAGTTGTTTTGCGCTCACTTTACTGGCCTACAGCCATTATGGCTTACTCCAAGCATTACCTGCATTTAGCGTTTTAACCTTAATCTCTGTAGCTGCAAGCTGGATGGCGCTGCGTTTTGGTCCAGTGCTTGCGGTCATTGGTATTATTGGCGCCTACAGCGTGCCGGTTTGGGTCAATACTGGGAATAATGATTTTATAGCGCTGCTTACCTATGTTGCTTTTGTTAGTGTTTCTGCTTCGCTGGTAGCGCATTATGTAAAACGTCATTGGCTGTGGTATCTGTTATGGGCAGGTCATTTAGGTTGGTACATTTTAGTTGCATTGACAGTATCTAAAAACCTGCATTGGTTTATTAATCTTTATGCTCTATTTAGCATCATATTGTTAATTGCTATTCCACGCCTTGGGCTGGGCTTTAAGCAAATTGAATACCGCCCACATCGCTTTAAAACGCTACTGAAACAACTGCCCGACAACCCTTTGTTATTAGCGGTTGTCGTACCACTTTATCTTTTACTCATGAGTAGTAATCAACTGCTTACTTGGCAGTTGAGTATGTTGTTGTTAGTGGCTTTACTGTTGTTTTTGGTATTAAAAAACAGTGCATGGGATCACTGGCTAATAATATCTGTGGTGAGTGTGGTGTGTTTGCTGACAGGGCAAAATAATACTGTTGATTATTCTGAGCAGCTTTTTGTATTTAGGCAAAATTACGGAGCAGGGCTGTTTTTTATTGCTTTGTTTGCTGGCTATGGTTTTTTATTTGGTCGTAAATACCCTAAACGCTTTGGCTTTACGTTACTCGCATCACTTTCAAGTTTTGTGATTATTAGTTGCTTATATCTCATCACTCCCGACCATGCCTTGATGACGGCATACCCGGTTTGGTGCTTTGTATTACTGGCACTGTCTGCCTGGCTATTTAAGTTATCCATCAATAGCACAAATCCAATGCGAGTATTTAGTTACTGGCTTGGCGGTAATGCCAATATTAGTTTGGCATTAACCATGCTCCTTGAAGGCAGCAGCTTGACCTTAGCGCTTGCTGTGCAAGTGTTGTTGATCAGTTTTTATGTGAATAAACAGTCACTCAGCATACTGACTTGGCCGCTTAAAGGTTTAGTTGGTGCTTTACTCATTAGATTAAGTTTTGCACCTTGGTCAGCGGATTACAGTGATGCGCTGCTGCTCGGTGTACATTGGAGTTTGGTTGTTTATCCTGTATGTGCTTGCTTATTTTACTTGGCAGCAAGGCATTGGCAGCAGCAATCTGTTCGAATGTGGCTAGAGGGGGCAGCCCTACATTGCATTGCTTTATTTATTACCACAGAGACGAGCTATCAGTTAGTAGGGCGCTATCCTGATTTTGAGAGTTTGTCTGTGTATGAGCATATTTTACTGACCTGTAACTGGGGCATCTTGGGCTGTGTTTACTTACTGCGCTCACGATTTACTGCGCAATTGGTTAAGCTCTATCAAATGGCTGGTTTTGCGTTATTAACATTAAGCGGCTTGCTAGTAGTGAAAAGCTTTACCGCTGTAAATCCGTTTTTTGAACCGATAAATATAGGCAGCTGGCCGATTATTAACTGGTTACTATTACTTTGGTTAGTACCAGCTTTAATTGCAATTTGGGCAAGCCGACTGACGAAATCTCAGCACTATTTACAAAAGCTGTTTACAGCACTTGCAGGTGTGATGAGTGTTTTATATATCAATGCGGAAATTCGCCACAACTGGCAAGGCGAGTTTATAAATATTGCTTTGCCAACCTCAGATGCCGAGCTTTACAGTTATTCTTTAGTTTGGCTTGTTATCGGTGCATTGGTGGTTGTGATAGGGCATTTAAAAACCATTACGTTATTACAAAAGCTTGGCCTTGGCTTATTGGCGCTGGTGGTGTTAAAAGTGTTCTTGATTGATATGGCAAACTTAACTGGGTTATTGCGGGCTATTTCGTTTATCGGCTTAGGCTTGTCGTTAGTTGCGCTTAGTTGGTTGTTCCAAAAATTTAAGGCAAAGCCTACTGCTTTGCCTTAAATCTATGTTTTTAAAAACGTTGGTTAAGCACTATTGTTAAGTACTGTGGTTAAGCAGTGCTTTGAGTTTTGCGGGCTTAACAGGTTTACTAAGATAATGAATTTGCTCTTCTTTGGTTTGCTGTTTTAGCGCTTCATCACGTACCGCTGTGATTAAAATCGCCGGTACTGGGCTTTGCCAAATTTCTCGTAGGGTTTTAATAAGCGTGATGCCATCGCAATCATGACCGAGCTGATAATCCATTAAGATCACATCGGGCGCTCGGTGCTCTTTGGCATAGGCCATCACGGTTTCAACTTGATCAAAGAGCTGATAATTGGCCTGCCACTTTTGCAATAGGCTTGCCATGGCATTAAGGTTTTCTGGGTCATCATCCACCGCAATAATATTCATTGCACTGCGGTTCTCAACACCTTTTTTAGGTGCCTCTTTTTGTTGAATAAATTGGCTTTCACCATAAGGTACTTCAATACTAAAGCGGCTACCTTTGCCAGGCGTTGAACTGACATCTAATCGTAAAGAGAGTAAGTCGGCCATTCGTTTTACAACTCCTAAGCCAAGGCCAACCCCTTTGTTATCACCGGCTTCAATACGATAAAAGTCATTAAAGATCTTCGCTTGCTCTACTTCTGTAATGCCGGGGCCTGTGTCCCATACTTCAATACGTAAATGATGTTTGCGTTTGCGACAAGCAATTAAAACTCGGCCACTATCAGTGTATTTAACCGCATTTGACACCAAGTTTTGAATAATTCGTCGTAAATAAGTGATATCACTGTGAACGATAACTCCTTTTGAACGCACCGTGAGTTTTAAGCCTTTTTCGCTCGACATAATGGCGTATTCGTTCTTAAGCGGGGCAAGTATGTCATCAATACTAAAGTGACGTGGAGTTGGCGTCATTGCCCCTTGCTCGAGCTTGGCAATTTCTAACAGCGCAGACATCAAATGCACCGTTGAATCTAAACTTGCGCCAAGCTTTTCAAAGTTATTTAAGTTGTTGCTCGAAAGGGTTTTATCATCAATGGCTGCAAGGTACAGACGCGCCGCATTTAGCGGTTGCAAGATATCGTGGCTTGCTAAGGCTAAAAATCGCGTCTTACTGTCATTAGCTTGTTCTGCCTCTTTTTTAGCTAAAGTAAGTGCTTGCTCAGTTTGTACTCGGCTGTCGATTTGTGCTTGTAAATCTTTATTGATAGTACGGATTTCTTGAGTACGCGCTTCAATACGGTTTTCAAGGTCCATGTTTACTTCTTCAAGCGCATTTTGCGTTTCGATATGCGTGGTAACATCAGAGAAACTTGTTACAAAGCCACCATCTGGCAGTGGGTTACCAATCATTTCGAACACTTGGCCATTACGGCGGTGGCGAATAAAGTGGTGGGGCGTGCCGTTTTTAAGATGCTGCACGCGCTTTTCTACATGGCGCTCAACTTCACCTGGACCACACTCGCCGCGCTCGGCATTGTAGCGGATCACTTCCTCTATGGGTTGACCAACCTCTAAAAAGTTTTCTGGGTAGTCAAACATTTCTGCGTAGCGCTTATTCCATGCCACTAAATTAAGCTCTTTATCAACAACAGAAATACCATGGCTGAGGTTTTCAAGTGAGGTGAATAATAGGTTTTGGTTAAATTGCAGAGCTTGTGTGGTTTCATCAAAAAAGTTAACGACTTCTTCAAAGGCCATGCGTTTACCTGAGGCAACTGTGTGGATCAGCGCCTGTGCTGAAGAGGCACCAAGCACACCAGTTAAGGCGCGTTCACAATAGGCAATAAACTCAGGTTCTGGGTGTGCGTTATTATTATCTAAGTTATGAGTTAAGGAGTAATGGGCTAAAACTTGTTGCGATCGCTGTACGCCCAAGAAGGTTTGTAGTAGAACCTTAAAGTCGTAGACGGTGGCTTTCACATTTTTATTCAAGCGTCTAGCAAACACAGCTTGATCTTTAGGATTAACAAAGGCAGCTGCCTGAATTTTATCAATTAAACGCTCATCTGCACCGAGCGAAAAACTAATGTAACAGCCAATATTGGCAAATAAAGCAATGAGGGTGCCACGAGTAATGAGTGTTTGTTGTAGCTCTGTGTTTAAGGTATTGCCTGCATCTAAAATAGGTAGCATTAAGAATAAAACCCAGCAAATGAAGCCTGCTAATAATCCCGCATAAACCCCATAAGCATGGCCTTTTCGCCAATATAGACCACCCACAATAGCAGGCAGTAATTGCGAGACTAAAGAAAAGGCGACTAAACCCATACTAGCCAATGCTTTACCATGACCAAACCATTGCTGGTAGAAATACGACAAAATCAAAATGCCAGCAATTGTGAATCGTCTAACTAACAGAATTTGTGATTTATAGCTGCTGGTGATGAGGTTACGTTTAAACTTACGACGCAGCATTAGCGGCAATACCACATCGTTTGAGATCATGGTGCTGAGTGTAAGTGTGGCTACAACAATCATCGCTGTAGCCGCTGATAGACCCCCGATAAATACAAAGGTCGTTAAAAAGGCGTTTTCGTGCATCAGCGGTAGGGCTAATACAAAGCTATCTGGAGAGAAGCCACTACCAATGCCTGGGTGTATAGCTGCTGTTGCAATAGGGAAAATCATTGCCGCAGTCAGTAACAAATACAGGGGGAATGCCCAGCGGGCAGTATAAAGATGGCGTTTGTCTTGGTTATCGACCACAGTTACATGGAACTGCCTTGGTAAACAGATAATCGCCGCAGCTGCCATTAATGATTGACCGATAAAGTTAAAGCTAAAAAAGTCGAAGTTATGCCAGTGCTGCCAAATAGAGCCCTTTAGTTGCTCGGTCTGCACCGTAGTTAAATTAAATAATGTGTATAAAGCAAGCCCAGCAACGGCCACTAAAGCCAGTAACTTAATCATCGATTCAAAGGCAACAGCCAGCATCAGCCCAGAGCGATATTCGGTTACATCCACCTTACGAGTACCAAAGAATATCGCAAACATTGCCATGATAAGTGTTGCTGAAAGGGCCAGCATAGACCCCGAAATTCGATCGTCGTTTTGCAGCAGTAAGAAGCTGCTACTCAGTGCTTTTAATTGCAGTGCGATATACGGAATAGTCGCTAATAAAGCGATAATCGTTACCATAATCGCGGTGGTTTGCCGTTTACCATAGCGAGCTGAAATAAAGTCGGCGATAGTGGTGATATTTTGCTTTTTACTGACCAGTACTAATTTACGTAAAAACCCTTGGCCGAAGAAAAATAGCAGCGCAGGGCCAATTAAAATAGGTAAGTAGTTCCAACTGCTGGTGGCTGCTGTACCAACCGAACCATAGTAGGTCCAAGACGTACAGTAAATCCCTAGTGAAAAAGAATAGACAAATGGGTGGTGACTAATTCTTTTTGCAAGAGGAGTGGTTTTATCTCCCCAATTTGCCAACCAAAACAACACGCCAATATAGGCGAGTGCAACAAATAAAAGCGCAGCTGTCATGTTTAAATTCAGTAATTATTGTAATAACACTACCTTACCAGAATTATGCGCGATTTCGATGGCTAGATTTTTTGCAATAAAAATTAATAAAAAGCAAGTTGTTGATATTTAAAAGATAGTACTGTTTTATGCGCTGTTATTAGACTAATGTCGCAGATCATTCGTTTTTACTATTTTCGCTATTTCGCAAATTTATCTTTATAGGTTAAGTTGTTGTTAAATATTGTTTTTTACCATTCGTTAACAAGCGGTGTTTTGCAGTTTACGTAAACGTAAACTAACTGTTACGACTATGGTCTCAATTCCATAAATTAGAACCCTTGCTAACTTAGTTAATGACAACTAATACCACTCATTACTTTCTTGTAATGCATAAGGGGATAAAAAATGGCTTTTAAAGATGAAGAACAAGCAAAAGCTTATTGGGCGGAAAACCTCGCACTGCTATTTAAATTATTAGCAATTTGGTTTGTCGTGTCATTTGGCTTCGGCATTTTACTGGTAGACGTACTTAACGAGATACGTTTCTTTGGGTTTAAACTCGGCTTCTGGTTCTCCCAGCAAGGCGCTATTTACACCTTTGTTGCTTTGATTTTTGTTTACGTTTTCAAAATGAATACGTTAGATAAAAAATACGGCGTAGACGAATAGGAGCTAAGCAATGGATGTTCAAACACTCACGTTTATTATCGTCGGTTTAAGCTTCGCGCTTTATATCGGCATCGCAATCTGGGCTCGTGCTGGGTCAACAAATGAATTCTATGTTGCAGGGGGCGGTGTACCGCCGCTAGCAAATGGTATGGCAACCGCTGCTGACTGGATGAGTGCAGCATCGTTTATCTCAATGGCGGGTATTATCTCGTTTGCGGGTTATGACGGTGGTGTATATCTAATGGGTTGGACAGGTGGTTATGTACTACTTGCACTTTGTTTAGCTCCTTACCTACGTAAGTTTGGTAAGTTCACGGTACCTGATTTCATCGGTGACCGTTATTACTCACAAGCTGCACGTGTTGTTGCAATTTTATGTGCTATTTTTATCTGTTTCACATATATCGCAGGTCAAATGCGTGGTGTAGGTGTGGTTTTCTCTCGCTTCTTAGAAGTAGATATTGAGACCGGTGTTTACATTGGTATGGTGATTGTATTCTTCTACGCTGTATTAGGCGGTATGAAGGGGATTACATATACGCAAGTAGCTCAGTACTGTGTACTAGTATTTGCTTACCTTGTTCCAGCAATCTTCATTTCAATGATGATGACAGGTCACTTCTTCCCACAAACCGGTTTCGGTGCAACCCTTAGCGATGGCTCAGGACAGTTTGTACTTGATAAACTAGATGGACTCAGTACCGAGCTTGGCTTTGCGCAGTACACCGAAGGCTCGAAGAGCATGATTGATGTATTCGCAATCACAGGCGCGCTAATGGTTGGTACAGCAGGTTTACCGCACGTAATCGTTCGTTTCTTCACTGTTCCACGTGTTAAAGACACGCGTATCTCAGCTGCATGGACACTTGTTTTCATTGCAGTTGTTTATACAACAGCACCTGCTGTAGCGTCATTCGCTCGTGTAAACATGATTGATACAATTAACGGTAAAGACGGTAGCGGTACAGAGTACGCAGAAGCACCAGCTTGGGTTAAAAACTGGGAAAGAACAGGCCTAATCACCTTTAACGATAAAAATGGTGACGGCAAAATGTTCTACTCAGCAGGTAAGATTGATGATCCAAACAGCGCAAACGAAGTTAAAGTTGACCGCGACATCATGGTACTTGCAAACCCTGAGATTGCAGACTTACCAGCATGGGTGATTGCATTAGTAGCAGCAGGTGGTATCGCAGCAGCGCTATCAACAACAGCAGGCTTACTATTGGTGATCTCGACCTCGGTATCGCATGACTTATTAAAACGCACCTTAAAACCAGATATAAGTGACAAACAAGAGCTACTTGCAGCGCGCTTAGCTGCGATGATAGCGATTGTGATTTCAGCTTACTTTGGTATTAACCCGCCAGGGTTCGTGGCCTCGGTTGTTGCCTTCGCCTTCGGCTTAGCAGCGGCGAGCTTCTTCCCAGCCATCATTATGGGTATCTTCTCTAAGAAGATGAATAAAGAAGGTGCGATTGCGGGTATGGTGACAGGTATTACATTCACAGCGGCTTATATTATCTACTTCAAGTTCGTAAGCCCTGAGTTGAATACACCGGCAAACTGGTTATTTGGTATTTCACCTGAAGGTATCGGTCTTATTGGTATGATTGTTAACTTTGTAGTTGCAGCTATCGTACTTAAACTAACGGCTGAAACACCAGTTGAAATCCAAGAAATGGTTGAAGGTATCCGTAACCCTAAAGGTTCGAGCGCAGCACACGCGCACTAATAAAACCATTTTATAAGAACACACTCTTGACGTTTAAAAGCCCGACTTAAGTCGGGCTTTTTATTTATTTCAAACAGGGGTAGTGTAGATATTGTCTCTATTTTATAGCGAGAATGACCATGAATACCGAGCAACAGGAAGTCGCCCAATTTGTGATGCAGCAAACGCCATTTAATCAGCTTGATGGCGCTGCCAGTGAGTATTTTGTAAACCATCTCGATATTATTTATTTGACCCGTGAGAATCAAAATCAGTGGTTAAGTTCGGATAATCTAAGATTATTTTTAATTCGCTCTGGCGATTATGATTTAGTTGACCCAAAAGGCGATGTGATCACTAAGTTATCAAGTGGCGATTACTTTGGTTTTCCTTCATTGTTAACTGGCGAAGCAATTCAAAATAGTATTTCAGTGCAAAAGGAAGGCATTGTTTACATGCTGAACCAAGCGGCATTTGATTACTTACGCCGTGAGTATAAGGTGTTTGAGCAATACTTTGTTCGTGCCCATAAAAACCGTTTATTGTCGTCTCATTATAAAAGTCAAAACGACAGTTGGTCGGAGAAAAAAATTTGCGAGTTGATGAATCGCAAAGCCGTCACCTTGGCGCCAGATGCAAGTATTCGTCAAGCCGCTAAAAAAATGAAACAACAGGGTGTTTCATCGATTATGTTGACTGAACATGAGCGTCTTGTAGGAGTCGTGACCGACCGAGATTTACGCAACCGCGTATTAGCCGATGAGGTTGACCCACAAGAGTCAGTAAGTAGCATCATGACGTGTAAGCCCAAGTTTATTTTTGAAAATAACCGCGTGTTTTCGGCGCTACACTTAATGCTTAAGCACAATATTCACCATTTACCTGTGCTTGATGAACATCACAAACCGCTTGGTATGCTCACCAGTACGGATTTACTGCGTCAGCAAAAAAGCGACCCAGTACAATTGATTGGACGAATTTACAAAGCGCACAGCGTGGTTGATTTAAAGCGTTATTCGCAAGAGATACCCGGTTTATTAAAAGGTTTTTCAAACAATATTGATGACATCTCCTTGATTGGTAAATTATTAAGTGGCTTAACCGATGCACTGACTTCGCGTTTGATCCGTTTGTTCCAAGAAGATAATGGCGCGGCACCAACCAGCTTTAGTTTTATTTGTTTTGGTTCACAAGCACGAGAAGAACAAACACTGCATTCTGACCAAGATAATGGCCTGTTGCTACCTGATGATTTAACAGACGAACAACACGATTACTTTAAGCGCATGGGCGAGTATGTCTGTGAGCATTTAATTGAGTGCGGTATAAAACGTTGCCCTGGCAATATTATGGCGAGCAATGCACAGTGCCGTATGGGCATTAATGCTTGGACAGAAAAGTTTCATAAGTGGATCACCTCACCTACACCAGAGGCGATGCTCAATTGTAAGATATTTTTTGACCTACGTTTTATTGAAGGTTCCACTACCTTATATGCGCGCTTTTGTGAGCAGCTAAAACGCATTTCTAAAAACGACTTATTCTATGCGGCTATGGCCAGCGACATTAAAAATACGCCAGTGCCCATTGGTTTGTTTAATCAATTTAAATTAGAGAAAGACGAAAAGCAGCATAAGTACCTCGACTTAAAAAAACGCGGTGTGGTGATCATCAACGACATAGTACGTTTATATTCCCTCAAAGCGGGTATTCAGCGTGCTAATACGCAAGAGCGTATTGATGCGTTAATGAAATTTTCGTTACTCAATAAAGATGACTTATATAACCTAAAAGACTGTTGGCGCTTTTTAACCCAGCTGCGATTAGGCACGCAAATTAACGAAGAGGGATTGCCAAGCAACTGTATTAACCCAAATGCGTTGAATTCATTGGAGCGACATCAATTAAAAGAAGCATTTTATTTGGTTAAACAGGCACAGCAAGCTGCCGCATTTAAATTTGCTCGCGGTAGTTTATAGGAGAGGGTATGGTTAAACGCTGGTTAAGTCGGTATTTAGCGCGCAAGCAACTCTTGGCAGCCGATGCCTATAAAGAACGCTACGTAGTGATAGACATGGAATTAACGGGCCTAGATCCTCGCCAGCACGAAATTGTCTCGGTGGCGTGGGTGATGATAGAAGATCAATGCATTAAACTCAGCGGTGCGCAGCACTTAATAAATAAAGACGTGCAAAGCTTAGAGCAAAGTCCGATTTATCACGGTATTGCAAAACAAGATATAGATACAGGTGAAAGCCTCGAAAGCATTCTTGGCAAGCTGCATCAGCATTTTGGTGAGTGCATTTTAGTGTTTCATAACGCGGCACTTGATTGGGGGTTTTTAAAACAGGCCTGCAGAACGCTTGGCTTAGATGCAAAAGCGCGTTTAATTCTTGATACCTTTGTTATTGAAAAAAAACGCTTGCACCAGCAAGGCCACGAAATTGGCCACGATGATTTAACACTTAGCGAATGCCGTAAACGCTACAACTTACCGCATTACAGCTCGCACCATGCCCTGACTGATGCCATGGCAACGGCCGAGTTACTCTTAGCCCAGTGTCATCAAATCAGTCGTGGTAAGGCATTGAAAGTAGGGGAGCTTGTGTGAATCAGTTAGAATTAAAAATTCCTCCAGTCGCGCTGCTGCTGATCATTGCGTTGATGATGTGGGGCATAGCAGAGTTGTTTATGAGTTTTAGCTTCTCGTTTTTTGCATCATCTTTTGTAGCACTAATCATTGCATTTTTAGGTGTGGTGTTTGCTTTATTAGGTGTTTATCAATTTCGTAAGCAAGGTACAACTGTTGACCCTCGAATTCCAGAAAAGTCGGCGAGTCTTGTTACAAGTGGTGTTTATCAATTTAGCCGTAACCCAATGTATGTTGGTATGTTACTAATGCTAGTTGGTTGGGGAATTTATCTTGGTAATATTGCGAGTTTTATTATGTTGCCGGTATTTATTCTTTATATGAACCGATTTCAAATTATGCCAGAAGAAACGTTTATGGCAGAGAAATTTGGGTCAGCATACCAGCAATACAAAAAATCTGTTCGTCGCTGGCTATAAAGGAAAAAAGAGAGAGGTTGCTAGAGCAGTTTTATTTACCTTGCCCTCTTATAAAAATGTCTAAGGTCGATTACCAAAACTGCGCCATCTAAAATATGCTAAGCAATTTTTATTTTTGCTGACCTCTTATAAAAACTCTTCAGGTCGATTACCAAAACTGCGCCATCTAAAACATACTAAGCGACTTTTATTTCACCTGACCTCTTATAAAAACTCTTCAGGTCGATTACCAAAATTGAGCCATCTAAAACATGCTAAGCAACTTTTATTTCACCTGACCTCTTATAAAAACTCTTCAGGTCGATTACCAAAATTGAGCCATCTAGGGTTGTTAAAGTAGTTTTATTTACCTTGCCCTCTTATAAAAACTTCAAAGGTCGATTACAATACCGCCATCTAAAAGGCAGCTGCCTTTATCTGCAAGCAAATAGAGTGGATTTTCTTCTTCATGGCAATCAAACTTGCAATTAATGGTTTTGGTCGAATTGGGCGCAACATCGTCCGTGCTCTGTATGAATCTGGGCTTGAAGATCAAATCAAAATTGTCGCTATTAACGAATTAGCCGACCCTAAGGGCATTGCCCATCTCCTTAAATACGATACATCTCATGGCCGCTTTTCATTTCCAGTTAATCTTGGCGAAGATACTTTAACGGTTGCTAACGACTCTATAGCCTTATTTGCAGAAGAAAACCCTGCAGAACTGCCATGGCAAACGCTTGATGTTGATGTGGTTCTTGAATGTACTGGGGTGTATCACTCTCGTGAACATGCAGAACTACACTTAGCTGCTGGTGCAAAAAAAGTATTGTTTTCGCAGCCTGCAGATGCTGATGTCGATGCCACAATTGTGTATGGTATTAACGATGATGAGCTAAAAGCTGAACATACGATTGTTTCAAACGGTTCATGTACCACAAACTGTATTGTGCCAGTGATTAAAGTGCTGGATGACGCATTTTCGATTGAATCTGGGGCTATTACAACGATTCATGCCTCGATGCATGATCAGCAAGTGATTGATGCGTATCATCATGATTTACGCCGCACTCGTGCTGCAAGCCAATCTATTATTCCGGTAGATACAAAGCTTGCTCGTGGTATTGAGCGTATATTGCCTAAGTTTCATAGTCGCTTTGAAGCCATTGCTGTTAGGGTACCCACTATCAACGTGACGGCGATGGATTTAAGTGTAACAGTGAATACTGATGTGAATTTAGCGACTGTCAATCAAGCTCTTAAGTTAGCTGCAAAAGACCGCCTTGACGGTATTTTAAGTTACACTGAAGAGCCATTGGTATCGGTAGATTTTAATCATGACCCACATTCTTGTATCATAGATGGCACTCAGACACGTGTTAGTCATAAACGACTGATAAAGTTGTTAGTGTGGTGCGATAATGAGTGGGGCTTTGCGAATCGTATGCTCGACACTGCGCGTGCGATGATGGCTGTAAGCCAATAATTTATAAATATAATATTAGTATCGTTAACTAAGGAGAAGTCCATGTCGGTCATTAAAATGGCAGATTTAGATTTAAACGGCAAACGCGTGTTAATTCGTGAAGATTTAAATGTGCCTGTAAAAGAAGGTAAAGTGACCTCTGATGCGCGTATTCGTGCAGCATTACCAACTATCAAATTAGCGTTAGAAAAAGGCGCTAAAGTAATGGTGATGTCACACCTTGGCCGCCCTACGGAAGGGGAATATGATGAAGCGTTTTCACTTGCCCCTGTGGTTAATTATTTAAATGATGCCCTTGAGCAAACAGTTCGTCTAGAAAAAGACTACCTAGAAGGCGTAGACGTTGCTGATAACGAAGTGGTTGTTTTCGAAAACGTGCGTTTTAACGCTGGCGAAAAGAAAAACGACGAAGCATTGTCTAAAAAACTAGCTGCATTATGTGATGTTTACGTAATGGACGCATTTGGTACGGCTCACCGTGCACAAGCATCGACTCACGGTGTGGGTTTATTTGCTGATGTTGCATGTGCTGGTCCACTACTTGCGGCAGAGTTAGACGCACTAGGTAAAGCGCTTGATAACCCAGCTCGTCCTTTAGTTGCTATTGTTGGTGGCTCTAAAGTATCGACTAAGTTAACTGTACTTGATTCACTTTCTAAAGTGGTTGACCAACTTGTAACAGGTGGTGGTATCGCTAATACCTTCATCGCAGCAGCAGGTCACTCAGTAGGTAAGTCTTTATTTGAAGCTGATTTAATTGATGAAGCAAATAAATTAAGTGCGGCAGCAAAAGCTAATAACGGTGAAATCCCGGTACCAACTGATGTTGTTGTAGGTAATGAGTTCTCAGAATCTGCAGTGGCAACACTAAAAGATGTGAATGAAGTAACAGACGAAGACATGATCTTCGATATTGGTCCTGATACAGCAAACCAATTAGCAAAAATCATTGCTAATGCAGGCACCGTTGTATGGAATGGTCCAGTAGGTGTATTTGAATTTGACCAATTTGGCAACGGCACACGTGCTATTGCTGATGCGATTGCTAACTCAAGTGCATTCTCGATTGCTGGTGGCGGTGATACGCTTGCAGCGATTGATAAATACGGCATTGCCGATAAAGTTTCTTACATTTCAACCGGTGGTGGTGCTTTCCTTGAATTTTTAGAAGGGAAAAAATTACCAGCAGTTGCTATGCTTGAAGAACGTGCTAAGTAATTAGTGCGTATGCCAGCGTAGTTATTAGGTAATTACGCTGGTTTAGCTGTTAATAAAATACCTCTCACCCTCGTTTTATTTACAGCTGTTACGGTAGGCGCGAGCTTTTCGTGATGCAGTGATGCATCAAAAAATAACTTATCCGTTCAAACTAGATAGTAGGAAACTACTGTCGATACAATTTGGAGAATACCAAATGGCTTTAATCAGTATGCGACAACTTCTTGATCATGCAGCTGAAAATGGTTACGGCGTACCTGCTTTTAACGTTAATAACCAAGAGCAAATGCGCGCAATTATGGAAGCGGCTGACAAAACAAACAGCCCGGTAATTGTACAAGGTTCAGCAGGCGCACGTGCCTATGCTGGTGCCCCTTTTATTCGTCATATGATTTTAGCTGCCGTTGAAGAATGGCCACATATTCCAGTCGTAATGCACCAAGACCACGGTACTTCACCAGGTGTATGTCAGCGTTCAATCCAGTTAGGCTTTTCATCAGTTATGATGGATGGCTCATTAATGTCTGATGGTAAAACTCCTTCAAGTTATGAATACAATGTTGATGTTACTCGTCAAACCGTTGAAATGGCACATGCTTGTGGTGTGTCTGTAGAAGGCGAGTTAGGTGTTTTAGGTTCACTTGAAACAGGTGAAGCAGGTGAAGAGGACGGCGTGGGTGCAGAAGGTAAATTATCTACTGATCAAATGCTGACAGATCCTGAAGAAGCCGCTGATTTCGTTCGTAAAACTAAAGTTGATGCACTTGCTATTGCTTGTGGTACATCACATGGTGCGTACAAATTCACGCGTCCACCAACAGACGATATCTTAGCGATTGATCGCATCAAAGAGATCCACGCGCGTATTCCTAACACGCACTTGGTGATGCATGGTTCGTCTTCAGTGCCACAAGAGTGGTTAGAAGTGATCAACCAATACGGTGGTGAAATCCCTGAAACCTATGGTGTGCCAGTAGAGCAAATCATCGAAGGTATTAAATACGGTGTTCGTAAAGTAAATATCGATACCGATCTTCGTTTAGCATCTACAGGTGCAATTCGTCGCCACTTAGCTTTAAACCCAGCTAACTTCGATCCACGTAAATACTTAGCTGAAGCAACGAAAGCAATGACTGAGATCTGTGTTGCTCGCTACGAAGCCTTTGGTACGGCAGGTCAAGCTGGTAAGATCAAGCCTATCTCTTTAGATGATATGCACCTTAAATACTTATCAGGTGAACTTGATCCACAAATCAAGTAATTGATAATAAGTTGAAAAAGCCGGCTTGCATGCCGGTTTTTTATTGCCTTGATCAAGACGGATCAGCGATTTACTTACTCGTGTTTTTCAGGATCAGTGTTTTACTAACCTTCGCTTTCACGGATCATTATTTTACTAGTTGTATACTGATCATATGCTTTTCTTTGCTCAGCTTTTAAACGAAATGCTGAGTGTCTTAACATTAAATCAACAAGTTATCTTACTCTCTAAGTAAAAAACTGATCTGTGGGTGATCAACTTGGTAAAAACCTGATCTTGATCTGATAGAGTTAGTAGATCTGTGATCCGTGATTTTTATGTGAAATATAGTCACCTTACCTTGACCAAAAGCCCTTTATGTTCGATTTTTAAGTTATTGCTTAAATTGAGGATCGCTACCATGAATAAACCTGCCATGATGTTGTCGAGCTTTGCAATGTGCTTTATTTCTTTTCATAGTGCTGCCGAAGCTGTAGATGTGTATGGTCGGGCCCATTTAGGAATTGCTAATAGCGACACTGGCGATGGCAGCGAAACGTCTATTGAGAGCTACAGTTCACGTATGGGTATTAAAGGTAGTGGTGAAATAAGTGATGGATTAAAAGCTGTATATAAGTTTGAATTTGCAGTAAATGCGGCTGATCAAGATAGCGATGGTAAAACAGAAGAGAATATTACCGCTCGTAACCAATATGTTGGTCTTCAAGGCAGTTATGGGCAGGTAGTGCTTGGTCGACATGATACAGCGTTAAAAGTATCGCAGGGTAAAATTGATTTAATGAACGACTTTAATGGTGATGTTAAAGCCTTATTTAATGGCGAAAATCGCCTTGGCGATGTGGTTCATTATAGCTCGCCAATTGTCGGCAATATGCAATTTGTGGTCACCTATATTGCTGAAGATAATTCTAAACAAGACGAAGAAACCGGTATCTCTGCGGCCTTTATGTATGGTGATAGTAAATTTAAAAAAGCGCCTTACTTTGTCAGTGTTGCCCACGACAGTAAAGTAGCCGGTTATGATACAACACGGTTTACGGCGCAAGGTAAATTAGGCGATTTAACCTTAGGTGGTATGTATCAACAAAGCGAAAAAGTAGCTGGTTCTGATAAAGAAGATGGCTTTTTGGTAAGTGCATCCTACAAAATAGATAAATATAAGTTATTGGCGCAATACCAAGATACTGATGGTAACTTCGGTAAGTTAAAAGATTCGGGGAGTGGTACCTCTGTTGGCGTTGAACGAAGCCTGTCAAAACAAGCACGTATGTACATGTGGTATACGCAGTTTTCACTAGATAATAATGCTGATGAAGATCACTTGGCAGTCACTTTAAGGTATGACTTTTAATCCGAAATTTACTATTAAAGCGTAAAAAATGGCTATTTTTGCATTGATTTTTTTGCGCTTTTTGAATTACTCGTTAGACTTTCATAAAAATGTCATACTTAGTCATAATAATGAAACCAGTTCGCTAACGAAAGAGATAAATTGGAATGTCACGTAAAGTACTAGTCGTCGATGACGAAGCGCCTATCAGAGAGATGCTGGTTTTTGTTCTAGAGCAAAATGGTTTTCAAGCAATTGAAGCAGAAGATTATGACTCTGCAATTGAAGCTATGGTAGAACCATACCCAGATATGGTTTTATTAGATTGGATGTTACCAGGTGGTAGCGGTATTCAAATTGCGAAAAAATTTAAGCAAAACGAATACACTCGTCAAATTCCTATCATCATGCTAACAGCTCGCGGTGAAGAAGAAGACAAAGTACGCGGTCTTGAAGTAGGTGCTGATGATTACGTAACAAAACCATTTTCTCCTAAAGAATTAATGGCGCGCATTAAAGCGGTTATTCGCCGTGTTTCACCAACCTCATTAGAAGAAGCCATTGAAGTTCATGGTTTACGCCTTGATCCAATCTCACACCGTGTAACATCAGAAGGGAGTGAATTAGATATGGGTCCTACTGAATTTAGATTACTCCATTTCTTCATGACGCATCCAGAACGTGTTTACAGCCGTGAACAATTACTTGATCATGTATGGGGAACAAATGTATATGTAGAAGACCGTACAGTTGATGTACATATTCGTCGTCTACGTAAAGCGATTGCACCATTAGGGCATGACCGTTTAGTACAAACCGTTCGCGGTGCAGGCTATCGTTTTTCAAGTAAATTATAAGTGTCATAGCAATGACCTTAACAAGCTAATTTACATACTTAAGGTAAAGTGAGTGTATGTATCGAGTAGTGAATAAACAGGCGTTAGCAAAACGCCTGTTTATGTATTTCTTACCCTTGTTATTAGTTGGCGTACTTGTAGGTGCGCCTTTTTTGCTTTTATTTTTAGGCTCTTTTGCACTGCTAATTTGGCATTATCATCAATTATATCGCCTCAGCGATTGGCTTCTTAATCAACGTAGTTTCAACCCACCCGAAGGGGAGGGAGCGTGGGAGCAAGTCTTTGAAGGGATCTATCACTTACAACATCGAAACCGTAAAAAACGTAATGAACTTGCAGACTTAATACGCCGCTTTCGTGATGGCGCCGAGGCTGTGCCTGATGCGGTAGTGGTTTTACAAAAAGATCTCAGCATCATTTGGTGTAACCAATTGGCTCTAAAGGTTTTAGGGTTACAGTGGCCTACCGATCATGGGCAACGCTTAGATAATCTTATTCGCGATCCTAAGTTTGCAAAGTACATGCATAAAGCCTGTTTCGATGAACCGCTCGAGCTTGATGGTGGCCACAGCTACGATCAAACCTTAGAGTTTCGTGTTATGCCCTATGCAAGTTCACAGTTGATGATGGTGGTGCGTGATGTTACTCGCTTAAAGCAACTTGAGCAGATGCGTAAAGATTTTGTGGCCAATGTTTCTCATGAGCTGAGAACACCACTTACAGTGGTAACCGGTTACTTAGAAATGCTTGATTCAGATAGCTTACCACCTCCTGCAATGTGGCAAAAAGCGCAAACTACCATGCTTGAACAATGTAAGCGCATGGACAGTCTGGTTAATCAATTATTGTCGTTGTCGCGTATTGAGGGAGCACGTCGTCAAGATAACGATAAGCCGGTTAATGTGCCGCAGTTACTTACCTATATTCAAACCGAAGCACAGTCATTAAACCAAGACAAAGGCCATGAGCTTATCTTTAATGTTGATGCGAGCTTAGACATTAAAGGGGCCGAAGATGAATTACGAAGTGCCTTTTCTAACCTTGTTTTTAATGCCATTCATTACACCAAGCCCGGTGGCAAGATTGTGGTTGATTGGCAGCTTAAAAATAACCAAGCCGCGTTTAGTGTGACCGATAATGGTGATGGTATTGCTGCTGAACATATTAACCGTTTAACGGAACGCTTTTATCGTGTTGATAAGGCTCGTAGCCGCACTACAGGTGGGTCTGGATTAGGTTTAGCGATTACAAAACATGTACTTACAAGGCATGACAGTCGTTTAGATATCAGCAGTAAATTAGGCCAAGGCTCGACCTTTGCGTTTGCATTTGGTAGCGAAAAAGTCGTGCGTTTAACAGATAATATTAAAAAAACTGCAAAGTCATAAAAATGTCATTTAAGGGTAATCTAACTGTCATCTAGTGTTATTAGAGTAGACCGCAGTTAGGAAATGGGACGAACAAATCGGAGTAACCCCTATGAAATTCAAAAATCTCGTTGCCGCAATGGGTGTGGCTGTAACAACATTTGTATCAGCACAAGCAGCTGCAGTTGATAAAGATATGCCTGAGTACACTAAAGTAAGTGGTATCTCTGGTAACTTCTCATCTGTAGGTTCTGACACGCTTGCAAACATGATGACGTTCTGGGCAGAAGAGTACAAGCGCTTCTATCCAAACGTAAACATTCAAATCCAAGCAGCGGGTTCTTCAACTGCTCCTCCAGCATTAACTGAAGGGACAGCAAACTTCGGCCCAATGAGCCGTCGTATGAAGTCAAAAGAAATTGAAGCATTCGAAAAGCGTTACGGCTACAAGCCAACTGAAGTACGCGTTGCAATCGATGCTCTTGCTGTATTCGTACACAAAGATAACCCAATCAAAGGTTTACGTATTGACCAAGTTGATGCGATTTTCTCTTCAACACGTAAATGTGGTGCTGATGCACAGGTTAATCGTTGGAGCGAAGTAGGTCTTGAGGGCGATTGGGCAGCAAAAGATATCCAGCTTTACGGTCGTAACTCAGTATCGGGTACTTACGGTTACTTCAAGAAGAAAGCACTTTGTAAAGGTGACTTCCGTAACAACGTAAACGAACAACCTGGTTCTGCATCTGTAGTACAGTCAATCTCTTCTTCAGTGAACGCGATTGGTTACTCAGGTATCGGTTATAAAACATCAGGTGTACGTACGGTTCCACTTTCTAAGAAAGGCGACAACTTTGTTGATGCAACATTAGAAAACGTAGCAACAGGTAAATACCCACTATCTCGTTTCTTATACGTTTACGTGAACAAGCACCCTAACAAGCCGCTTTCACCAATCGATGCAGAGTTCTTAAAAATGGTTCTTTCTGTAGACGGTCAAAAAATTGTTGAGAAAGATGGTTATGTGCCACTTTCAGGTAAAATGGCAATGGCTGAACTTAAAAAGCTAGGCCTTCTGTAACAACCATACAGACATAGACGAAAAAACCGCTCAGTGAGCGGTTTTTTTTCGTTTAGCTTTTAGCAAATAATTTTGCCTTAATGCGTTGCTGAGCAAGGCGTACTTGCTTACGCTTTTTACCCGAGGGAGCCTTAAAGCTTTGAATTGGCATTACCGTTGGATATTCATTAGGTAGTGCAGGTACACTAAAGTCAGCGTGCTCATCCTTAGGTAAACCAATTTCTTGTTGATGTACACGAAGTGCCGCTAAGGTATCATCGTTTTCAACTTCACTTGGACATAAGAATAAGCCCATTTTACGCATTTTCACACCTAAGCCGATGCTGCTTGAGTAACGTACAATTGGCGCTGCTAAAATAAGGCCCACTAAAATAGGTGATAACCACCAAAAGAAGGTCGGTGTGTAATAGTAAGCAACCGAGCCCCAAATAATCGCGGTAATAGTCGAAAATAACGTATAACCAATCGCTTCCTTCCACGGTACCATTCTACCTTCACGAGGCTGTGCATCCCAGCTAACTTTTTTGCCTAAAAATACGCACACGACAAAATAGCTATGAAACACCATCATTAGCGGTGCAATCACAATGGCAAAAACCGTTTCGATGAGTGAACCTGCAATTAGCTTCATCGTGCCACCAAAGGCTTTATTACGGTGTACTAAAGTCACAATAATACCCATTAATTTAGGTAGTAACAGTAATACGGCAGTAATGAATAACAACGAATCAATTAGATCCGTTTTGGCAATTTGCCAGGTTGGGAAAAGCTGATAAGCATGGTTAAAGTATACGTCGCTATTAAGAGCACGAGTCACTGCATCTAAGGTACTTAATGCCAGCATAGATAACCAAATTAACGATGAAATATACGCTGTGGCACCAAATAAAAAGTGCATTTTACTCATTAGCTTAAGGCCAGATTTAGGCAATAAACCTAAATGCTGGATATTTCCTTGCACCCATCGTCTATCTCGAATTGCGTAATCGAGAATATTACTTGGCACTTCTTCGTAGCTACCTTCAACATCACTCAGCAGTAACACATCCCAACCACTACGGTGTAGCAGTGAGGCTTCAACAAAGTCATGACTTAAGATTTCACCGCCAAATGGGGCATTGCCTTTTAAAACTGGCAGGCCGCAGCATTTTGTAAATGCTTCAACGCGAATAATTGCATTGTGACCCCAGTAGTTTGCTTGGTTTGTTTGCCAAAAAGCAGAACCAGTTGCCAACATTGGGCTATATAAAATCGATGCAAACTGTAAAAAGCGACCAAAAAACGTGTCTTGGCGAACCGGAATAGGGATCGTCTGGATCAAACCTGATTTTGGATTGCTGATCATGCTAGAAGTCAGTTCAAGCATACATTGACCCGTCATAATGCTATCGGCATCAAGCACAATCATATGATCGTATTGGCTGCCCCAACGTTCACAAAAATCAGTTAAGTTACCTACTTTACGGTGTTTGTTGTCTTCACGGCGACGATAAAAAGTATGCGCAGCTAAATCACCTAAACGCTTAGTGAGAGCATTCCATGCTTTTAGTTCATTACGTGCGATTTCAGGGTCTTGCGTATCACTAAGTAAGTAAAAATCGTAGTGTGGCATTTGTCCTGTTTTGGCCAGCGAGCGAAGACTAACCTCAAAACCGGCAATTACACGCTCTGTATCTTCGTTGTAGATAGGCATAACAATGGCTGTTTTCGTTTGGCTCAAGGCATGCTGATTAATCTCGATTGGCTTTTGACGTTTTAAGGTCAACGGGTCAATACGAAATAATTGCAAGATAAAGCCCATACAGCCACTACAAAAGGCTGTAACAATCCACGCGAAGGTAACTGTAAATAATGCCAGTAAAGCGTACTCAAGCGGTGTCATGCCGTTAGAATTTAAAATATCGAACATGATCCACACGCCATAGGCGGTAATGCTGAGCGCTAGGCTCGAAAAAAGCCAAGCGCGGGTTTTCTTAAATGGCATTGCTGTTGCTTCTAACGCTTTACTATTGGACGTCGTTTGGATACCAGACATAGCTCCATACCTCGCTGATTTCTTTATCACGTAGTTTTAACGATAAGCGCATATCAACTGGCTTATCTCCCTCTGGCGCCACTTTAAAGGCTACGCGCCATCCTTGATTGTTTGGTAACTGCTGTACCGTTTTATCGCTTATTTGCCCAGCAGAGAGTGTAAGATCCGCTTGCATGGCAAAATTAGCAGATAGTTGATTAATGGTTTCGCCACTAAAATCAACGGTAAATTGGCGGTGGCTTTTTGGTGGTGGATTGTCTTCACCAGGTAATGCTGCACTACCAATTCGAGTTCTTAACACACTCGCTTTATCTTGAGTTGCAAGCGTGGCATTGAAAGTCGAAAGCTTGTAACTAAAGCTTAAGCTGTCACCGGCTTTCATTGGCTGCTCTGGCACCCAGTAGCTAACAATATTGTCGTTGGTTTCTGTATCTGTTGGGATCTCTACTAACTCAACGCGCCCTTTACCCCAATTACCTTCTGGCTCAATCCACATACTCGGACGGTTGTGATAATGTGCTTCGGTATCAAGGTAGTTATTAAAGTCACGGTCTCGCTGTGCAAGACCAAAGCCTTTCGGGTTCTCGTAGCTAAACGAAGTGACACTTAGCTTCTTCGGGTTATTGAGTGCGCGCCAAACCCATTGACCTTGTTCTGATTGCATTAGAAGGCCATCAGAGTCATGTACTTCAGGGCGGTAGTCGTCGAAGAACTTTGTACTGTTTTCACCGTGGTAGAACATACTTGTTAGCGGGGCAATACCAAGCTTTTTGATGTCTTTGCGGGCGAAAATTTGCATTTGAGTTTTCACTTCAGTGTTGGTCGAAGGTGTTAATTCAAAACGATAGGCGCCCGACACAGATGGGCTATCTAATAATGCGTAGAGCACGATAGTGGTATCTTCGGGTGCTGGTTTTACTAACCAGAACTCTTTGAATACAGGGAATTCTTCACCTGAACTAAGAGCAGTATCCACCGCAAGCCCTCGAGCTGACAGACCATATACTTGGTGCGGACCAACTAAACGAAAATATGAAGCACCTTGGAACACAGCCACTTCATCTTTGTACTGGTTGTTGTTCAGTGGAAAATGCAAACGAAAACCTGCATGGCCAAGTTGTGTATTGGCAATCGCGGTACTGATCTCTTGCTCTAACGGGGCAGCAGTTGCATCATAACGATAGTAATCTGTTTTAAAAGGTAAACTTTTTACTTCAGCGTTTTGTTCAAGAGTATTAATTGCAACCGGTGAGCGATATAAAAAGCCTGGGTGGAACAACTGCACTTCATAAAGGCTTTGATCTTTCCAAATTGCTTGCTCAGTACGAAAACGGATTGCACGGTAGTCTTGGTAATTGATGCTTGTGAGCGCCTCAAGTTCAAGATCTTTCGGGGCTACATAAGGCTCTGAAGCGAGTTTTTTAGCACGCGCAGTGATAACATCAAATAGCTTTTCTTGGGGAATAGTGATCATCTCAGGCTTAAGCTCAACAGCAGCCTTTTCCTTTGAGGCCAGTTTTTCATTTTCGGCTGCTTGAACTTTAACGGCTGTTTGTTCTGTTTTAGTTACGTTTGATTGATCTTGTTCTTCAATTGCGTATGTATGACCTGCGCTCATGGCTAATAATACGCCCAATAAGGTCTTCTTTTTAGCAGCACTGAAGAGCTTGGTTCGAGTTTCTGGTCTCATTCAATTTTCCTTTAGCCGTAAATCACGTTAATTCATTCATATCCCTTAGCAATTACTGAACCCAAAATAAAAACTAATAATCTCAATGACTTTGAGTTGGTGCAGTTAAATGCGAAGAGTAAAATTTTGAAATTAGTGAGAAACAATTACATGGTTGCAGTTGTTTATTCGTCACCAATATAGAGAAGTTTAATGAACGAAAGCTTGCCCTAATATGAATAGATTAAAGGGTAAACAAAAATATGAACAAAATTACCAGAGGCTTAATTATGGAAATGAAATTGTAATCGAGAAGAGAAGTGCAGGCACCGAACAGGTTTCAGTGCCCTAATAAGCGAGCTAAAAGTAAGTATTATTTAACTTCACCTAATTTTTCGGCATTAGCTTTACATTGATTATAAGCTTCAATGCACTTGTTACTACACACCTTATGAACTAAGCCATCAGCAGTGCTTTGTTGTTCACAGCTTGCCTCGCATTGGTAGTTTTGTTGAGCGCATTGTTGCATTTCTGGGTTTTCAATTTTATTTGAGCAAGCAGACAGTAATGTCATAGCAAATAATGTTGCTGCAATTGCAGGTAGTTTTTTCATGCTTATCCCTAGTTTATGTCTTTTCTTTGCAATCCATCTTACCCAGATTATTGCTATTTAATCCAGCTCAACTTGTAAATTGTCAATTAAACGTACTGAGCCCAAATAAGCAGCAGCTAAAATAACAAGTTGTTTATCAGCCGTTGTTGCAGGCTTTAATGTTGAGCGCTCTGCTACCGCATAATAGTCAGGTTTAAGGCCTGCACTTTCAAGCTGTGCTTTTGCATCAGCCTCAAGTGTAGCAATGTCTGCATTGCCTTGCTTCAGTGCTGTTGCTGTATTATTTAACGTGGCAAACAGTACTTTTGCAGTGTCTTTTTGCTCATCAGATAAATAGCCATTACGAGAGCTCATTGCTAACCCAGAGATTTCACGGCAAGTAGGTACGCCAATTATCTCTATAGGGATAGATAAATCGCGTGTCATGGTTTTAATCACTTGCAGCTGCTGAAAGTCTTTTTCGCCAAAACAGGCAAAATCAGGCTGTACTAAATTAAATAACTTAGTGACAACGGTTGCGACGCCTTTGAAGTGACCAGGGCGCGAGCCGCCACAGTAACCCATAGAAACACCCGGCACATCGACAAAGCTTTGCTCGCCTAAACCATTTGGGTAAATCGTTTCAACGGAGGGTGTAAACACGATATCAGTACCGAGTTCAGCTAAACCTTGTTTATCTTCGTTAAGTGTACGTGGGTAGCTATCAAGATCTTCGTTAGCCCCAAACTGCATTGGGTTCACAAAGATACTCACAACCACTTTATCAGCCAAGGTTTTGGCTTTTTCAACCAGTGAAAAGTGACCTTGGTGTAAATTGCCCATAGTAGGCACTAGTGCAATGCTCAGGCCTGCTTGACGCCAAGCTTTGATTTGGCTGCGTAACGATTTGATTTCAGTGATTGATTGCATTTATTTAAACTCGTGTTCGGTACTTGGGAAAGCACCACTTTTTACATCTTCACAATACTTTTGCACTGCTGCTGGCATATTGCCGGTTTCTAATAAAAAATTCTTTGAAAACTTAGGAATATAGCCTGCTGAAATACCAACTAAGTCGTGCATAACTAAGATTTGCCCATCAGTTTGATTACCTGCACCAATACCAATGGTAGGAATGTTCAGCTCATCAGTAATACGTTTAGCAAGCTCACTTGGAATACATTCTAAAACAAGTAACTGCGCACCTGCCGCCTCAAGTGCTTTCGCATCGCTAACCATTTTATCGGCTTGAGATTGCTCACGACCTTGAATTTTAAAGCCACCAAATACATGCACTGACTGAGGTGTTAAGCCTAGGTGGCCACATACTGGAATACCTTGTTGAGTCATCGCACGAATGCTGTCGTGCAGCCATTCGCCACCTTCAAGCTTGATCATGTTTGCCCCAGCACGCATCAGCTCTGCAGCATTTTTACAGGCATCAGTTGGGTTGGCATAGGTCATAAAGGGTAAGTCAGCAATTACAAATAATTCGCGGCTACCAGCACGTACGCAGCGTGTATGATAAGCAATCTCTGTGTTGGTTACTGCTAATGTGTCATCAGCACCTTGCAATACCATACCTAAAGAGTCACCAACTAAAATCACCTCGACGCCATTATCATGAAACAATTTAGCAAAACTGGCATCGTAAGCTGTTAATGCGGTGATTTTTTGTTGTTCTTGTTTCATTTTATTCAAGGTTGAAACGGTGATTTTAGACATAATTTCCTCTAAGGCTTAGCCTTGGTTGATTACTGCTGAGGGAGTTGTTGTAAATCGTTTAAAGGCAACGTTTTTGTTATATCAGCAAGTGATTGATTATTCGGTAGTACAAGTGTTGGTGCAATTTCCAACAAGGGGTAAACAACAAACTCTCGCTCTGTTAGGCCATAATGAGGCACGGTTAAGCGAGGGGTGTCTATTACGTCATTACCGAACAATAAAATATCTATATCAAGGGTACGCGGACCCCAGCGCTGTTCTTTTCTAACACGGCCATGCTCAAGCTCAATGGCTTGCGTTAAATCAAGCAACTGCTCTGGCATAAGTGCAGTTTTAACACATGCGACCGCATTTACATAATCGGGTTGATCTTGTGGCCCCATGGGTTTGCTTGCGTAATCATGGGATACACAAACAAACTCAACATCTTCTAATGCTTTTAGGGCAGCGACAGCAGCATGAATTTGTTTACGTGGCGCGTTTAAATTGGCACCTAAACCTAAATAAACGGTATGCATACTTAGTCTACTTTTTTCTTGCGTGGGCGACGACGGCGCTTAGGGCCACCTTGGTGTCCTAAATTTTTAACCATCTCTTTTTGGCCGTTGATGTCTTGGCTTAGGTAGGTTGTCCACCAATCAGCAAGCTCTTTTTGCTGCTCTTCGCCAGCTTGCACACGCAAAAGTAAGAAATCATAGGCTGCCTTGAAGCGAGGCTGTTGAGTCAGCCTATAAGCACGTTGACCACCTCGTTTATCAAGACGTTGCTGAATATGCCAAATATCGCGTGCACCCAGTGTGAAGCGTTTTGGTACTGCTACATGTTGTGCGTTTTCACTCAGTACTTTGTTCATCGCTTGTGCAAATGCATCGTACTCTGAAAGTTGATCGCGTTGTTGTAGCTTCTTAGCAATACTGAGTAATGGGAACCACAATAAGGCTGCAAAAATAAAGGCCGGCGTGACTTTTTTATCTGCATTGATACGCTTATCGGTGTTTTTAAACATTTGCAGAATAAACGCATGCTCAAGGCCATCAGGATTGGCATCTAAGATTTTATCAAGTGCAGGGAATAATGCTTTGAATAAGCCATATTGGCGTAGCATTAGGTAGTTTTCTTCAGCTTTACCGTTTAAGAACAATTTAAGTGATTCTTCAAATAAACGAGCAGGCGGAATATGGTCAAGTAAATTAGCAAGGCCTTTAATTGGTTTTTCGGTGCCAGACGCAATGCTCATTCCCAGTTTGGTAGCAAAACGCACTGCACGTAACATACGCACAGGGTCTTCACGGTAACGTGTTTCTGGGTCGCCAATCAATTCAATTTGTTTTGCTTTTATTGCGCTAATGCCATTGGCATAGTCATAAATACAAAAGTCGTTAATTGAGTAGTAAAGTGCATTAATCGAAAAGTCACGGCGCTCGGCATCTTCTTCGATGCTGCCATAGACATTGTCGCGCAGGAGTTGGCCGTGCTCGCTTGATTGGCTAATTTGATTTTTGCTTTCTTCGGCTTCGTGATGGCCGCGCATGGTCGCCACTTCAATAATTTCTCGACCAAACACGATATGGGCTAAACGAAAACGACGACCAATTAGACGACAGTTACGAAATAGCTTTTTGATTTGCTCAGGGGTTGCGTTTGTTACAACGTCGAAGTCTTTTGGTTGTTGGCCTAACAATATATCTCGAATACAACCACCTACAAGGTAGGCATCAAAACCACCTTCTTTAAGGCGGTACAATACTTTGATTGCATTTGGGCTAAATTGTTTGCGCGAAATACCATGTTCACTGCGCTCGATCACCAAAGGTAACTCGCTCGTTGGCAAAGCATCACTTGATGTCGTGGCATTTGGGCCAATAATCTGCCGACAAAATTGAAAAAGCTTAGAAATAATAATCTGTCTCCTACGACGCGGACTTTGCGACTCATCAAGTATAGCGTTTGTTTGATACTTCGCCGATGTGAGATTGACGTGTAATCAGTGTGTTTTAAATGGCGCTAAATTAAGGTGTTGATGATTCGCACACTTTGGGTCGCTATCATATACCAGCAGGGCTGAAAAATTAAGTTACTCGGCCTTTAAAATTGGCAATTTATTTTTCAATAGTAACAAAGTTACAAAAAGGAGAGTTAGGATCCTCGCTAACTTGTATTTCTTGCACCTTTGGTATGTGTTCAAGGCGGTAAGTTTCAACAGCCCAAGCTAACATCTGTTCGGTACTTAACGATAATAGTGAACTTTCTGGCTTTAAACCTAAAAAGCGCAAGGCATCGAACAACGCGGGCTTTGGATTTGATTTTGCTATTGCGGGGGCGTAATTTTGCTTTGATAACTTAAAACCAGGTTTAGCTACCGCTAAAGGAAGGTGGGCGTATTCTGGGGCCGGTTTACTTAGTTGCTTAAACAAACTGAGTTGTCGTGCAGTTGGCTCGAGTAAATCAGCGCCGCGAACGACTCTTGTAATACCTTGTGCGATATCATCGGCGACTACGACCAGTTGGTAAGCAAATAAACCATCGCTGCGCTTTATTAAGTAATCTTCTTTGGCAAGTTGGCTATCAACATACACTTCACCTTGAATTAAATCATGGTAGTGACTGGTTGCAAATTGCTGGGTTAAACGTAGCGCTGAATCAGTTAAAGCGTGGTTTTTATACCGGCAGTGGCCTTGGTATATTCCACCGATTGCTTTAATTTCTTTGCGCGTGCAATGACATGCATAAACAAGGTTTTGCGAAATTAACTCGTCAACAATGGCTTGGTATTGCTCATGACGCTGGGTTTGGTATATGACAGGCTCGTCCCAGTGCAAGCCGTAAGCCTCTAAGGTATGTAATATATCGTCGCTAGCACCGCTTACAACACGCGTTGTGTCGATATCTTCAATGCGTACTAACCATTTTCCTTGATTTGCTTTTGCATCAAGGAAGCTACCCACAGCCGCTATAAGTGAGCCAAAATGTAATGGCCCTGAAGGGGATGGCGCAAAGCGGCCACGATATTCACGCATTGGCGTGTTAACGGCTGTGGTAGACATGGGCTAATTAAAGGATGTAATTAACCGCGTCCAGATTGCTTTTCTTTAATTTCCGCAAGCGTTTTACAGTCTACACATAAATCAGCTGTAGGACGCGCTTCTAGGCGGCGGATACCAATTTCGATACCACATGATTCACAGAAACCAAAGTCATCTTCTTTGATTAATTGAATCGTTTTTTCAATTTTCTTGATCAGTTTACGCTCACGGTCACGAGTACGAAGTTCTAATGAGAATTCTTCTTCTTGTGCTGCACGGTCTACTGGATCCGGAAAGTTAGCTGCTTCGTCTTGCATATGCGATTTAGTACGGTCTACTTCGTTACGTAAATCGTTACGCCAAGCTTCTAAAATTGTTTTGAAATGAGCACGTTGTGCTTCATTCATGTACTCTTCACCTGGCTGTTCTTGGTATGGTTCCAACCCGGCCTGAGCCAATAACCCTAGTCTTTTTTGGTCTGGCATAACTTTCTCCTAAATCCTTAATATTTTGCCCAGCGTTAGCCGGCGGCTATAAATAGCAGAATCATTAGACTGAGGCAAATTTATTTTTAATTAATCCTCTTGACCTTGTGCTAATGATTGCTCAAATAATTATGGGCGGTTTGGTAAGCCCTTAACTACTCGTCATTTTTTTAAATTTGCTAAGTTATATGGGCAAAAAAAAATAATACAACTTAAATAGTATATAAAGCTAAAAACTTTTTTGGCGTGGTTTTGTACCAACGCTTAAAGGCGCGTTGTAGAGCGCTTTGTTCAGAAAAGCCTAACTTGTTGCTAATTTCCAGTGCAGATAGGCCTTTTAGAAGCATCTCTTTTGCAAGTAGTTTTCGTTGCTGATCAATGAGTTTAGAAAAACTAAGTTGCTGATTTGAAAGGTGACGTTGTAAAGTGCGTTTTTTAATATTGAGTTGAATTGATGCTTGCTCAAGGGTCGGTATGTGAGGCAATTGGGTATTAATGAAAGTAACTAACTGCGAGGCATAATCATGCTGTGATACAGCTGTATCGACTTGAGATAATAAAATGTTTTCAAGCTCGGGGTTAGGAGATTGCAATCGACATTTAAGAATCGATTTACTAAAAATAAGAGAGTTTGAGTTAGCTGAAAACTCAATAGGGCAATTAAAAACCTGTTTATAAACAGTTAAACTTTCTGGGTTAGGGGTCGGCCTAGTCAACTGTACTTTTTCAAGGCTAACATCGGCATGATTGTGACAACAGTGCTTAGCAAATGAAAGCCAACTGCTAAATAATTCATCTACCATGTAATGCTGTATGTTACTTTGAGCATGCCAGCTTAGACGACAAAACTCGTCTTCAGAAACGAGTTCAATGTGACCAATATTTCGTATTGTTTTGCTTAATCTCTGTGCATGATCCAGTGCTTTTTCTAAGTTTTTGCTCACTAATGCAACATGACCTAATAGCCCCCAATTTTGTGCTTTTAAAGAGTTGCCAAACTCCAGCCCAATATGCTCTTGTTGTAATATTTTATCGCCATAGTGCATGAGTGACTCATAGTCAGCAATAGGAAAGCGGGCGCTTACATCGTCCAAATCTTTCAGTCGTTCACCGAGCAAAGCTTCAATCTGTTTGCTACACATGCCTTGGCGTTCTAAAAAAAATACAAGTGAGCGAATTATCTGGCAACTGATATAAAACATAGGTCATTCATAGTTATTATTATTTTAATAGAAGTAACGCTGCATTAGTTGGCGCGCAAAGTCAATTTTTTGCGTGAAAGGTCAAGATTTAGCCTACTATTTAAGGCAAGCTGGGGGGTGGACATACAATCATAATAAGGATCCACAATGAAACTCAATCCCCTGCTAATCGGTATTGCTGCGGCTTTGCTCGTCGGCTGTAATTCAGATAAAGATAACAATGACACCACAGCTCCCGTTGTTACCCCTTACCCAGATCCAGTTGTAAAAGTAGATATTCCTGCATTTTCCGAAGGCAATACGTTACAAGCGAATGTGCGATGGACAACCTATGGTGTACCCCATATCACAGCAGCAAATTTAGAGAGTTTGGCGTTTGGAGCAGGGTTTGCATATGCAAAAGATCATGCTTGCTTATTAATGGACCAAATTATTAAAGTGCGAGGCGAACGCTCAAAATACTATGGCCCAGATAAGGTTGCTGGAAGTGGAGATTCACAGCACTTAATATCAGACTTTGGTTATAAAGCATTAGGAGTGAATGAGTACGCACTGCAACATTATGATGAACTCAATGAAGACAGTCGCGCCCACTACGAGGGGTTTGTACAGGGGTTTAATAAATACGTAACAGACACCGGTGTTGAAAACCTTGCTCCAGAGTGTGCATCGCAACCTTGGGTTACCCAACTAACAGCACAAGATATGCTTGCCTATTCAATGGCTACCGTGCAGTTAGCCAGCTCAGCTAATTTTTTAGAGTTAGCTTTTTTTGCCAACCCTGGGGATAGCAATGAATATTTACCTGTACCAATGAGCGGTGCTCCTTCAGCTGTTTCTAGTATCACTAACAACATTGCTCAGCAAGCTGCGCAATTTAAACTTGAAAAAAAATATAAACATTTGGGTTCAAACGGTTGGGGCCTAGGTAAAGACATGATGGCCAATGGCAAAGGAGGATTACTCGCTAATCCACACTTTCCTTATGAGGGAAATTTGCGGTTTTGGCAGTCTCATTTGACCATACCTGGTGCTATGGATGTAATGGGGGGGAGTCTTCAGGGAATGCCGGGCGTTATTAATATTGGCTTTAACGAGCATGTAGCTTGGACGCATACTTTTTCGACTGCGCGTCACTTTTTAATTTATCAATTGGCTTTAAATGAAAATGATAGAATGAGTTATAGTGTTGAAGATGAGCAGTACTCAATTACTGAAAAAGTCGTTACTGTTGAAGTGGCTACAGGTGCTGGCAGCACAATTGAGTTGAGCAAGCCCTTTTATTATAGCCATCATGGATTAATGCTCGAAACACCTGTAGAAAATGGCTTAGGTTGGAGTGATACTCAAGCATTTACGATAAAAGATGCTAACGAATTTAATATGGATGTCGTTGCTCAGTGGTCGGCTTTAAACCAAGCTGTAAGCCTTGAAGATATGAAAGCAGCCTTTGCTGAGTTTGATGGTGTGTCTTTCAATAACACCATGGCAGCAGACAAAGAAGGTAATGTCTTTTATGTTGACGATAGCACGGTTTTAAAGCTTGACGATCAAGCGAACTTAGCCATTCGATTACAACCAGAGCTTGTTGCTTTGAGAGAGTCCGTCGGCTTTGACATTGTTCCTGGCAATATGAAGCTATTTGAAAGCCAAGGCAAAGTACCATTTAACGAAGCGCCGCAATTAACACGCACAGATTATGTACAAAATTCTAATGACAGCTATTGGGTTACTAATCTTAACGAGCCACTCATCGGCTTTGCGGCTCAATATGGTGATGTGCATAAACCCCTATCACTAAGAACAAGAATGGGATTGAAGCTTCTTCAGCAAGGAGGAGGCGAAGATGCTAAATTTACCTTGGATGAGTTAGAGCAGGCATTAGTTGGTAATCACTTTTACCTTGAGAGTTTAGTGTTTGAAGAGCTGGCATTACAATGTTTTACACAAGGGGACTTACCAATTGAATTAAGTAACGGTACGCAAGTTTATATCAGCCAAGCATGTGATTTATTAGCTAATGCCGATGGTAAAATGAACTTAGATACGCAAGGTGCTGCTTTATTTCGCGAGTTTGCGCACTTATTTAACGCAAAAGAGCATCTTTATGACAATTTTGATGTGACTAACCCTGCTAATACGCCAAATACATTACGCAAAGATAAAGTTGCTTTAACTGCATTGGCACATGCTGTTTATAATTTACAAGCAAATAATGTTGCACTGGATAGTCGCTTAGATGAATTACAGTTTGTCGAAAAATCACTTGCCGGTGGCAGTGGCTCAGGTGAAAAGCTACCTTGGGCTGGTCCTATGCATGTGGAAGGTGGGTTTAACGTGTTCAGATATGATCGCAGTAACTTAACGCGTTCAACACTAATCCCTTACACGGATTATGCTGTTCTAAATGATGCTGTGACGGGTAAACCTCTTACATCAAACTTAACGCCGCAGGGATACCCTGTTAACTATGGCTCTAGTTGGATGTTTGTAATGAACTTTACAGAAAATGGCCCTGAGGCAAAAGGTTTGTTAACCATGTCACAAAGTTCAGACTCACATTCAGAACATTTTGATGATCAAAGTCGCTATTATTCTCAGTCGGCTAAGCTTAGACCTTTACTTTTTAAAGATGAAGATATTGAGCTTAACCTGATTGATGAAGTCGACCTGTCAATGACTAAGCAATAAAAGGTACTTTTTCAGCCAGTCTGATCTGGCTGGCTGAAATTTCTGCTTTATAAGCAATCACTTCAACCCCTTTTTTTATAGCTTCAGTCAAAAGCTGGGCATATTTCGGATCGATATGTTCTGCTGCACTTACTTGATTGATACCGTCGTGTAAAACTGCAAAAAGCAGAACGGCACGATGCCCTTGCTGTACCATTTCTACTAATTCCCTGACATGTTTTTGGCCACGTTCAGTTTTTGCATCCGGAAAATACCCTTGTCCGGAGTGTGGTTCTGTTTGTGAAAGTAATGTCACAGATTTTACTTCTACATAGCAATGGGGTTTATGTTCATCTGTTAATAAAAAGTCGATACGGCTATTTTCTTGGCCGTATTTTACTTCTGCAGCAATGGTTTGATAGCCAACAAGTTCAGCAATCGCGCCTGTATTTAAAGCTTCTAGCACAACCTGGTTTGCAATAGCGGTATTAACACAAATTAAGTGGTCGAATTGGTTCTGAGTTAATTGCAAGGATTGAGGGTACTTACGTTTAGCATTATCACTGGTTGAATAAAAAGCCTTAAACCCAGGCTCTGCACAGCCCGTCATTTTGCCTGTATTAGCACAGTGAGCTGTAAACTCTGCGCCATCGGCAGTTTTTAAGTCGGCTAAAAAGCGCTTGTAGCGCTTAATTAAGGTGGCTGATTGTAATGCAGGAGTAAACTTCATGACTCTACCTGATTAGTTTTTATTTATTGTAAGTGATTCATTACGCGGATTAAACCACACTTCATAACGCTATTTATCGCAAGCTGTTGGGAACTGACGTTGGCTGTAGTAAACTCAATCAACATTTTTAGCGCAAAGAGTATTCTAACATGTCAGAAAAATTTCTAGTTCAACTTAGCGAGCAGGGCGCTGCCGCACATTGGGGCGAAAAAGCCGCTCTTTCTTTTACTGAACAAGGCGCAACTGTTCATTTAACTGAGCAAGATACACTTAAAAACGTACAAAAAGCAGCACGTACGTTAGCTAATCAAGGCTTAAAAAATATTGCCTTAGTAGGCGATGTTTGGTGCACAGAAACACAGTGGGCTTTTTATCAAGGTTTTGTATCACCAAAGAATTTAGACGCAATTGAGTTTGTTGAAAATGCAAAAACAGACAGCAAAGAGCTGACTTCGTTAAAGCAAGCTGCGACGTGGGCTCGTCAAATGATCAATGGCACTGCGGATGATATTTTCCCAGAGAGCCTAGCTGGTAAAGCTGCTGAGTTTATTCAGTCATTAGCGCCTGAGCACGTAAGCTACCAAATCATTAAAGGCGATGCTTTATTAGAACAACAATGGATTGGTATTCACGCGGTAGGCCGTGGTAGTGAGCGTCCACCGGTATTATTGGCATTAGATTACAACCCAACGGGCGACGAAAACGCACCTGTTGCGGCCGCTTTAGTTGGTAAAGGCATTACCTTTGACTCAGGTGGTTACTCAATCAAAGCAAGTGAAGGCATGTTAGGCATGAAGTGCGACATGGGCGGTGCTGCTACAGTAACTGCAGGCTTAGCACTTGCTATTAGCCGTGGTATCAACAAACGTATTAAATTGTTCTTATGTTGTGCTGAAAACTTAATTTCAGGTCATGCCTACAAACTTGGTGATATCTTAACGTATAAAAATGGCACTACAGTTGAAATCGTTAATACCGATGCTGAAGGCCGTTTAGTCCTAGCTGATGGCTTAATGGCTGCAGGTGAGTCTGGCGCGCCATTAATCATTGATGCGGCAACACTAACAGGCGCTGCGCTTGTTGCTGTTGGTCAAGAGTACAATGCATTGTTCGGTCTTGATAAAGAGCTTGTACGTGACGTACAAGACTTTGCAGAGCAAGAAATGGAAGCTGCATGGCCATTACCACTTGAAAAATGGCATCAACAAAATTGCCCGTCGCCATATGCAGATACCGCAAATAGCCGTCCTCAAAAAGGTGGTGGTTACGGTGGTGCTTCTAATGCGGCTGGTTTCTTATCACGCTTTGTACCAAATGAAGGCAAAGGTTGGGTGCACATTGACCTTGCTGCTGCATTTAACATGGGTAGCACAAGCGAGTGGGCTGCAGGCGCAACAACACAAGGTATGCGTACCGTTGCAAGAACTTTACTAGAAAAAGCATAAGCAATTTACTTTTTCTGTAGCTAATTAAAAGCCCCTTAACTTTATCTAAGTTAAGGGGCTTTTTTGATCTAAAGGGGAATTTTACAAACTGATACAAGCTTTTTTGAGTAAATTAGTATAAAATCCCGCCCCACATTTTCTCATCCTGTGGTTAGTTTTTATTAAATTAGCTACACTAGAATGATCATTTCACACTGGGGTCTCTATTTATGTCAGATAAGTGCTATATCACTGCGCAGCAGCTTCTTGAAGATTCATTTCGTGTTGCGGCACAAGTTTATGAAGATGGTTTCCGTCCTGATTTCATCATTGGTATTTGGCGTGGTGGTGCTCCAATTGGTATCGCAGTTCAAGAATATTACGATTATAAAGGCATCGAAACTGACCATATCGCAGTGCGTACTTCTTCGTATTACGGTATTAACCAGCAATCTAAAGAAATTAAAGTTCACGGTTTGCATTACATCATCGAAAATGCCAATGCAGATAACTCATTACTAATCGTTGATGACGTGTTCGATTCTGGCCGCAGTATTTTTGCATTAAAAGAAAAGCTTTCTGAATTAATGCGCTTAAATCTACCACGTGATATTCGCGTTGCTTGCCCATACTACAAGCCAAAGAACTCAAAGGTAGACATGGTGCCAGACTACTTCATTCATGAGTCTGAAGAGTGGTTAGTGTTCCCTCATGAGCTTTCAGGCCTAACGCCAGACGAAATTATCGAAGGTAAGTCAGATTTAGCGAACATCCAAGACATTTTACTTGAAAAGTAATCTTGTCTAGATGTTTCATAAAAGGCTCTTAGTGAGCCTTTTTTATTGCTTGAAGTTAGGGGGATAATACCATTCCGCATAAAGATTAAATCAACTTAATCCATTCCCGATTACACATTTTCTTCACTCTATCTGGTACCGAAATAAAGTGATTCCATGCCTTTGAAACTTCATCGACAATTTCATCATAGCCCGAAAATACTCTATTGGATAAACAATGTTGTCGTATCCAGCTCCATACTTGCTCTATTGGATTTAGTTCAGGTGAATAAGGAGGAAGCTTTATCAGTGTCAGGTTCTTAAATTCTGCCGCAGTATCAAATGTGTGCCAGCCTGCGCCATCTATTATCACTACAGCATGCCTTCCAATAGGTGCCGCGTGTGATATCTGACGCATATGCTGCGTCATTGCTTCTTTATTTACAAGTGGACTTACTAACGCTTCTGTCTGGCCTGTGGCTGGACATACCGCGCCAAATAAGTATCCATAGTCAAATTACTGTTTTTTACAATCCGTGGCCGAGTGCCTGTTTCAGCCCAAATGCGCGTAGTCGGATTTTGCTGGCTAAATCGCGCTTCATCTTGAAATCATACGTCGATACGAGCAAGAGGAAGATGTCCTGGTGTGTGAAGGATCGTTTCCAGTTGGAAGTTTTTTAAAAGCCTCTTGGCTCTGTGATGATTGCTTCGGGTGTTTAGAGCGGCTTGTGATCCAACTAAAGCCAAGTTGCTTTAGAATTTTATAGTCATGATTTAAGTGGTAATGAATACCAAACTCAGTTTGAATGTAATGCACAATGTCTTCAACGGTAAGGCGGCCACCTCGAAGGTCTGTGTTCGTACGTTTTATAAACTCAGACAGTTGTACAAGTTGTTGCTGTTGCAGCCTTGATGGACGTCCTTGAATAGGCTTATTGTCTAAGGCATCTAGCCCATGCTCTAGGTAACTAGAAACCCATTTATTAACACTACTTCTTGCTGTGTTTAGACGTTTTGCAATATCGGTTCTGCTATTACTTTCATAAAATAATGACACTGCGAGCAATCGCAAGTGTTTTCGTGCGCTTGGTTCTTTTCGAGAAAGCGTCAAAAGTTGTTCAGATATGTTTGGGTTCAATGTTATTAGCCGGTGGTTTTATATAGCCTATATTAGCTCAGATATTTAAGCGGAATGGTATAAAACACTCTATTGATAAAAGTGGTAGTTTAAGCTGTGCAAATACATTGATGCTTATCACAAAATAGAAGATTAGTGTTGTGTATAGTTTAAAAAGACAATAAAAAACCGCGCATAAGCGCGGTTTTAAAAGCTTCATTAGCTGTGGACTAGCCACCGTTACCATTACCACCAGTACCACCAGTACCACCAGTACCACCAGTTACAGGAACTTCTTCTACTTCACAGTTATCTCGGACGATGTTAAATGTTTCATCATTACCATCGGCTGTAATAGTGAATGTTTGTTCATCAACGTCAACTCCACGAGGTGTGAATACAACATCATACTCTGAACCGCTTTGTAAGCCAATTAAGCTGTATGAACCCTCAGAACCACTTGCCGCTGTTTTGATTCTGTTTGATTGTGCATATTTAACTAAAGCACCTGTGAATGGGTATGTATTATCTTGGAAATCTTCGCTAGCATTTGAACAAGAATAAGTAACATTGATGTTCTCACTAACAATTTCGTAAGGTTGAACAACCGGAATTGAAATGGCTCCACAAACTAATTGTGAGCTGAAACCCCATGAATTACCAAGTAAATCACGCACAGAAACACGAGCATTTAGTGTATTCCATAGACCATACTTAGCCGCAGCACGTAAAAATAGGTTGCCACTGCCAGATTTAATACGACGGCTGTAAGAGAATTGAGGAGTATCAATATCTATAATCAAAGGTACGCTGCCTGGATAACCACCTAGCGCAAAAGTTGGAACTGCTGTACAAGCAGGGAAGCTCCACAGGAAAGGCCAGCCAGATAAGTGATCGGTAGAAACTGTCGCGTTACCGTCAGCATCTACAGTTACAGAATCTTCAGGAGCCCACTCACCTGTATCTTCGTTGTAAGACATTACGCTTAGAGAATCGCCTTCAGAAATAGCTTGCCCATTAACTGTTGCTGGTAATGATGCAGTAAGAGAAATTGGGCTAGAAAAGTTTTTAACTTTTGTATCACCCGCTTTCAATTCAACATTCATCATTGAAACTGGAACTTGAACTGTAGTTGTACTTGATTCATTTAAACCGTCTGGGACAAGGTCAATTGCTTTTGCTTTACCTGAAGCGGCATCAACATCAGCAGTAACAATTGATAAGCTAATATCACCGTCAGAGATTGCATTGCCATCAGCATCTTGTAATACAACATCAGTACCAATAGCAACTGAAGCTGAGCTTGAGTCTGCATCTGCTGATACAGTTAATTCTTCGGCAAGTTGACCAGAAGTTGTTGTACCTGTTCCAGAGGCGGAAGTAACAGTGTCATCAAGTTTTGTAAGTTGAACGAATGCTTCAAATGGTTCTGAATCATCAACTTCAGAAAAGTCTAAAACTGAAGTTTTAGAAATGAACTCATCTGAAGAAACAATCATTTTAAGCGTAGATACATCAGAAGAAGCTAGGTTGAATGTGAAAGAACCATCTTCAGTTGTGATAGAAGTAATAGCGTTACCATCGATATCTACAACATTTTCAGAAGGAGAACCGTCTTGGAAGAACATAATAGTTGCAGCAATTGGGTTACCTGTTGATTTTTGAACTACGTTTCCTGAAACATAGAACGTTAAATCCTCAGGTGTATCAGCCACAGGAACGTCTACTGTAGGTACAGGTGGCTCAGGCACTGTGTCGTTTTTGTCGTCATCACTCAAACAACCACTTAAGCTTAAAGTGACACCTAACGCTAGCGCTAGCTTGGTTAGTTTAAATTCATTGTTTCCCATAATCGTTACCTTTCTTTCCTTTCTCGTAAAGTAATCAGACTTTTATTAGAGCAAATAGTACCGGTTTGTGCACCGAAAATACGCCACACATGGTTATCTGTTATTGAAGGATAAGCGTACATTATATATACGTCAAGTGAACATTATATATACTTTCATTAATAAAATAAGAAAGTTTTACCTTATCTTTCGAGTGTAAATTCTGTTAACCAACCGCTTTGCAAAATTATAATACAGAGCTATGCCATTAAGAAGCTTAACTCTATGAATATTTATAGATTGTCCAACTGAACTTATGCTGACTTTATTATTCAGTTTGGTAAAATTATTTTAAAGCATTTAAGAAAAATTTGTAACACATTTATAACTGCGCAAAACTTTCGACGTAATCACTAAGCTTGTCGATATCTACTACTTGTAAACCTTGATTGCTTCGCTGCACTAAGCCTTTTTCAACTAACTCTGTAACGACGCGTCTATATGCTCTTTCGGTGGTAGCAAAGCGCTCAGCTTCAGCATTGACGGTAGGGTAGGCACGCAGTAACGTTGGGTTGCTGTTTTCAGCTCTTAATAAGCAATCTTTAGCTATATTGTAGCTAAGAGGTAATAGCAGCTTATCTAAGTTTATTTTTTGGTTTTCTTGGAATTTAGCGGCAATTGTTTGCGCTGTGTACAAGCTTAACTCTGGCTTTTCTAACAGAAGGGCGCGCCAATGCTTGAGCTCTATTAGGTTATAGCTTACATCGCTAAAGCACGTAACTGTATAAATACACGGATAGTTATTCAGAGCTTCAATTTCACCTATCAGTGTGTTGTTACAATCAAGCTGGCCTAAAAGAAGGCGTCGGCCATTACCCACGTCATAGCTGAACGACACTGTGCCGCTTCTCACTAATACGAGTTTTGACAAGGGTTGATCTTGGTGGATCAGCACCTCTTTTTTAGCTTGTTGAAAACTGCTGCCAGCAAATGTCAGTAATTGGTCAACAAGGTAGCTTGAAAAATGATATTGAAACATTAACGCCGCTCTTCGGACAATTGTCCTATTTATTACATCTTAATGACGTTAGCATTAAGATTCTAAGAATTTACGCTAACTTGCTAGTAAGGTGTTTCACGTTACTGATACCTTCATTTCCCGTGTAATGATTTTAAAGCCAAGGTTATTCTTAAGCTTTACAAGGTTTTTAGTAAGTTAGCTTTTTTATTTTATTGTCAAAATAGCACAGAGTGCGTCAAAAAAAATGACAAGCTCCAATGCTAACCTAAAGCCTAGGAGAGAACAATTGAGTTGGGAATATTTAGGCTATTTAGCGTCAGCACTGTTGGTTGCTTCTTTGACAATGAGCGATGTAGTAAAACTACGTTGGCTTAACTTAGCAGGGTGTATTGCATTTACCTTCTACGGATTAGCAATAGGAGCCGTGCCCGTTGCCTTCACTAATGGCTTACTGGCGTTTGTGAATATTTACCACATCGTTAAATTAAAGCGTCAGCAAAAAGCTGACGCCGAGTAATATTATTCCTCTTTTTTATATTTCAGCTCGCCCGCAATCCAAGTTTGCGTCACGTTTATATCGTGAATTTCAGAAATTGGCGCTTTGTAATAGTCTTTATCAATCAAAATAAAGTCAGCCCATTTACCTTGCTCTAAACTGCCTACCTTAAACTCTTGATGTGCAGCATAAGCACCACCTAAAGTAAATGCACGCAAAGCTTCATCACGCGATAGCAGCTCTTGTGGTCGCCAGCCACCTTCAGGAAGTTGATTATGATCCATTCGTGTAATGGCTGAATATAAGCCATCAAACGGATCAGCAAGCTCTACAGGAAAGTCAGAACCTGCAGCAATTACTGAGCCTTGCGCTAAAAAGGTTTTCCAAGCATACGCCCCTTCAAGTTGTTTTTCAGTTAGGCGCTGCTCCGCCATATGCATATCAGAGGTTGCATGAACAGGCTGCATTGATGGAATAATTTTTAATGTTTTAAAACGAGGAATATCTTCAGGAGTCACAATTTGTGCATGTTCAATTCGGTTACGAAGTAAAATACCACCGGTTTTTTTGAACACATTTTCATAGGCATCGAGTACTACGTGATTGGCTTTATCACCAATTGCATGAGTGTTTGCACTAAAGCCGTGGGAAAAGCTTAGGTTAAATAGCTGCTCAAGCTTTTCTTGAGTTTCAAGCATTAAGCCATGATGATTTTTACGATCAGCGTACTCTTCAATGAGGGCTGCGCCTCGGCTTCCCAAAGCGCCATCCGCATACACTTTGACACTGCGAATCGACAGCATGTCATTCATGTCTTTATATTTACCCGCTTTGAGCATGGTTTCTAATTGAGGATCGGCAGCACTTAGCATGGCTACGATTCTGACAGGAAGAGTACTTTGCTCAGAGCGCTGCTTGTATACTTGCCACGTGTCGTAATCGATACCGGCATCATGGGTTGATGTGATGCCTAAACTTAGTAGATGTTTACCTGCATTATCTAAGGCTGTATTTATGCTGGCATGGCTTACTTTTGGTACATGCTGAGTAATAAGCGTTTCGGCTTTATCAATGAATACCCCTGAAGGTAAGCCAGAATCTAGCTTTAAAATTTCACCGCCAGCAGGAGAGGGAGTTTGTTTGGCAATACCTGCAAGTTCCATGGCTTTTGAGTTAACCCACACAGCATGACCATCAACGCGAGAAAGCACCACAGGTTTGTCTTTTACGTATTTGTCTAAATCAGCTGCAGTTGGAAACTCACCGCCAGGCCATTGCTCTTGGTTCCAACCGCGACCAATGATCCAACTTTGTTTATCTTTGGCAAACTCAGCCAGCATTTTGCCAACCTCATCTGCCGAGCGCGTATTCCTTACATCAAGTTGTGAAAGGTTATTTCCTAAACCAATCACATGGCCATGAGCATCGACTAAGCCTGGTAACAATGTGGCTTGCTTGCCATCAATTGCGGTGGCATCAGGGAAGCTATTTTTAATTGAGTCATTGCCTGTTTTTACGATTTTACCGTCTTTAAAAACCAGTGCAGAAAAGTGTTGGGTTTCGCCTTTATAGGTAGGCGTATAGCCATTTACATTATAAATAACAGTGGTGTTGGCAAAGCAGCTAAGTGAAGCTGTTGCGAGTAAGCTGATGATGAGTTTCATAATCTTCTAATAGTTTTTATTGATTTATGAAAACAGTATCAGAGTTGCAGTAAACTGCAACTCAGCAGAGATTAATAATTAACTATAACTCTTTATTTGCTCGCATAAATCTTAAACTCACTGAGGGATAATTTATTATCTTTATCACTGTCGTAATTTTTAAATCGCGACCACAGAGCTGGGTCTCTCGCAGACTCTGAGCGAGTCAGGTAACCATCGTCATTACGATCAAGTTGTTTAAATTTTTCACCAATACTATCTGCAGCAAAACTCATTGTGCTAAATGCACAACTTAAAACTAGGCTGGCAAAGGTTAATTTTGACATTACTTTAACTCTTGTTTGTTAAATAGTGTTTAAACTCAAGGAGCGAGATTTGTTGATCTTTATCTGTATCCCATTGCGCTATGCGTTTTTGCAAGTGCGGTTGCGATGACAGTTCCTGCTCAGATAAAAAGCCATTTTTATCTTTATCTAGGTGATCAAAGCGTTGTTTTACGTCCAATGCTAAGCTATTGAAGCTTATAGTAATTAAGGTGCATGGAGCAAGCCAGAAAATTCTCATAATTGCCTCCTAAATAAAAGTGCTTGCCATAATTTAACTCCCAAAATTTAAATCCGTTTACACATTCCCTCTGGGATTATGGCAAGCACTTTAAGCCGTTAAGGTTTGAATTTTTCAAACTCTTGTTCAGACAAAACCTGATCGCCGTTTTCATCCAGATCGGCAAATTGCTTAAGTAAGTTATCGTGTTTGGTTGCTTCAGTTAATGAAATCTCGCCATCGGCGTTTGTATCAAATTTAGCAAATCGAACATCCATTTGTGATGCTAAAACGGTGGCGCTGATAACTAAAAACATCAGCGAGAATGCAGCTAAAAGTTGTTTCATTACAATCTCCTATTGAATAAACGACTGAAACTCAGAAAATGAAATTTGGCCATTTTGATTACTATCAATTTGCGTAAAGTTGCCGTGCAACAAGGCATCTTCAGATGCTTCTGCCTCACTCAAAAAACCATTGCTGTCTTTATCTAGCTCATTAAATGTTGTCTGCAAATCAAGTGCGTAACTATGAACTGAGAACAGACTTATAAGCAGGGTGGCTACCGGGGCCGTTACTTTCATTTTGTGTCCTAAATAACTAATTTGCTTAGTACTAATCAAAATCAGTGCCAATATTAAAAGTTATTAGTTATCAGGTGGTTATGGTTTTTGTGTGGATTTGAATGCGAAATAGTTACAGGGTGTTGTGTCTTTTTTGCAACGATTTTCAGGTGTTAAAAGTTTATCTATTTTATTTCAATGAGTTAGTTTGTTGCCAAATAGCAACTTTGTATCGGTTTTTGGGGGGAAATCAGTACTTTTTAAGGTCGGATTCAGCGAGTGTCTAAGTTTGTTCGCTAATAATCAGCATCTGCAATTATGTTGAGAGTGAATATGCAAAATACAGTAGCGATAAAAATAAAACAGTTACTCAATTGGCGACCTAGTCTTATTGGCCAGTTCGTCTGTAGCATTTTGCTGTCTTTACTACCGTTATCTTTGGTGGTGATTTTATTTTTAAATGCGCTCAATAAGCAGCTTGCAGTGACTCAAGAAATCGTCGGTGACAATTACGAGATTACTAAAGCATTTAACAACCTCAAACAAGACTTAAATAGCCTTGAACGAGCAACTCGACAAAACTGGGTGCTTAAAAGTGAATCCCTCGATAGCTTGATTGCCAACAAGTGGCAATCGTCATTGCAAAGTGTCGATGAGCTCATTTTCTTAAGCCCAACCGCTGATTATGTCTCGCAGTGGCGGCAATTGGCTGAGGTATTACAATTTGCGCATCAGCATTTATTAATAGAACAAAAGCAAGATGGTGAGCTGTTTGCACCCGCTAGTAAGCTTATCAGTGAGCAAACAAATTGGCTCAAAGAGCAAAATGAATTGCGCATCACAAAAAATCAGCAGCAATTAAAAGCGCTTCAAGCTTCATTTATTAATTGGTTAGTTGCGTTAATTCCACTCACGTTATTGGTCGGGGGCGGCTTTCTTTGGCGGATCAGCGGGCGGCTCAGAGAACTCACACATGTGATTGATAAAGTTGGACAAGGTCACTGGCAGCAAAAAATTCAAGTTCGCGGCTCGTCAGAGTTAGTTGAATTAGGTAATAAATTAGAGTGGGTTCAAGCGCAGTTACATATGCTTGAGCAGCAAAAAGATACGTTTTTACGCCATGTGACACATGAATTAAAAACGCCCCTAGCTTCGATGGTTGAAGGCACAGACTTACTCGCAGATGAAATTGTTGGTCCTATCAATAGCGAGCAACAAGCCGTTCTTGAGCTAATAACGCAAAGTATGGTGCGACTCAGAGCCATGATTGAAAGCTTATTGAGTTACAACGCCATTCGCACCAGTAAGCAAAGCCTAAGCGAGCTTAACTTTAATTTGATGATGAACAAAATTGAGCGTCATTTTGAGCACCGATTATCAGCGCGTGACTTATCCATTGTGTGGGTGAATGAATTACCAAATAAAGCTTTGTTTATCTCAATTGAGCTACTTGAAATGGTGCTTATTCAGCTTACCTCAAATGCGTTAAAGTTTTCGCCAGAACATGAGTCAGTGACAATAAAAGCAAGCTTAAAGCAGGGACAGTTAATTTTGAGTGTCAGCGACTTAGGAATAGGCATAGAAGATACTGAAAAAGCCGCCGTGTTTGGGGCTTTTTACAAAGGCAAGAATGCAAAACAACATACTGAAATGGGCAGTGGACTCGGTTTAACCATAGTTAAAGAAACTGTTGAACAATTAAACGGTAAGCTCTCTATTACTGATAATGAGCCGCAAGGATGTGTATTTACAGCCATTTTACCAATTCAATTAACCCAAGGAGTTAACTGATATGGGCTTAGCGAATAAAGCCAGTTTTATGCTTGTTATAGGCACACTTTTTATAACAGGGTGCACGATCACGCAAAAGCATGTTGAGGCAGAGCAAATAGAGCCGACAGCAGATGTGAAATCTCAAGGGCAACCTAATCCAAAGCCTCGGCCGAAAAGTGAGCCGTTATACCCGCCTGCAAGTACAGTCATTGCTTGGCATGCTGCCAAGTGCGGTGGCTTTAAAGCAAGCTCTGATAAAGCAAATTATGTTGGCGAAAATGAGCTAAAGCGTCTGTTTGGGTCGATTTGTTTACTCGGTGCTTCAGAGCCAGAAAAAGCTCTTAGTCAGCTTGAAAAAAGTGACCATGCTTTTTATTGGCCAGATGATATTAAGCAGTATCTATGGTTACAAAAGCAATATTTACAACAGAATTTAGCGGCAAAACAAGCTAAGCAAGCACTGAGTGATGAAATGGAAAAAACCTTATCGTCGCTTGCGACTATCGAACAACAACTTCTGCTACGTGAAGAGACCAAGGAGCAGTAACCATGAATGAAGTAACAAAACCACGGGTTTTATTAGTAGATGACGATGCGAGTTTATTAAAGTTACTAGCGATTAGAATTGAGTCTAAAGGCTATTTGGTAAACACAGTTGAAAGTGGCATTGAGGCATTACAAACACTAAAAAACCAAACCTATGATGCGGTGATCACTGACTTAAGAATGGATGAAATGGACGGCATGGCTCTACATCGCCAGTTACAAAGTCGTTACCCTTCAATGCCGGTGATTATGATGACAGCACATGGTTCGATACCTGATGCAGTGGAAGCGACGAAGCAAGGTATTTTTGCATTTATTACCAAACCAGTTGATAAAGATGAGCTGTTCGACAGCCTTGCTAAAGCTATTGAGATCCATGGTGTACACGGTGATGAAACACCGACACAAACAAATATTGTCACCCGTAGCGGCGCGATGTTGCATTTACTTGAGCAAGTTAAATTGCTTGGTCCAACGCAAGTGAATGTGTTGATCTCCGGTGCTAGCGGCACAGGTAAAGAGTTGCTTGCACAAGCAATACATCAACATAGCCATGTTAGTGACGGGCCATTTGTGGCAATTAACTGCGGCGCTGTGCCGGGGGAGCTTTTAGAGTCTGAATTGTTTGGGCATAAAAAAGGCGCGTTTACAGGCGCAGTCAAAGACCATCAAGGTTTGTTTCAACAAGCTCAAGGTGGGACCCTTTTTCTAGATGAAATTGGTGATATGCCGCTAAATTTACAGGTAAAACTACTGAGGGTTTTACAAGAGAAAACCATTCGCCCTGTGGGCTTTCAAGAAGAGATCCCAATTGATGTGCGGGTGGTGTCGGCGACTCATAAGAACCTCCCAGAGGCAATCAATAATCAGCAGTTCCGTGAAGATTTATATTACCGATTAAATGTGGTGAACTTAAAACTGCCTCCGCTTTGTGAACGCCGAGAAGATATTAGTTTGCTAGCACAGCATTTTGCAGGTCTAATTGCTAAACGTATGGGGCAAGAGCAAAAGCAGTTTGCCAATGATGCGATGCATGCTTTGGTGCGCTATGATTGGCCGGGTAATATCCGTCAATTACAAAATGTGATAGAGCAGGTAGTAGCCCTTACACCTGGTAAAGTGATAGCTGCTCAGTTAGTTGAGAGTGCATTAAATAGTAATGTTAGTATTGCTGAGCCACTTTCGTTAAATGATGCAAAAAAAGAATTTGAGCGAGATTATTTAATTAATACGCTGAAAATGTCAGCGGGTAATGTTGCCGAAGCCGCAAAGCTTGCGAAACGTAATCGCTCAGATTTTTATAAATTAATCAAAAAGCACAACATTAATGTTGAAAGCTTAATATAAGGAAAAACATGGCGCTTTTTTTAGTCTATCTGGGCGGTCGTATTCAAGGTTGCCACATTGAAATGCACGACGTTCGATTTGTCGTAGGCGATAGCATTGAGCAAACCTACTCAAAACTAAAAGCACAATGGGTGGGTGATAAAAGCAACGTACACATGGATAGCTACATGCAAATTCAGCACATTGATGGTTATCAGGTCGAAGTGGTTGATAGTGCGCATCACCAAGCCGAAAAACTGTATTTTGTGAACTTAGGTGCCTATAGAGCTGATAGCCTTGCAGAGCAGCATGATTTTGCATTGTACGTTGCGCGTAGCAGTGAAGAAGCAAAGCAACGCGCTAAAGAGTCTTTATTGGCGGGAATGACTCATCTTCATAAAGATGATTTACACGATGTAGACGATTGTTTTGCGATTGACTTGTTAGATAGCAACTTATCAATCAAATTAACGCCAAGCGGGCAAGCACAAGCAATGAAGCCCGATTGGTTTGGCTATCACGTGTTGTGATCTATTCTTGGTTATCGTTTTTACTGGCAACTTTAAAGGCGATAATCACCAATCCAAACAAGGCAAATGGCAGTGCAGCGAGTAAATACTCAACGGTATGGCTGTCTTGATAGTTGGGCTGGAGTAGGAAGTGACCTGCAACACAAAGTAAAATAGCCACGAATAAAACGGGCAGTAAAATCAGTTCTTTTTTAGGTGAGTGTTTTTTCATTACAAAGCGTTATATTCCAAAGGTGCGCCATTGTAATGATCTCAGCTTACTCAGGTCAAATAAGTTGCTTTGTAGTTTGCTTTATATTGCGCTGTATCAACTTTTTTAGTGTCAGCTTTTACAGGCTGCTTTTTTGGAGCCGCTGGTTTATCGGTTGCTTCATTATAGCTAAACAGCCCCATAATGAATTCAATCTCTTCACGTTGTAATCCAGATCGCATGATGCCCTCCAAAGAATAATTTGCCTTTTGTATTACAAATATTACGTCCTGTAATCTGAATTATCGGTGAACATCGCGTCACTAAACTGTAATCATATGTAACGCAAATATGCTTATTTAATAGGCAGCTCCACAGTAAACACAACACCTGTGCCATCATCTAAATTTTCTGCCAATACTTTACCGTGATGGTAATCGCAAATAAGCCTTACAATATAAAGACCTAAACCCAAGTGGGGCTGCTGCTGATGCTGTTGACTTCTCACCGAGACCATTGAGTCGAAAATGTGTTCAACTAAACCGTCAGGGAGCAAAGGCCCTTGGTTGCTGATTTTTAATAATGCATGCTGCTCTTGCTTGGTTAAGCTGACTGAAATTGTGCTTTGCGGGGTTTTAAACTCAAGTGCGTTGTTGATGAGCTTATCGAGTAATTGGGCAATAAATTCTGGTGCACCACTAACATTTAACGGCTCTTTACAAAGCGACAAGGTAAATAGGCTTTCACCATAGGTTATTTGATAGCCTTGCATGCAGCCGGTGATCACCTTGGTCAGGTCAAACTCTTCTGCCTCGGCACTTTGAATACTTTGTTCAAGGCGCGTTGCTTCACTCATGGTGGTAATAATTTTACCTAACCGCTCAACCCCTTCACTGGCACGGTCGAGGTATTTTTGACTCAGTTCAGATTGCGGCTGCATTTGTAAATTTTCAAGCGATGAGCGCACAACAGCCACGGGCGTACGAAGTTCATGGGAGAGTCGTGATGACATATTTTCTAAGTAATCAGTATAACCACTTAAACGGCTAACAATGTTGGCAAAGCTGCGAGAAAGATCGCCAATTTCGTCATTCGAATCGGAATAAGTAATTTTGCCGGTGATCCGCCCTTGAGCATCAATGGCTTGTTCGGCGTTGTCACGTAAGCGGCGAATACGGCTGGAAATTCTTGAAGCAAAAAAGAACAGTGTCACAGTACCAACAAGCATCACCGCTAAAATGACATTAAATAGCTTTTCTAACGATTTATTACGCAGAGTACGCACGCCGTTGGTGGTTTCTTCTGCGATTACTGCACCTATTACTTTGTCTTGGATCCAAATAGGGTAGGCCGCCGATAAAATAACGGCTTTGTTATCTGGGGTTAAGCGCCATGATGATGCGGGTTTACCATTTAAAGCGCTGGCTATGTGAGTACCTTGCATCGCTGCGACATCATGTAAGGTATCAATAAACTCATTTTCTGGGCGAGTTAAAATTTTATAGTAAAGTGGGTGTAAGTAATCTTGCTCAAAGCGTTGCCACCAGGTTGTTGCGGGCGCATCTTTTAGGCCGTCTGCCCAAACGCCATCGGCATGATGAATTGAGCCAGATTGTGCAAGTACACGATGATGGTTATCGACGACCCAAATTCGGCTGCCACTGTGGCCCATGCCTTTCAAGATACGGTTAATTTCTGGCGAAGGCACTAAAACAGAGCCGATATCATTGGGGTTTTGTAGATTTGAGGTCGACATAAGCTGAGGCTCAACCTTGTCTTCATCCCAATCTTCAATAGCAAAACCAAGCTTATTACCTAGCATCGAAAGTGGAAAACGCAGCTCTATGTTGTAACCCGCGTTGGTGCTTTTAAAATAGCCTTGGATTTTAGTGACCGGCTCTTGTGTAGCAGCATCAAAGGCATTAACCCAACCATCTTGGCGGGCGGCCACCACATAACGTTTAAATTCACCTTCAGGTGTTTTTAACATGATCTGTAAGTGATCATTACGGGTAAAGCTAAGCACATTTTTAGCACGATACACCAGTGAGCTGTCAGTGACTTTAAAAGCCGCATAGAGGTAGTTTTCGTATTTGCCCACCATATGATCAAAACTTAGATCACTATCATGATGCTCATGGCTTAACCCCTGTAAATAGCGCTCGTCGTAATGCCAAAATAGGTTTTGATAAGGCTGCCACTCTGACAATTTACCATCAAGTTGAATCGGGTTATTTAGGTTATAGGCATATAAATCTCGGCCTTTTACAACTTGATCTAAAAAGTTGGTTTGCGAGTCAAACAAAGCAGGGCGCTCATGTAATGCGGTTGCGAGTGCGCGGGTGGTGCCCACTAAGGTTTTTTCTTGCCCTTGTCTTAAGAATTTTTCCATTTCCCAAACATATTCATAGCCAAGCCAAGGCAATAAAAATAAAAAGCAGGATAAGAAAATAAACTTTGTTCTAAGCCCCAAACGCAGCATTAAGCTTGCTCCCAGCGATAACCCATACCGTAAACGGTATCAATGCAGTCAAATGCACCATCTAAAGCAATAAACTTTTTACGAATGCGTTTTACGTGTGAGGTAATAGTGCTGTCATCAACATAAATTTTCGCATCACTCATTAATTCGTTGCGGCTTTTTACATGGCCTGGACGCTGTGCAAGTGAATGTACCATCCAAAATTCTGTCACAGTTAAATCAACCAGTTGCTCTTGCCAAAAAACCTGCATGCGCTGGGTATCTAACTTTAACGGGCCACGATGCAAAAGAGCAGTTTGATCGGCGGGTTGATCGAAAGCATCAAGGCGTCTAAACAAGGCACCAATGCGAGCAGCAAGATGCGCCATACTGATGTCTTTGGTTAAGTAATCGTCAGCACCCATGCGCAGGCCACATACGGTATCAATTTCGCTATCCCGGGCGGTTAAAAATATAATCGGTAAGGTTTTAGAAAGACTGCGTAATGTTTGGCAAAGTAAAAAACCACCATCCACTTCATGGCCAAGGCCAATATCAACAATGGCTAAATCTGGTAAAGATTGACTAAATGCTAATTCAGCACTGGCTCTGTCAGCAAAGCCTACAACCTGATAGCCCTGAGCGCTGAGCATTTCTGTGTAGTTTTCGCGGATTGCTGTTTCATCTTCAACGATTGCTATTTTCTTCATTGTTAATACTTACTTAAATTCTTTCTATAGCGAACTATACCTAATTTTTTGCCTTGCGTACTGGCAAAAACGCGATTGCCATTTTTCTGCCACAATTGCTCAGCAGTTTGCCTTTTTTGATCCCCTTTATTGCCATTTCGACTTGTTTTAATAGCTCCATACCAAGTTCGCAACACCAACCAATGTTGCCAAGCAATTAAGTAGAAAAAGGATTAAACCATGAAAAAATTAATTATTGCCGCTGTTATCACGTCTGCTGTATCTGTAGCCCCTTTTGCAGACGCTGCGAGTCAAGCTAAACAAGAAACACCAAAAGAAACAGCCATTGGCTTAGGTGCAGGTGCCGTTGTTGGCGGCCTAGTCGGCGGCCCAGTGGGTGCATTTATTGGCGCGTTTGCTGGTGGCTTAATTGGCGAAAAAGAAGCGGCAGACAACACCATTGATGAACAAGCACACGCATTAGTTGTAATGAAAGAGCAAACCGCTGATTACCAACAAGTAATTGCCGATAACGCCGCCTTAAGTGAGCAGCTTGAATTATTAGCTGACGAAAAAGAGCAGTTACTACAAGCCCAATTGAACACCTTATTGGCCATGACGGTACAGTTTAAAACTGGCTCTAGCGAAATTGCCCCACACTTTGCTAACCAGCTCAATAAAGTCGCACAGTTACTTATTGCTCAGCCAAATCTGGCTATCGACTTAAATGGCTTTGCAGATCAGCGTGGTGATGAGTTGGCTAATTTAATGCTCTCAAAACAGCGTGTAAATGCAGTGCAAAGCTACTTAATTAAACAAGGTGTGCCTCATACGCGCTTAACCGCTACCGCCTTTGGTGAGCAGCAAAGTGTTGCCGATTCAAATAACTACGAAGACAACGTGTTTGACCGCCGCGTAACCTTAACGACACGCCCTGTTTCACAAAGCAGCTTACGCACAGCACAAAGTAACCACTAATTCATCGGTCGATGGAGTGACATATTATGTTGAGTAACCGTACCAAAAGGCTCCTTTTTGGGAGCCTTTTTATCCTCTTATTAGGTTATGCAGTTAACCCTGCATTTGCAGCCAATGCCAGTGCCGAACTACGTTTTTATGATGATTCTAATAGCCAAGTGTCGTCGGGCTTATTAGTGAAAAACGATGTCACTATGACGCTCACTGGGCTTATTAATCATGTTGTTGTTAAACAGCGTTATCAAAACCCGCACCCGTTTGCAGTAAATGCCCGTTATGTGTTTCCGTTACCAGATGAAAGCGCAGTTCATGCCATGCAAATGCAAATTGGTGAGCGCATTATCACCGGTAACATTGCCCTTAAGCAGCAGGCTGAACAGCAATTTGAGCAAGCTCAAAAACAGGGAAAGCGCGCTGCTTTAGTACGTCAGCAACGCGCGAACATTTTCTCTACTGATGTAGCAAACCTTGGAGCAGGGGAAGAGATTGAAATTACCTTGCAATACCAAGAGATCATCGGTTTTCGAGATGGTGTGTTTTCACTGCGTTTTCCAACCACTATTACGCCGCGCTACGAACCTTTAACGGCAGAACTACAGCAAAAAGTGAATCTAGAAACAACAGACACAGAACAACAGAGCGACGCAACAGCTAACACAGCGCAATTGGCATCAGCGTGGCTAAAGCCTGTTTTTCATCGTGCACAAAGCCAAGAGTCTGATGCGAGCCTAAACCTTGCTATTTCGATGGATATTGGTCTTGAGCTGAGTGATATCAGCGCTAATTTAGCGGGCATGCAAATCGATAACCCAAGCTTTGGTCGGTACCAGTTATCACTTAATCGTGATGTTCCAATGGATAGAGACTTTGAGCTGACATTTAAGCCCCTTGATAAAGCCCACTCTCAGGCTGCATTTTTTACCGAAACAGTAGCAGGGCAAGAATATGGTTTACTGATGTTAGTACCGCCAAGCGATCACTTTACTTCGCAAGCTCGTCTGCCTCGCGAAATGGTGTTTGTTGTTGATACCTCTGGCTCAATGCATGGCCAATCAATGGAGCAGGCTAAACAAGCCTTGTTTTATGCCCTTTCATTATTGGATGAAAATGACAGTTTTAACATCATAGGCTTTGATAATGAAGTGTCGGTATTAAGTGACACGCCAATGATTGCCAATGACTTTAACATTCGCCGTGCAGAGCGCTTTATTTATGGCTTACAAGCCGATGGCGGCACCGAAATAGCAAAAGCACTGACTCAGGTACTTGATGGTAAACAGCATGATGGCTTTGTACGCCAAGTGGTGTTTTTAACCGATGGCAGTGTGGGTAACGAAACGCAGCTATTTAAACAAATTCAAACAGATTTAGGTGACAGCCGACTCTTTACCGTCGGTATTGGTAGCGCACCTAATAGCTTTTTTATGACCAGAGCTGCTGATATTGGCCGTGGTACATTCACTTTTATAAGTAGCACCAGCCAAGTACAGCCCAAAATGCAGCTGCTATTTGATAAATTAGCGCATCCCGCGGTTACAGAACTTGCACTTGAAGGCGACAAAGCAGCCCTTGAGTTTTGGCCATCGCCATTACCTGACTTGTATTTTTCAGAGCCGGTTTTGGTTGCTGTGAAGCTTGATGGCAGTCAGCACTTAACATTAAAGGGGCAAACAAACACAGGGCCAATGACGATTAATTTAGCAACGGCCAATGCCGCAAACGGCGAAGGTATCGCTAGACTCTGGGCAAGACAAAAAATTAAGTCACTACTGCTCTATAATGAAAAGGATGCGGTACGCGCAGAAGTCGAGACATTAGCACTTCAGCATCATTTACTTAGCCCTTTTACAGCCTTTATTGCAGTTGATAACTATGCGGATAATGAGATTGCAGAGCGTTCAATGCAAGTGAGAAACAAACTTCCTAACGGCATGACGCTACCGCAAACCGACGGACAAAGCCGCGTGTTTATGCTAATCGGGTTACTATTACTCGCTTTTTCGTGGTTATGGCAATGGCGACGCTAAAAAAAGTGCTGCCAGTTTGCAGCGCCTTACTTGGCATCGCATTGTTTGTGAATGGTGGCTATATGCAGGCGAAAGCTTGGCTGGCTCAGGCTCTGATTGAATCTGCTTGGCAGCAAGCTTTGCAAAGTCCTAATCAGCAAGTGAGGCCTTGGTTTTACGCCGATGGTTATGTCACTGCACACATAGAATGGCCAAGCCAGCAGCAAGAATTGACTGTACTTGCTGGTGCATCGGGGCGAAACCTCGCGTTTGCCCCCGGGCATTTTTTGCCAAGCGGTGAACTTGGCAGCACAAATGGGGTGTTGATTGCGGGTCATAACGACACCCACTTTGCATTTCTAAAACATGTCAAAGTGGGTGAGCAATTCAGTATGCAATTGCAAAATGGCCAAATTGAGCACTATCAAGTTCGCAGCGTTGATGTTATTCATCAAAGCGAGCAAGGGTTTTTAGCACAATCAGGCCTTTATTTATTAACCTGTTACCCTTTTGACTCGTTAGCTTCTGGGACTGAGTTTAGGCTATTGGTGTCGGCTGATAAATTATCGTCTACGTCAACTTTGAGTTCTTGATGACGTTGGCTAACAATAACACCGGCAAATACCACCGCAATACTCACCCATTGCCAAAGTGTGAGTACTTCGCCAAGTAAAATGGCAGACAAAATTAACGCAAAAATTGGAATGAGGTTTGAGTAAGCAGCAGCGGTTAATACCGACACCTTACTGATGGCGTAATTGTACATGCCATAGCCGCCTAAAGTGACACATGAGCCTAAATATAAAATGCTCAGTAGGGCACTTAAATCGTGCTGATTTTCGCTGGGTAGTTCGATAAATAATAAAAAAGGCGCAAAGAATAAGCTACCGCTAAACCCTTGTATTGCTATTAAGGTCAGCGGTGAGTAACGTGCGACTAAGTGTTTTACGCTCACCGTATAAAACGCCGCGCACACCATTGCCATCAATTCTAAAAAGTTACCAAGTAGTGGGTTAGGGGCTTGCTCAGTACTTGGTGATAATAGCGTTAATAAAATACTGCCGCCAATACATAAGGTAAAACCAACGACAATGGCTTTACTGATGTACTCTTTTAAAATTAAGAACGCCAAAATAGCGACGATAATTGGTAAACAAGAGACAATCACCCCAGCTTGCGATGCCGAAGTGTATTCAAGAGCATGCCCTTCAAATAAATAATAAAAGCAAGGCTCAGCCAGTGACATACCAATTAAGTACTTCCAGTCGCCTGGTTTGAACTCAAAGCGGATTATATAGCGCCATAAACATAAGCTAATCAATAACGTGGTTAGCATTCTTAAAAAAATCACTAACACAGGATCATAAACATTGATTGCATGCTTTAAAGCAATGTAAGAGCTACCCCATAAAAAGGTCGCAATAATTAAGCATAAACTGGCTGGCATAGGTGTCGCTATTGAGTAAAAAAACGAGAGCGCGATCCTAGCATGAATTTTTTTAACTTGTTCAAAAACTGTTAGCTGGTATAAATATACCCAAACTACCTCAATATGCGAGTTTCAGTTGGAATTAAAAGCGATTTAGGCAAGGCATTGATTGCAAATAATAGTGGTTCTATTGTTAAAATCAAGAACGCAGTATAAATCGCTTTTAAACCAACCCTTTGGGCGCTTCACAGGCACTTACTCTCATCGTTGTTACTTCTTAAAAGGGACTGCCATTCTTGCAAAGTAACGCCTTGATATTAAATACCTGTGAAACGCTGAATTCTGCATATTGAGGTAGCTTGGGTATAATCTTTCTACTTTAATTACAGAATATAAGAATCAAATGCAAAGGCCACACGTCGTTGTTGTAAAGCTGGGCACAAGCGTGCTGACAGGCGGTACCGACAAATTAGATAAAGCACACATGGTTGAACTTGTTCGCCAATGTTGTGAATTAAAAAAACAGGGTTATCAGGTTGTTTTAGTATCAAGCGGCGCGGTTGCTGCAGGTCGCGAGCAACTCATTACCCCCTGTGGTCGCTCTTTGATTGAAAAACAAATGCTTGCCGCAATTGGCCAAGGGCAGCTTATTCATATTTGGCAAAGTCTGTTTGCTTTGTATGGTGTGAATGTAGGGCAAATGCTACTGACCCGCGCCGATGTCGAGGACCGTGAACGTTACTTAAACGCCCGCGATACCTTAAATGCACTACTCGCTCACAATGTGGTGCCAATTATTAACGAGAACGACGCTGTAGCCACCGCCGAAATTAAAGTGGGTGATAACGATAACTTATCTGCTTTAGTCGCAATATTAGCGAATGCTGAAAAGCTGTTATTGTTAACTGACCAAGAAGGCTTATTTACAGGCGATCCTCGCTCTGATGCCAATGCAACACTTATCAATGAAGTTGAGCATATTAATGATGAGCTTAGAGAGCTCGCTGGTGGCAGTGGCACCACCCTAGGTACCGGTGGTATGGCAACCAAACTGCAAGCAGCCGATATTGCACGTCGCGCCGGTGTTGAGGTAATTATTGCCAAAGGCGCAGGCAAAAATGTGATTTTAAATTGCATGGCCGACAAGCTCCCTGGTACACGCTTTTTAAAACTCACCGCACCAAAAGATGGCCGCAAAAAATGGTTACTTGCAGGGCCTAAAAGCACGGGGCAATTAGTGATTGATGATGGCGCAAGCCTTGCGCTTAAAGAACGTGGCGCAAGCCTTTTGGCAAAAGGCGTAAAAACTGTGCGAGGGCAGTTTGAGCGTGGTGATGTGATTGAAGTGGTGACCTGCCAAGGGCAATGTATTGCTAAAGGCCTTGTTAACTTTAACCATCAAGAAATTGATCAAATTAAAGGCTGTCATTCATCGCAAATAACTGAGTTGCTTGTATTTGCACCAAGCAGTGAAGTCATTCACCGAGATGATATGATTTTGTTATAGTTTTTTAGTAATTCTAGCAAACTTAACTAAACTAAAGTTATGTTTTATTTTGGGGGCTTCTAAATGGCTTCTAATGCTTGCGGGCATGACTGGGTAGTCACTATAACGCAACAGGAAGAAGAGCCTGAGTTAGACAGTGCACTGATAAATGCTGTTGCTGAATTAGGTGAGTTTACACGTTTTGCAATCTATATTAATAAAACCTTTAATATTGGTCTTCCCGCACGGCTGTTAAATAAGAACACAGCCATTGAGGAGCTTAGCGAGCAAGAAGTCCTAGACTTATTGGCAAAAGTCAGTCGCAATAAAATTCGGATTAGCCGTGATTGTGGGGTGATATCGACATATGTGCCAATTTATTACACTGGCAATGTTGTCGGTATACTTGTTGTTGAATCTGATAAAGAGTTAACCGAGCGCTGCAGTATGTTAGCTATTTATATGCTGAATATCTATGCGAATCAGCTCTCTTTATTACATAAATCACAGCAGGATCCACTTACTGAACTTCTTAACAGGCAAACATTTGATAAAAAAGTGATTGAGATAGCTGCCAATACAGCGGTCGAGCATGACTCTAAGCAGTGTCATTGGTTCCTTGCTATGGTCGATATTGATCATTTTAAACGTGTTAATGATAACTATGGTCATGTAATTGGTGATGAGGTTATTTTACTTGTGGCACAGCTTTTAAAAAATAACTTTCGTATTGAAGATTACGTTTTTCGCTACGGCGGCGAAGAGTTTTCTGTGTTATTTCAAGCAAGTGACGAGCTAGATGCACGAAATGCACTTAATCGTTTTCGCTCCTGTGTTGCTCAATACCCATTTCCTCAAGTAGGCAACTTAACAGTGAGTAGTGGTTTTATGCCAATCTACGAGTTTGAAATGGTTGCCAGCCTTGTGCAAAAAGCCGATCAGGCCTTATACCATTCTAAAAACAGCGGTCGTAATTGTGTCACTGCCTATTCCGAACTAGATATTCAACAAAGCCAACCTCAAGATGATTCAATTGAGCTGTTTTAAGGTGTTGCAGCGCGCTTAGCTGTGTTAAAATTGCCCACTATTTTTTTGAACCCTATGAGAAGGTAAGATGAAGTTTGTTCGTTGGTTGTTAGGCCGCATCATTTTGTTTTTTGATTTTGTATTCACGCCACGTAGTAAAAAGCGTCCGGCAGCAGAGCAAGCCGCGCTTGATTCAGTGACATCACAATTTAAACTATATCAATTTAAAGCCTGTCCATTTTGCGTGAAAGTACGCCGTGCCATTAAACGTCAAGGCCTTTCAGTTGAAACCCGTGATGCCAAAGATAACGAGCAATTTCGCCAGGAGCTATTAGAGCAGGGCGGAAAAGTAAAAGTTCCTTGTTTACGCATTGAAGAAAACGGCCAAGTGACTTGGTTGTATGAATCAAACGATATCATTGCTTATTTAGATAAAGTCGCGGCATAAAGCGGCTTTTCACTTCGATTATAGCCCGTGCTGTGCTAGCATTTGGGCAAATTTTTTAATTGTCTTTTGAGAGATATAACCATGACAATTCGCACCCGTGTTGCTCCGTCACCAACTGGTGACCCGCACCTAGGTACTGCATATATCGCATTATTTAACTACTGTTTTGCTAAGCAGCAAGGCGGTGAGTTTGTGTTACGTATTGAAGATACAGACCAAGTTCGTAGTACGCCAGAATCAGAGCAAGCTATTATGGATAGCTTACAATGGTTAGGCTTAAACTGGGATCACGGTCCAGATGTAGGCGGTGAGTTTGGTCCATACCGTCAATCTGAGCGTAGCGATTTATATAAGAAATTCGCGCATCAGTTAGTTGAACAGGGTAAAGCTTTTTACTGTTTTGCTACGAGCGAAGAACTAGACCAAATGCGTGAAGAGCAAATGGCCGAAGGCCTACGCCCTAAATACGATGGTCGTGGTTTAAATCTTTCTGAAGATGAAATTAAAGCAAACCTTGAAGCGGGTAAGCCTTACGTAATCCGTATGAAGATCCCAAGCGAAGGCACGTTTAAGTTTAACGACTACCTACGTGGCGAAATTGAGATCCCATGGGAAAATGTAGACATGCAAGTGCTACTTAAAGCAGATGGTTTCCCAACTTACTTCCTTGCCAACGTTGTTGATGATCATCACATGCAAATTAGCCACATTTTCCGTGGTGAAGAGTGGATCAATTCAGCGCCTAAGCTATTAAAATTATATGAAGACTTCGGTTGGGAAGCGCCAGTACTAGGTCACTTACCGTTACTGCGTAACCCAGATAAGTCAAAATTATCGAAGCGTAAAAACCCAACTTCAATCAACTACTATAAAGAAATGGGTTACCTTCCAGAGGCACTATTAAACTATTTAGGCCGTATGGGTTGGTCAATGCCTGATGAGCGTGAAAAGTTCACCTTAGCAGAGATGATTGAACACTTTGATATGAAACGAGTGTCGCTTGGCGGCCCAATTTTCGATATCGATAAGCTTAGTTGGTTAAACGGTATGTGGATCCGTGAAAACTTATCTGATGCAGAGCTAATGCAGCGTTTTGTTGATTGGAAATTTAATACCGAGCTATTCGCTAAAGTATTGCCAGAAGCTAAAACACGTATTAATACGCTTTCTGACATGGTTGACCTTGCGGGCCACTTTGTAGGTGGTATTCCAAGTTATGATCCTGCGCTATTAACAGCAGGTAAAGCTGATGAAGATGTAATCCGTCAAGCATTACAGTTCTTCATCTGGCAATTAGAAGGTTTACGTAGTTGGGAAAAACCAGCGATTTTTGCTATCGCAAAAGAAGTGGCGACTTTCCATGAGTTGAAGATTAAAGACTTCCTAGAGCCAATCTTTGTGGCTATCACAGGTAAGACATCTTCAACATCAGTACTTGATGCGATGGAAATTTTAGGCTCTGACTTATCGCGTGCTCGTTTACGTGTTGCTTTAGCACATCTTGGTGTGTCTAAAAAGCAAGCGAAAAAAATTGAGCGTGCATACCGCGATTATCCGCAAGCTTAATCATCCTTTAGTTTTATAAACCGAGCTTTATGCTCGGTTTTTTTATATTTAAATCAAAGTTACCCCAGATTTAACTTGTAAATAGGGACTGCTCTAATAGTATTAAACATGCACAATTTATCACTTGTATGAATATCTTAAGAAAGCAGTATAAGGTGACTGCAAGCGAGGGATTTTTGAAGCTAAGGCAAATGCTTTAGTCAGTTTTCAAGGAGAAAGTGATGTTTAAATACATACTGGCCTGTGTGGCCATTTTAGGCTTAAGTTTACCAAGTGTCGCTGCAGAAAAACCCAATGTACTTGTTATTTGGGGCGATGATGTTGGTATGTGGAATATTAGTGCTTACCATCGAGGTATGATGGGAGGCAGTACACCGAACATTGATAGCATTGCGAATGATGGCATGATATTTATGGATCATTACGCACAGGCCTCGTGCACTGCTGGCCGCGCTGCATTTATTACTGGTCAGTATCCTATGCGTACAGGTCTCAGTACCGTAGGTCTTCCTGGCGCACCACAAGGTTTGCAAGAGAAAGATCCAACCTTAGCAACCATGCTCAAATCAAAAGGTTACGTTACAGGCCAATTCGGTAAAAATCACTTAGGTGATCGTGATGAACACTTACCTACAAATCATGGCTTTGATGAATTTTTTGGTATCTTATATCACCTCAATGCGGGTGAGTATCCAGAGCAGCAAGATTATCCTCAAGACGCTAAAACACAAGAAAAGTTAGGCTTAAAAATGCGTGGAGTCATTCATTCAAAAGCGCTTGGAAATGGCAAACAAGAGATTAAAGATCTTGGCCCATTTGGAAAAGAGCGTCAGCGTAATTTAGACCAAGAAGTACTTGTAGAGTCAAAACGCTTTATTCGTGATGCAGTAAAACAGAATAAACCTTTCTTCGTGTGGCATAACACAACTCGAATGCATTACCAAACTAACCTTAATAAAGCTTATGACGGTAAAACTGGCTTTGGTTTATATGCTGATGGTATGGCCGAAATGGATGATGATGTAGGTGAGTTACTTAACTTACTTGATGAACTTAAAGTCGCTGATAACACAATAGTGATGTTTTCTACCGACAACGGTGCCGCATCAAACTCATGGCCAGATGGTGGTAATCAGCCATTTCATGGTGAAAAAGGCGTTGGTGGCTGGGAAGGTGGCTTCAGAGTACCTATGGTTGTTAAATGGCCGGACCATATTCCTAAAGGTGTGAGCACAGGTGAGTTCATGACAATGGAAGATTGGATGCCAACGATTATGTCGTGGGTTGGCGATAAAGATTTAAAAGCTAATTTATTAAAAGGTACCAAAATCAATGGTCAAAAGTATAAGGTTCATTTAGATGGTTTCGATCAAAGTGATATCTTACTAAACAATGGTAAAACAAAGCGTAAAGAGTTTTATTATTTCACCGAGACGACCTTTCATGGAATGCGTTACGGTGACTGGAAATTAATCTTTACGGAACAAAATCATTGGTTTAGGTCTACACAGCAAGCCCTTACTACACCTTATATTATTAACTTAAAAATGGATCCATTTGAGCGTTTCATTGATGCTAGGGGGTATGATGAGTGGGCAGAAAACCGTAGTTGGATTTTAGGCCCAGCAGGTAATCAAATTGCAGAGTTTGTAAAAACCTTTAAGGCATTTCCGCCTAGTCAAGAGAGTATGTCAGTACAAGTGGGTAGTGTTGCTGAAATGATTTCTCAGCAAGCGTTAAACCGCTAAAAACGATAGGCTTTACCAGAACACAATGTTGCAAAATGACAGTTTTGCTCATCGCTGGTAAAGCCTTTACTGCTTAGAATTTGAAAACCATGAGCCAGCTCAAGTTATAGTTGCATGAGAGTTATGCGATTTACCACTGCATCATCATAATCAATTTATTAATAAATAAATTTTATCTTCATTTCTTACCTAAATAAAATATGCTACTTCTATTTTGTATTCAGAGATATTGTATATAGAAACGCTATATTAGCCCACCTTTGGTAACTTTAATGTTAACAGTGTGTACAAAACGCTACACGAATGTACGTCATTTTTGATTCTCCCTGTGGTTATATTGTTACTACAAGCGTTGAAATGGAAATTCAAAAAGCTTGAATAACTATTCAAACTAACTATCCAGGGGATACTTTATGAAAGTCAAAACACTTTCGATCGCTGTTGCTGCAGCTCTCTATAGTGCTAGTGCTGCACATGCAGTCGGTGTTGAGAACAATCAAGTTAAGCACCAATTAAAAGCACCAAATATTACATTTGAAGAAGTGAAAGCATTTTCCAAAGAGTTCGAGCAAGGTAACTCTTCAAGCATGCTACAAAACGATGGTTTAAATGTTCAATTAAATAGCCAAGCAAGCAAATTTAAAGAAGAAGGTCTGGGTGGCGAACATATTTATATTATTCGTTTACGTGATAACTCTGTTGCTCTTGAAGCTAGAGACTTAACTTCGTCTTTATCAAAATCTATGCAAGCTCAAGGTATTACCAAAGTTTTTGAAAAAGGTCAGCCTGCAATTTCAGCCGTTACAGAATATCAAAACAAGCTTTATTCGAAACAACGTGCTGTTATGCAAAACGTAACGGCAGTTACAGGGCGTACAGAGATGCGCCGTCAATTCACTAAAGCGCTAAATGGTTTCTCTGTAAAAATGACAGAGCAAGAGGCATTACAGGTCGCTTCGCTTGGCTCTGTTGTATCAGTAATGCGTTCTAAAAATTATGATTTACTTTCAGATGAAGGCCCTAAGCACATCGGTGCTGATCAAATTTGGGATGGAACAAGTGTTCCAAGTGGGATCAAGGGCAAAGGTGAAGGCCAAATCATAGGTATTATTGATACAGGTATTAACTCAGATCACCCGTCATTTGCAGCTGTGGGTGCTGATGGTTATGAGCATGAAAACCCATTTGGTGCGGGCGTTTATGTTGGTGACTGTGTTGAAGAGCCAGAAGAGATTCAATGTAATAACAAACTAATTGGTGTACGTTCTTACGATGTGATCACAGATGCGTTTGATGCCATGATCCCAGGCTGGCCAGCGATTGGTGAAGATTATCAAGGTCATGGTTCGCATGTTGCGTCAACTGCGGCAGGTAACGTAGTCAAAGACGTTCCATATATGCTACCTAGTTTTGGTGAAAATACTGATGGCAATATCTTGAAAGAGGGTTTATTCCCTGAAATCTCAGGTGTTGCACCGCATGCAAATATTATTTCTTATCAAGTATGTTACCCATCAAGTGAAGAATATGCAGGTTGTCCTGGTGAAGCGTTAGTTGCTGGTATTGAAGATGCAATTTCTGATGGGGTTGATGTAATCAACTTCTCAATTGGTGGAGCCGATTCAAACGTTTGGGCCGATCCAGTACAACTTGCATTCTTAGCAGCGCGTGAAGCGGGCATCAACGTTGCCGCGGCAGCAGGTAACAGCGGTCAGGGGTGTGGCGCAGCTGAATGTTTTGGCTATTTAGATAACTCGTCGCCGTGGCTTGCGCAAGTTGCAGCAACAACACATGGCCGTACTGTTGTCGTTGAAACTGCAGTTGAATATGCGGGCTTTGCTGATGAAACGATGGGTTCTGAAGTACCAAGTTGGTCAGATATGGGGTTAGTTGGCGGTGCCATTAATAGCGAAGAAATTACCGGCGTTGTTGTCTGGGCTAAAGACTATGAAGACGTCAATGGCTTTAAAGACTCTGATGGATACTGTACTGCCGATTATCCTGAAAATACGTTTAATTTCTACAAAGATGGGACAGAAATAGCTGGTGCGGCTGATGGCAGCACGAATGTTATTGTAATCTGTCAACGTCACTCAGCTACAGATACAGCTGCCAATGCCCGTACCGCAAAAGTAGATCATGTAAAAGCCGGTGGCGCTGATGGTTTCATTATGTTCAACCGTGACAGTGATCAAGCTACAGTACCTGAGGCTTACTCATTACCAGGCGTTCATTTTACCTATGATCAATGGAATGGTGTGTGGCCCGATGACGGTTTAGAAGATTGGGTTGATAGCACATCAGAGAAAGGTCATATGATCACTATTAAGCCAACAGTGATTGAGCGCCGTGTTGATGCTGAAGATGCTGATTGGTTAGCAACCTTCTCATCGCGAGGTCCATCTTATTCGAATGTTGAAGTACTAGCTCCAACACTTGCAGCTCCTGGTGTTGATATTTATGCGGCATACTCTGATGAGCATCCTTTTGTGGCACCACATGGTCAAGATTATGCAGCGATTAGCGGCACGTCTATGGCATCACCTCATGTTGCCGGTGCAATGGCATTACTGCGTCAGATTCATCCTGAGTGGAGTGCAGCCGAGATTCAATCTGCACTATCAATGACTGCCGAAAACGTAGTTAAGTACCATCGTTTAAACAGTGAAAATGATGTTGTTGCTGATGCTAAAATTTACCGTGCTGGTGCAGGTCGAATCAATGTTGCATTAGCAGCTGAAGCAGGTTTTGTTATGGACGAAACAGCCGACAACTTCTTAGCGGCTGATCCATATAATGGCGGTACACCTCACAAACTTAACTTACCAAATTTGGTTAACTTTTCTTGTGCACCAGAGTGTCAATGGGTTCGAACTATCAAAGCAACAGAAGATGGAACCTGGACTGTAAGCCATGAAGATGTTGAAAACTGGGCATTTGATGTTAATTCACAAACCGCTCAAAATGGTGTGAATATTGATATCTTCCCGAAAACTTTCACACTGAAAAAAGGTGAAACGCAAACAATCATTGTTAAAGCATCAATCATGGATACCCAAGATTGGTTTAGTAACTCAGAAGTTGAGCTTCATACCAACCTTGTGTTCCAAGCTGAAGAAGCTGGTATCCCAGATGCACATTGGCCAGTAGCGTTTAAATATGACCGCGGTAATTTACCATCTTCATTAGAAACAACTGCTCATTCAAATGTAGGCACTTATGTTGCTAAAGGTATTGTATTACCGAGTGTTGAAGCACCTGTTGCACGCGCATATGAGCCGGTTAAAGCAGATATCACGACAGTAACTTTGCCAAAAGATGATGAGCGTACTTTCCCGTGGGCCATGAATCGAACAGAAGAAGTTGATGCTAGTGATATTCTAGACGAAGCAACATTTACTAAGTTTGTAACAGTGCCTGCGAACACAAAACGTTTTATTGCTGAAACTGTTGGTGTTGAATCTGAGCTAGAAGGTACCTTGAATGTGGGTAACCCAATAATCTATGTAGGTAAAGATTATAACGGTGATGGTATTGTTCAGCCACAAGACGAGATCTTATGTGTATCTAACCATTTAATTTATAAAAACTTCTGTAATATCAACAACCCTGAAGAAGGTGAGTACTGGGTTGTAGTTTATAATACGAATAAATCGTCTGTTGATGCTGTTGAAGAAACCTTTGAACTTGCTACAGCGGTTGTGTCTGATCAAGTAGCTTCTGGTGTGACAGCCAGCCTTCCTAGCAGTGATGGCCAAAACACAGTTGAAATGACTGTTAATTGGGATATGGAATTTGATTCAGACAGCGTTTACTACTCTTTGCTTGATGTGGGCACATCGGCCGTAAATCATGGCAACCTAGGCTCTATTCCATTTAAGCTTAACCGTGGCAATGATGTTGCTCATCTTGATGCGCCATATACAGGTGCAAAAGTGGGCGATATGGTGCCTTACACATTTGAAGTATTAGCGAATAACTCAGGTATAGATCGTGAGTTCTCACTAGAACTCGATATTCCTGCTGGTCTTGATATCAAAGCAGAAAATGTAATGGTTTCAACAGCATCTGAAATCAACGTTGAAATTGCTGATGGTAAAGTTATTGTAACGGGCACACAAGCGGATACCCGAGATGTAGAGCCAGATTACATCGTCACTGATAACATCACTGATGAAATGTGTCGTACGCCTGATTTTGGTAACTCAAACCCAGGCGGTTATGTCGACTTATCTGAGTTTGGCATTATGCCTATGCTTTCAGGCTTCGATGAAAGTAATCTATATAATTCACGAAGTGGTTATTCGTTACCAATAGCAAGCTTTTACAATGGCGCATTTGACACATTCAGTCTCTATAACAATGCTGATAATACAAATATCCAAAACTCGATAATTCAAATTCGTGGTATGGGGACAGTGAATACAAGCGGTAGTCGTTACTTCTTCCCAGTGCATAATCCGTTTCCTTATGAAACATTCCCTTATGAGAATATGGGTCCATTATGGCGTGGTTGGGAGTTTGCAGAGAGCGGCTTATTACGTTCAGTAATGTCAGTGGGTTTATCGTCTAACGAAGGGATCTCCCTTGCAAGTACAACAACAGGTTGGGGTATTATTGAGTGGGATAACGCGTCAGATTACGACAACCCTGTTTATGATCGTGAAACGGGTCAATACACTTACACTAAACGTGATAACTCATTTGACTTCCAAGTGCTGTTTAATGCCAAAACGCGCTTTGGTAAAGGCGAGCATGAAATTTACTATGCATACGATAATTTAGATTTTGGTACTACTCGTCCTGCTGGAAGTATCGGTTTACAAGGTTTCCGCGGTGCACAATATCAATACGGTCCTCTTGAAAGCTATCGCGGTATTCAGATTGCTTATAACAACTTAGATGAAGTAATCAGCGATGGATACGTAGTATGTATGGACTATGTTGGTCCAGAGTCATCACAATTTGAAGTCACCGCATGGGCCGAAGTTATGCCAACAGCTACAGGTCAAACACTTGAAGTTGCAGCTAAAGCAGCAATCTCGGGTCTGAATGACATGACTTCAACTGCAACACTGGCGATCCCTGGTAACATCACAGTGATTGCACTTGATGATATGGTGACAGAAGAGTACACATCTATTTCATTTGAGGTTCAGCATATCGATGAGATGAATTCAAGAAATGAAATATCTGTAATTGCAGATAACGCAAGCTATGAAGTAGATGGTGATACGGTAACCATCACCCCTGAACAATATTTCTATGGCGATATTGATGTAACGGTTGTGGTTTCTGATATAGAAAACCCAACTGATAAAGCTGAAACATCATTTGTCTTAACTGTTAACTCAGATGGTGTTGATAAACCAACTGCTGTGACACCAGAGTCAAAAGAAAAAGGAGGCTCAAGCGGCTCTTTAGCATGGATAACAGTGTTATTAGCTGGTTTTGCCGGTCTTCGTCGCCGTATGAAACGAGACTAAACACTCCCTAAGTGTGTTATGTAGCAAAGGGCCTTCGGGCCCTTTTTTTGTCATTGAGTAAATTAAATAATGGAATTTAATAACTAAAACTGAAAACCTATGTAGCAAAATGTACAAGCTATTTAATATTTCTTTCAGTATGTTAGTTTGACGATAGTAGATAAAATAAGTCATTTTACTGCGTTGTGTGGCAAAAAAATTATACAAAAATGTATGCAAACGCTATGATCGCCCCAGCACAGAAAGGGCTAAAAGAGTTTTAGTTTATTAAGTTAGTATAGTAGTCGTTTATTTCGGCATTAAGGTGAGTTACGTTAATGAAAAGGTTGTTTGGTTCAATGTGTTGCTTAGCTGCATCAACTGCATTTGCGCAGGATGATGTTAAGCAGCCGCAATTGATTAAAAAGTCTACTTTTCATGCAAGCGTTACGCTAGGCTACGGTGGTATTGAGAACCCAGTACTTGATGCCGATGATGTTATTTCGCCAATTCTGCCAAGCTTGGCTTATTATGGTGATAGCTGGTATTTCGATGATTTTTCTATTGGTTACAGCTTATTTGAATCTGAGAAATTTTATATTGATTTACTGGGGCGCTTTAATGATGATGGCTTTTTCTTTGAGTTAGATGGGGTAGATAAACTCTACGCGACAGGTGTGGTACGTTCTAGTTCAGGTCGACCTATAATTCCAAGTGCTTCACCAATTAACTTAACACCGATAGAGCGTAACCTTTCTTATATGGCTGGCTTTTCATCAGCTTTAAATGTTTATGACGACATTTGGTTGAGTGCGGCATACGTGCACGATATAACCAATGTTCATAATGGCTATGAAATCTTATTCAATGGCTACCAAGCATTTACATTGTTTTCCGGTATTGCTGGCATTGAGGCTGGTATAAACTACAAAAATGAAGAGTTAATTGACTATTACTACACGGTTAGCCCCACTGAGAGCAAAACTCGCTTATTAAGTTATAATTTAGAAAGTGCCACCAATTACTATTTAAAAGTAAGCTACGAGTATCCGATCAGTGATAATTTTAGTGTTGATTTCAAACTAAAGCACACTTGGCTTGATAGCAATTTAGCTAACTCACATATGATTAATAAAAATGGCTATTTCTCAGGTTTTACTGGCATTACATACCATTTTTAGGCCAACTGATTGAGATTTGAGCGCCGCCCGTTTCGAGGTTATTGGCTAAACCAATTTTACCGCCATGCCAGCTAGCAATACGATGCACGATATAAAGTCCTAATCCATAACCACTCGCCAATTTATCTCCTTCACCTTGTTTGAATGGTTCAATTAACGCATCAGCATTTATAGGCAACCCTGGTCCATCATCTGTGACGCTTATCAAGTAATTACCTGCTTTCTCTTCAGTGCTTATATAAATAGTGTGTTTTGCGTATTTTGTGGCGTTGATCAGTAAGTTTTGTACCGCGATTGCCATAAAGCTTGTTTCGCAAAAAGCAGCGTCAACCTCAAGAGTTGGAATAAATTTGAGTTCTTTGTATAAATCAAATTTAGCTATTTCCGTGTTGATCAGTTTAGATAAGTTAACTTTTTCCTGGTTAAACACACTTTGTTGATGCTCTAAACGAGCAAACGATAAATATTGTTCTAAGCGCAATTCAATCTCATCGATATCACGTTCTATTTGGCTACTTTCTAACGAATCTAGTTCTGCGATTGATAACGCAAATCGCATACGCGAGAGTGGGGTACGAATTTCATGAGAAATAATGCGGGATAAATCGCTATGAAGCTGCACAAATTTGTTGATACGCTCTGACATATCAGTAAAGGTGTTTGCAAGCGGTGCAATGGATGAATTTGGCTTTATATCGAGCTCTATTCGTTGCGGTTTTTTGCTGAAGCGGTAGGCTGCACGTTGCAATAAGCTCAAATCACGAAACACTGGGCGTATAAACAATAAAATCATCACACCAAGCAAAAAATAAAAGGCGAAAAAAGCAAACCAGTCAGTTTTTGCGTGTGAAATCAGGTTAATGGGGCCAACTTTTTGAATGCTACCATTACTGCCCTTGAGATATATAAATTGCTGATTATGCTCAGTGACACTGATAATACCGTCTTGATTAAACGTGTTGAGCAAAGAATCAGGCAATGCAATTTCACTTATGCTTAGGCTACTGATCCGCGAGTCTTTTTGCTCTGCTATTTGTGTAAGTTCAGCAACACTAATTTGTATACTCGGCACATGCTTAGAAAAAAACTCATTATAAAGCTGACCAAACGCAAGAACTAAAGCAATTAAGCTTACTGTGATAATCAGGTAAAGCTTAAAAAATTGCTGCTTCATAGTTTTGAAATATCCAAACTGTAGCCTTTGCCTCGCACCGATTTAATATCCAAAGAATTTTTATGGCTGCTTATCGTATCTTTGAGTTTTTTACGTAATCGGCTCACTTTTAAATCTATAGCGCGGTCTAGTCCGTCATACTCACGGCCAATGACATGTTTAAACAGCACTTCGCGAGAGACTGGCTGCGGCATATTCTTCGCTAGATAGGCGATAATATCAAATTCACTCTCGTTTAGGTTCAGAGCAGTATTATGAAAGTAGATATCACGCTTTTTACTGTCTATGCGTAAACAGTCGCTGTGATCTGAAAAGCTATCTTGGTTTACAGTGTGGGCGATGATTGTTTTAATTTTCGCTAATAATAGCTCAGGTTTAATGGGCTTTATTAAGTAGTCGTAAGCACCTAAGTTTAGGCCTTTAATTTGTGATTGCACTGAGTCTAAAGCTGTTAAAAAAATAACAGGACAGGTGTATTTTTCTTTTAGTTGTGAAATTAATTCAAAACCATTGCCATCAGGTAACATCACATCACAGATAATCAATGAGGGAATAAAGGTAATTTCACTACTACGGTAATCTTCAGCTGTATTAAATACATCAATGGTATAGCCGTGTTTTAATAAAAATGTTTGAATTAAATTGGCTAGTTTCACATCATCTTCAATTAAAAAAATATGCTGCATCATAAACTCCAGCCAAAGCGCCGCTTTATACGGTAATCTTTGGCTTCATAGCTAACTATTGAGAGACGCTGCTGTTTAACAACGTTGCTGCTCAAAGGGTTAATTAACTTAACGGTAAGAGGGTATTCTGTTTTGATTAAAAACTGTTTGGCTATTAATCCTGTTTGCGTGTAGCACTGAGTGTAATGAGGGCGTTGGGTTACTTCTAAACAAAGTTCTTCATAAGGAGCAACTCGAAAATGAACTTGCACATTAAACTCGCAGGCTTTTTGTTTTGCTTCTGTCACACAGACTGTTGGTGAAACTTTAAAAAAGACCTGTTCAGCTTTATCTTCAGCTTGAGAGTAACAGCAAAAACAAAAAAGCAGAGCCGCCCAGCTTAATCGGTTTATCATTTAACCAAGTCCCTGAGCGATTGGTCGTCTAAATTTCAAAGCAATATTTACCATTAAAAACAGATGAAACCATTCAAAATCATAGTGAGTATTCATTTATTTACCGCTTATTATCATTATTATTTATGCAGTCTATATGAGTTATTTCATGATAAAAAAGCGCGCTTATCATACCTCATTTATTTCATTAGCTACAAATTGCCTTACATTAAAGCTTGTGTTTCAGAGTTTTTTGTAGTGCCTCGTTCAGATCTTTATTAGCTTGTTGTTTTAAAAGATAAAGTGAATTTATATTTGTTTTTATGTAATAATTTTTCACTATATAAATGCGCTATTAGTTTTTACTATTCACGCTTATTTGTTAATTGTTTCGTACAAATTGATACAATTTGGTGCGCGCTCTGAAAGTAATTAGTCTTTCACAAAGTTAATATAGAAAATGATACTCAACAGATTCGACCTCTGTTTGCTTTTTTTCTGATAGTATAGATAGGTTATAAGTAGTTTAAGCAGTGAACAAATATGTTAAGTCCTTATTATCAGCAGCATGCTGATTACGTTTCTATCTCACGCGAGCAAGGCTGTCGCTTTGCTAAGTTAGTGGCGGATGATTTCAATCCGTTACACGATAAAGATGCTAAAAAGTTTTGTGTGCCGGGCGATTTACTTTTTTCGCTGGTTTTAAACCGCTATGGTATTAGTGAAAAAATGGAGTTCACTTTTGCCGGTATGGTTGATGAAAATTCAAAGCTGACTTTTCCTGAAGGTGCTGATGAGTTTGCTATCACCGATGGCGAAAAAGTGATGCTAAAAGTAAAGCGTGAAGGGGCTGTTAGCCAATGTCCTGAGTTAACAAATAGCTTAATAAAAAACTATGTTGAGTTTTCTGGTACTACCTTCCCACATGTCATCATTCCATTAATGGGCAAGCAAGATGTGATGATCAACCCAGCCCGCCCAATGGTGATTTACGAATCAATGTTGATTAACCTTGACCGCCTTGATATCAGTGCACCTGAATTAGAGTTTGCTGAGCCTGATTTTGAGTTTACTGGCAAACGCGGAAAAATTACGCTTCGCTTCAACCTGTTAGAAAATGGCGAAAAAGTAGGGGCGGGTGAAAAGCACATGCTTGTATCTGGCATTCGTGATTATTGCCAAACAACGGTTAATGACCTAATTAGTTTTTATAATCACCGTAAAGAGTCACTTAAACCGGCGTAATCTTTACAATTACGACAAAGGGCGCTTATTGCGCCTTTTTTGTTGCTGATGTTCCGCGTACAATAGCATTTTTATAGCTAAATATACTTCAGACTATGTCAGTAGCGACCTTTTCAGAGTTAAATCTTGCACCTGCATTGCTAACAGCCTTGCAAGAAGAGAATTATCACACACCCACAGCAATTCAAGCGCAAACCATCCCACTTATTTTAGCGGGTGCAGATGTAATGGGCAGCGCACAAACTGGTACGGGTAAAACCGCTGCCTTTGTTTTACCACTACTGCACAATTTGTTATCTGCTGAAGTACTCCCTGATGCTGTTAAAGTCCTAATTTTAACGCCAACCCGAGAGCTCGCACAGCAAGTCTTTGCAAGTGTAGAGCGTTATGCTGCGCATACTGAAATAAAAGCGGCATTGGCTTATGGCGGCGCTAGTATTGGGCCACAAATTAAAGCCATAAAAGGGGCGCAGGTTGTTGTTGCAACTCCCGGGCGTTTACTTGATCATTTGATCAAAGGCAGTATTAAACTTTCTAGTATTAATGCCTTGGTATTTGATGAAGCTGATCGCATGCTTGATATGGGGTTTATTGACGAGATAAAACGTATCTTGCGTCATGTGCCGAAAGAACGCCAAACCTTACTTTTTTCAGCCACATTTGATGACAGTATCTTTAAGCTTAGTAAACAGTTACTAGATGATCCTAAACTAGTTGAAGTGAATAAACGCAACTCGGCAGCGGTTGAAGTTGAGCAACTAGTTTATGCGGTTGATGAAGACCGTAAACGTGAGCTGGTGTCACATATGATTGGCATGAAAAATTGGCAGCAAGTACTGATATTTACCCGAACTAAACAAACTGCTGATGTGCTTGCTAAAGAAATGTGTAAAGATGGCTTAAAAACCGAATCAATTCATGGTGATAAAAGCCAAGGGGCGCGAGATAAAGCATTACAAAACTTTAAATCTGGTGTAACTCGGGTATTAGTCGCGACTGATGTGGCCGCTCGCGGCCTTGATATTGCCTCTTTAAAATATGTCATTAACTATGAGCTACCTTATGTGGCTGAAGATTATGTGCATCGAATAGGTCGTACAGGTCGTGCTGGCGAAAAAGGGTTAGCGTTGTCGCTAGTTAGCATTGATGAACAATGGTTATTAGATGAAATAGACATTTTACTGGGCACCAGACTTACTCCTCAGTGGTTACCGGGGTATGAGCCTGATTTAACGAAAGAGCCTAAAAATATAAGAAAAAACACTAATAAAGCTCGTCGCTCGCGAGATAAAAAGCGTATTTTGGGTCAAAAAAGTATGAGACACTGTAAAAAGTGACGTATATTTATACTATCCACTGACTAAAATAAGTGTGTAGTATGTTAGAAGTTAATAAATGGTCATTTTGTCAGCCTGACAACCAGTTTTCTTTGCAAAAATGGCAAAAAACAGTCGATTTAATGACCGAGTTATTCTCAGCGCCTGCAGGCTTTATTGTTCATAAGACAGATGAAGCATACCGCATAATTGTTTCTAGCGAACAACGAGAAAACCCTTACCATGCTGGAATCGAGTTAGCCATTGACGACAATATCTTTTGCAAAAAGGTATTAAAAGATATGGCTCCTTTATACATTCCACAAGTTAGTCTAGATAATCAATGGGATGATTGTCCACTTACTGTCGATGGCGTTGAATCCTATTTAGGTGTGCCTATAACTTGGCCGAGCGGGGAACCGTTTGGTACTTTTTGTGTAATGGATTTTAAGAAAACTGATTATCAGCATAGTCTTTTAGAACTCATCGAACAGCTTAGGGATATGGTGGAAGATGATTTAGCTCTACTTGATAATTTCACCCAAATGCGTGAAATTGCGATGCTAGACCCCCTCACAAATATTTATAATCGCCGCGCACTCAATTTACTTTGCCAACATAAATTAAATCTTGCCGCCCGGTTGGGCTTTAATATCTGTTGTTTGTTTATCGATATAGATAACTTTAAACCACTCAATGATAAGCATGGTCACGAAGTAGGAGATAAAGCACTGATATGTCTGGCTGATACATTGAAGCAATATCTACGAGAGGCTGATATTATTGGCCGCTTAGGAGGAGATGAATTTATTGCGGTTCTGCAAGTGAAAAGTAACGACTGTATCGAAGCGATTAGCTACAAACTTAATGAAGCGTTTAAAGAAAACCTTAAACATATGGCAATACCTGAACTTAATTTGAGTATAGGCTCAGGTATTGTAGCTCAACCTAAAGAAACATTTGCTGAGCTATTAAAGCGGGCTGATGAAGATATGTATGAGAAAAAGCAAGCCTCTAAACTTACCCGCTAAGCTATTTGCTTTTCAGCTAGGTTTAATTCCATGGTTGCTTTAAGTAAACGGTAAAGGTTAATTGACGCATCAATTTCTTCTTTACGGTTAGTTAAGCTCTCAATATTTAAACCTAGCGGTACATCTAAATGCGCACAGCTTTGTAAAATTAAATCGAGATTCTCACGGCAAATACGCACTGATTCACTCAATGTATTTGCAGAATCTAACATGCGGTACTTAGTTGCTTCTGGTACTGAAATTCCTAACCACTCCATAAAGTCTAAGGTTTTTTCACCCCCACAAGGGGTAAACGTTAGAATAATGCGTTTTGGTGCTGTGCCTTGTGTTTTACAACTACGGGCGTAGCTAGTGATTAAATCAATCGTCGCTTGGGCATTGTAAACGGCTTGTGAGATGAAAAACTTACAACCTTGTGCTGTTTTTTCAACTAAGCGCTCATGTTCATTGCGTTTGCTAGCGTGACGTTCGGCAATGGTAACGCCACCTAAAAACACATCACTGCTTTGCTTTACAAGCGTTTTATATGCATCAGGAAGGCTTAGTTTGATATCGCCATGAGATGATGGACTACCCACTAACACTAAGTTTTTTAATTCGAAGTCGTTACGTGTTTCGTTTAGCCATTCGGTAAACTCAGCTTCACCTCGTTGCGCTACGCTTTTGTATGTGATCACATCTAGTTGTGACAAGCTGCGCAGTAATTGACTGTATTCACGTGGATCCACTGTTTCTTTAAATGGGAAAGGACGAGGCTTTGCAATGCGGCTACTTTCATCTTGAATGTCGTAAATAATCACACCATCGTATTCAATTTCGTGTAAACGACCAAGTAGCTTTTGGGCAATGGTTTCAAGCTGTGCTTTATCAGTCCCTGACTTTGGAGGTGTGGTACCGATCAGGTAGACGCCTTGGTTGGTGTCTTCAATTTTCTCTTGTAATGATAAAGCCATAATCCTCATTCCAGCTCGTGCTAATGTTTATGACAAATAATATAGCAGCCATTTAGACGTCTAGATAGATTTTTTTCATGAAAGTTTTTCAATGACTATGAATTTTACTCAAGTTTAAAGCTGAGCGTTTAGTTAAATTGACACGCCTGTTTACATAAATTATTGCGCTGACCCTCATATTTTCTGGCGCTTTGATGCATAATCAAGCAGCAATGATTATGAGAAAAATAACTAACAAGGGAACATTATGAAATTTAGATTATTAGCAACCAGTGTTGCTGTAACACTGGCGCTGAGTGGCTGCGCAAGTAACTCACAGTCAACTATGGTTAAAGAAGTCGAAATTGAGCAGCGAGTCAGCCAAGGTGATAACCGTGTATTTAGCCAAGATTACCTATTAGAAGAGCTTGAAAACGGCCTTCGCGTGATGGTCGTTAAAACGGATTACCCAGATGTTGTGTCACTGCAAATTCCGGTATCGGTTGGTTCACGTAATGAAGTTGAAGCAGGTAAAACCGGTTTTGCCCACTTCTTTGAGCATATGATGTTTAAAGGCTCTGAAAAATTCCCGCAAGATGTGTATTCAGATATTTTAAAGAACTCGGGTGTTGATAATCGCGCGTATACGACCAACGATTACACGAACTATCACTTAAACTTCTCAAAAGAGCACTTAGATAAAGTACTTGAAATCGAAGCTGATATTTTCCAAAATCTGACATACAGCGAAGAGCAGTTCCGCACCGAAGCGCTGACTGTAAAAGGTGAGTATTTAAAGAATAATGCTAGCCCAATTCGTAAGTTACTTTCTGCAGTTCGTAACGAAGCATTCGAAAAGCATACGTATAAGCACACTACAATGGGCTTTTTCGAAGACATTGAAGCAATGCCTGATCAAATGGCGTACGGTAAAGAGTTTTTCGCTAAATTTTATAAACCAGAATATGTATCTTTAGTCATTGTTGGTGATGTTGATCCACAAGAAACCATGGCGATGGTGAAAAAGCATTGGGGTAACTGGAAAAAAGGCGATTACCAAGCAGACATTCCTGTTGAGCCAAAGCAAAAAACAGCAAAATATGTACATGAGAAAAATGATGGTTTACCAGGCCACTGGTTGCTTGTGTCATACAAAGGCACGGCATGGGATCCTACTCAAAAGGACCGTGCCGCTCTTGATTTGATCTCACAGCTTTATTTCTCTAATAATTCGGCACTTTATCAAGAACTTGTTGTTGATAAACAAATTGCCAGCCAAATGTTTACCTATAACCCAGATACTAAAGATCCAGGTTTATTACATGTTTTTGTAAAAGTAGAGAACGAAGCGGACCTTGCTAAAGCCCGTGATGCGATTAACCGTACTTATGCACAAGCACGTACTGAGTTAGTAGATGCACAAAAGTTAGCGGATTTAAAATCAAACCTAAAATATAGCTTTATTAATGGTCTTGATTCATCGCAGTCAATCGCTTCAACACTTGCAAGCTACATGCACTTTGAGCGTGACCCTGAAGTGATTAACCAACTTTATGCCACGGCTGATAGCATCACGCCAGAAGATATCAAAGCGGTAGCAAACAAGTACTTTGTTGATTCAAGCCGTACCACGGTGACAATGTCGGCGCTTGATAAAGTAGCGGGTTTTGAGCAAGAAGTTGACCTAAATGCGGCGGTTGCCAGTATTGAGCAAGCCCCAACAGAGCGTCACTTTAAAGTACTTGATAAAACAAATAGCTCACCATTGGTTGATGTGAACTGGTTATTCAATACCGGTGCAGCGGCTGATCCCCAAGGCAAAAAAGGCTTGGCGGCATTAACAGCTGCAATGCTAGCGCAAGGTGGCTCAGAAACGATGAGCTACAAAGATATTCAAAAAGCGTTATACCCACTAGCGGGAAGCTTTGGCTATCAAATTGATAAAGAGATGATTTCTTTACGTGGTCGTGTACATAAAGATAATGCTGCGCAGTGGTATGCACTTGTTAGCGATCAGATGCTAAACCCTGGCTTCAGAGAAGATGATTTTAAACGCCTGAAAAAAGAGCTTATTGATAGCATTAAAGCAGGCCTTAAAGCATCAAATGACGAAGAGCTAGGTAAAGAAGTGCTTTATCATCAACTTTATAAAGGCCACCCGTATGAAAGCTATAACTATGGTGATTTATCAGACCTTGAAGCACTGACGCTTGACGATGTAAAAGCATTTTATGCTAATCAGTTTACCCAATCTAAGTTAACAGTGGGTCTAATTGGTGCTATTCCGAGTGATGTTAAATCGACTATGCTGAAAGATTTAACATCGCTTCCACAAGGTAAAGAAAGCCGCTTAACGATCCCTGATGCGCCAGAACTTAAAGGTCATCATGCAACGATTGTTGAAAAATCAGCGCAATCTACCGCTGTGTCATTTGGTTTCCCAATCGATACAATTCGTAGCAGTGATGACTGGACCGCACTTTGGTTAGTGCGCTCTTACTTTGGTGAACACCGCAGCTCAAACAGCTTCTTGTATCAGCGCATTCGTCAAACCCGTGGTATGAACTATGGTGACTATGCATACATTGAGTACTTCCCACGTGGTATGTTCCAAACTAAACCTGATGCTAACTTAGGTCGTTCAGAGCAAATTTTCCAAGTGTGGTTGCGTCCGCTTCGTTCTAATAACGATGCGCACTTTGCAACACGTACGGCATTATTTGAACTTGATAAGCTAATTAAAAGTGGCATCAGCAAAGAAGATTTTGAAGCGACTCGTAACTTCTTAATTAACTTTGTGCCACAAATGGTTGCAAGCCAAGACCGCCAATTAGGCTATGCCCTTGATAGTGAGTTCTATAACACAGAGAGCTTTGTTGACTATGTGCGTGGCAAGCTTGAAAAGCTAACCCTTGATGATGTTAACCGTGTTATTCGCGATAACCTGCAAACAGAGAATATCCACTATGTGTTTATTACTGGTGATGGCAAAGACATGCAAAAACGCTTAGCTTCAGAGCAAACATCACCAATGGTGTATAACGCTGAAAAACCAGCAGAACTTGTTGCTGAAGATAAAGTAATTGCAGACTATAAGCTCGCAATACCAGCAAAAAATATTAAAGTACTTGATGTCGAAAAAGTATTTCAGTAATAACTGGATAAACAAGCTCTAATCAATGCCCCTAATTAGGGGCATTTTTCTAGGTTTAATGGCTCGATGTTATCAGCAACCACAAGTTGATTTCGGCCAGCTTCTTTTGCTTGATAAAGCGCGCAATCAGCCATTTCAATGAGTAACATGGCATCACTATCGCTACTAGGGTAAATAGTAGCTAAACCAATACTAACCGTTAATGGATGACCTGTAAGTTCAGCTAATTGTAATTTACTGATCATATCTATTAAGCGTGTTACTAGACTTTGTGCTTGCTTACTTTGTGTATTGCCAAGCACCAGTACAAACTCTTCACCACCGTATCTGGCGCACAAGTCACCGGGCCTGCGAGTAAATTCAGGCAGTAGTTTTGCAACTTCTTTTAGACAGCTATCACCAACTAAGTGACCAAATTTATCATTTAGCGTTTTAAAATTATCAAGGTCAATCATAGCTAACGAAACAGGTAAATTTAATCTCGAGCAACGACTCCATTCTTGTAAAATAAAACTATCAAAAAATCGTCTATTAGCTATTTGTGTTAGGCCATCAATTCTAGCAAGTTGTTGGACTTGTTGTTCAGCAAGCTTTCTTTCGGTGATATTTAAGTGACTTATAACGATAAAACGCTGATTATCATAAAAAAGAGAAGCTGCTCGCATTAAAAACCAGCGCTTTTCCATGTCGCTATGGCATGGATATTCAAGATAGAACTCTTCGCACTGATGGTTAATTACTTGTTTTATTCCATTAAACGCTTTTGCTCCAAACTCATCGTTTTGGCAAGCCGCTGACCTACAAATTGCGAGGTAATTTTGTTGTTGCCATTGCTCATTGCACGCACAGTTATTTTGTTCGCCAAATGTTTGCCAGCTGCGATTTACAAATTTGATATCGCCTTCGGCGTTGATGACAACAATATGCTCAGGGAGAGTATCGAGTATTAACCTTAAAAATTCCTTTGACTCAAGCACACCAATTCCTGCTTTACACTTTTCTAAAGAGTAGCAATAAATTATTAGATTGCATGGTTAAAAGTAAAAAAGAGTGTGATTGAATAAATTTTACAGATGATAACTTACGAAGATTTATATGTAGTTTAATTTATTCATGCTCATCAGTAAGTAAGTTAAGTATAACTTCAGTCATTATTTTTGAGATTGAATCAATGCGTTCGGGCATAGCTTGTGCAGTGATTGAGTAACCTTCTACAAATGGGATAAATATAGATACAGCTCTAGAAACGTTTGAGTCTGAGTGAGAAATAGGTCGCAATTTATCAGCTAAGATCAATGCCATTTCTTCGTAGTAAAATTTTATATGTTGATTGATAACTTCATTTCGTGTCGATATAGCCCAATACTCCCTAAATATTCTGCACATTTGGGTTAATTTCAAACCATGACTTAGAAAGCTCTCTAGCAGCGAATGGAGCTCATTGCTTGGGTTCTCTAGGTTGCTTATTGGATCCATTTGTCTCATATCGTCAAGACATGATTTGAAATAGCGATCTGCCATCGCCTTTAAAAGCTCATCTTTATTTTTGAAATAATATTGAACATTGCTCAAAGTCATACCAGCTTCGTTGGCAACTTTTCTCATTGTCACGCCATAATCACCTTCGTGTCTAAGAATATGCAAAGCCGTATCTATTATTAAATCTGTTTTGGCATTTTTCTTCATTAAAATCTCAAAGTATTTCTGCTTAGTAATCAAACCTTATCATTTTACGAGTACTCAACAGTTAAATTCAATGTTGACATTGTAGGTCATCTGACCTAAATTTTAAATAGGTCACTTGACCTAATGTTTTTTATTGTTGAGGAATAGGCATGATAAATAGTAAACGCACACCACAAAGTAGCTTTGATAATATTAAAGATTATCCTTTTAAAGCTAATTACTTTAGTGATTTGAAGGGATATGAAGGCTTGAGGGCTCACTACCTTGATGAAGGTAATCCTGACTCTGAAGAAGTTTTTTTATGTCTGCATGGTGAGCCTGCTTGGAGTTACCTTTACAGAAAGATGATCCCTGAATTTGTTAATGTCGGAGGCAGGGTGATAGCCCCAGATCTTTTTGGCTTTGGTAAGTCAGATAAACCAATTGATGAGAAAGTTTATACGTTTGAGTTTCATCGTAACTACTTAATCGAACTTATTAAGAGGTTAGATTTAAATAATATTACTTTGGTTTGCCAAGATTGGGGAGGGCTTTTGGGTCTTACATTGCCTCAAGATATGCCAGAGCGTTTTAAAAGATTAATCATCATGAATACAGGGTTGCTGGTTGAGCCTGTGAGCAGTCCTGAATTCTTAAAATGGCATGACGATATCGTTCTGCCAAATGAATTAAATCTCGCTAGTTTTTTCAAAAAGTATGCGCCAACAATTGACAGCGATGAAGCGAGTGCATATGCATCTCCATATCCAGATGCAAGTTATCAAGCTGGCGTCAAAAAGTTCCCTAAAATTGTTGCTGCGCCAGATCCTCTGTGCGTAAAAATTTCAACTCGAGCATTTCAATTTTGGAAAAGTGAGTGGCAAGGCGAATCATTCATGGCAATAGGTATGAAAGACAAAATGTTAGGACCTACAGTTATGAATTTTATGCAAAGCGTAATCAAAAATTGCCCTGAACCTCTAGAAATAAATAATGCAGGGCATTTTGTGCAGGAATTTGGAGACACCGTTGCTGTTGCAGCACTTAAACATTTTAAATTAATAAAGTAAGGATCTTTATGAAAATTTTACACTTAGTATTTCACCCCGATCTCAACGCATCACGAGTCAATAATACTTGGAAGAAGCAATTAGAGCAGTCAGGTAAAGTAGCAACAAGTAGAGATATGTATTTGGAATATCCTGACTTTAAAATCGATATCGAAAAAGAACAAGCGTTGCTGTTGTCTCATGACAGAATCGTGATTCAATTTCCTATCTATTGGTGGTCAATGACTCCTCTTCTTAAGAAGTGGCTTGATGATGTTTTACAATATCAATTTGCATACGGAAGTAAAGGAGACAAGCTTAAAGGCAAAGACTTACAAATAATTTGCTCTGCTGGAGGACAAGCAAAAAATTACAATGGCTTTCATATGTTCGCTACTGTACCTGAGGTTTTAAAACCATTTCAGCTTACAGCCAACTTAGCCAAAATGAATTATTCTCAGCCATTGTACATGTTTAATGCAGACGCTTGTGGTGAAGACGAGGTTGTTAAGTATGGGCAAAAATGGGTAGAGGTCATTGATGACCCTCGGCGCGCCGATGGGCTTGAATACGCAAACGCAAAAATACATGAAGAACTCATTGATGTATATGCGCAACTAGGCCTTTAAAATCTTAATGAAGTAGAGGAGCGGTTAGTTGAAAACGCTAGATTTTTTATCTGAACATATCGGTATTTCTTTCCAGCAAAGTGATAGCTATGGTGATTGGCTAGGTTTTGAAATAGATTCAGTTAAAAAGGAAGAAATTAAAGTTATTACATCATTATTAATTAGACGTGATCATGTCTCACCAACAGGGGCTGTGCATGGTGGTGTTGTGTCTGGATTTCTCGATTCAAGCTTAGGCTGTGCGATGGTAACGATTATGGATAAAGGCCAAATGTGCAGTACTGTTGAGCTTAACGTAAAGTTTTTTAAACCGCTTTCTCCAGGTGATAAAATTATTGCCGAGTCAGAAGTGATCCATAAGGGAAGAACCTTATGCACGGTTATTGCGAATGTTTATAAATCTGATGCGCCAGATATACCTGTTGCGTTAGCTACTGCAACCTTTAATCGCTATCAATTAAAGCAGTAACATGAATACAGCCCAGCCGTGATGTAGCTGGGCTCTATATTGACCTATTATCAACTAAAGTATTGAGCTAACTTTAACAGCTAGCGCAAAGAGTATGGTTGTTATTACAAAGCCGATAAGTGTAGTGTGGCCGCGTTGTTCTTTGGTCATCTTCCACTCCTAAAAAATAACAAATACGGTTGCCATACCTAGGGCAAAACTGACAAACGAAGATGCGGCTACAATTGCAGCGAGATTTTGCTTACTCACTGCATGTGTTGTGGTTGGTTCAGATACTTCGTCATCGAGCTTAATGAGCTCACCTTGGCGTACTTCAAACACTGCACATAGACTCATGGTAGTTTCTTTTGATGCCGCGCCTTCTTTTTCAACTCGTTGAATGGTACGTAAGCTTACATCACAGGCATCTGCCAATTGTTGCTGCGTCCAATCGAATTTAAGTCTGAGTGCTTTTATTGTATTGGGGTTCAGTTGCATTACTTACTTCCCAAGCAATGGTTCAATAAAAGTAACGACTGCATAACCTGATATTGCGCCACCGATAAAACACCCCAAGGTAACCAAAGCCACTTGTTTTGGGTTATCAGTAAGTGAGGTTTGTGTGCTCTGTTTAACTAATTTGTCAGCTTTATAAAACGAACATTCAAGCTTGCCGGTAAGTATATTTTGCATCGCAAAATCGACTGCATAAGCATTACCTTGGTAGTTAAAGTCGTGACGACTTTTAAAGCCAAAGCTGCGCTTTTCACTAACCAATTCGTCGTTTACATATATTTTTTCTTTACCACTCATAATGTGACCAAAGCATGCGATTTGGTTGTCACCATCTTGAAAGTAAAATTTATAACCTAGTTTATGTGAGTTTAGTACGTCGTTTTTCATCATCGTTTCCTTGTTAAGTTGATGATGTAAATTTAATGATTATTTTTGTTTTTTACGCCGTCAGCGATATGTCAGTACCAATTTTGGCATATGACAGATAAGATGTCATATCTGTTTTGTTATTGAAAAATAAGCATTTTAGCTGGGTTTTTCTTGCGGCGTATGAGTTTGCTACTGTCATATGTGGTTGGCTAAAAAGCACAGCAAAAAGAGTAAAAATAGGTGTAGTTACTCTGGTTATTAGATATAACCAGAACAAATAAACAACGGGTTAGTACATCTTGCTACAAATCCGTTAAACTTAAAGCTTAGCAGTTAGGTACAACCAGAAAGGCAATATTATGCGTCATGAAATTTGGCAAAAGCTTCGAGAAGAAGCAAACGAAGTCGTTTCCCGTGAACCGCTTTTAGCAAGTCACGTTTATTCGTGTGTGTTAAATCATGAATGCTTAGGTTCAGCGCTGAGCTTTATTGTTGCAAATAAACTTGCAGATGCGGTGGTATCAGCATTTACTATCCGTGAATTATTCGACCAAGCCTTTGTTAAATGTGACCTAATGCTGACGCATGTTGCTCATGACATAAAAGCAGTTAAAGATCGCGACCCTGCGGCCGATAGTTACTTAACTGTTATTTTGAACCTTAAAGGCTTCCATGCAATACAAGCACACCGACTCGCAAATTGTTTATGGCAACAAAACCGAAAAGAGCTTGCTCGCTTCATTCAAAGCAGAACCTCAGAAGTATTTGGCGTTGACATCCATCCTGCTTGTAAAGTTGGTCATGGTATTATGTTTGACCATGCAACTGGGATTGTAATTGGTGAAACAGCAGTTATTGAAGATAACGTATCGATTCTACAATCTGTAACCTTAGGTGGTACGGGTAATGAGCAAGGTGACCGCCATCCAAAAATTCGCGCCGGTGTATTGATTGGTGCGGGTGCAAAAGTACTGGGTAATATCGAAGTAGGAGAGGGGGCACGTATTGGTGCAAACTCTGTCGTGTTAAGTGCAGTTCCAGCACACACAACTGTGGTTGGCGTGCCAGCTAAAGTGGTCGGCAAACCGAGCTGTCCCTGTCCAGCAGAAAGCATGAACCAAAACTTTTTAGACGATGGTACGACTACCGCTAGTAATGCCTCCCACACTAGTGCTATGTTGTAGTTTTACATTTTAAAAGAGCAATGGAATTGTCTAAATTATCCTTCGGATTAGCTGTTGCAGCGTCATTTATTTGTGGCGCTGTCACTATGTCACTTTTTCAATCAGACCCACAACAACAGCCGCAAACTTATCAGCAACAATTTGTTGAAGAACGCATAGCTCAAGCACCAGAGCAGCAAGCCACTGCTGTAGCGCCTGTTATTAACAAACAAGTCGCTGAAGTGAATTCAAATAGTTCAGCAGCTGTTAGCAAAACTGAGCTTGAGCAGCAAGTTGCAGAGTTAAAGTTACAAGTCGAAAACCAACAAGCGGTGATTGCCAGTTACCGTTCAAGTGCGATACCTCCACAGCAAATCGACTCACACCTAGATGAACTTTATACCTTGTTAGAAGAGCAATCTCGGGATGAGGCTTGGGCCTACCAAGTTGAAACAGCCATGAGCGATTTTTTAATCATGGCAGATTTACCTGTGCAACCACAGCTGAGTGTCTCAACATGCAAAAGCTCTGTGTGTCAGTTTAAGCTATTGCAACCTGAGGGGAGTGATGACTTGCCAAGTCATTATTGGCGTAACATGACCGATAAGATGATGGAACAAAGCTGGTGGAAGCAATTTAAATTTACCTCCACCACCTCAAGTGACGATAGTCTAACCATTATTGCAAGCACGGAGTAATTTTATACAACTTTTGATTGCAGTTGACCATCAGCAAGCTCGGTAGTTATAAGCTCACCAGAGCTTACATCGTTAACTGATTTTACAACGCCACCTTGCTGATTTTTAGTAATGCTGTAACCACGCGCTAACACACTAAGCGGACTCACAGAATCTAAACGGTTCGCTTGTAAAGAAAGCTGGTTTCGAAAACTTGAAAGTTGCTGTTGCATCGCCTGTGTAAGCCTTGCATGTAATTGCGCCAGTTGATGCTCGCTTTTCGCTAACTGCTTTTCGGGTGAGCGTTGCATTAAGCGTGGTGTTAAGTTAGCAAGTACTCGCTCATATCGCTGGATTTTACTACTCATCGCGCCATGTAAGGCCAAACTAAGCTCATCTAACTTTTGCGCTTGTTGATTGAGTTGATTACGCGGATGGCATAGCTGCAAGCGATGCTCAAATTGAGTGGCAGTACTGCGTTTTACAGCTAAAGCGTGTTTAAAGGCATGATTTAAGTGCCTAACTAACTGCGTAACTTTGTTATATAGCTCTTCGGTATTTGGACTAACTAGCTCTGCGGCTGCAGAAGGTGTTGCGGCGCGAATATCGGCAACATAATCACTAATTGTGGTATCGACCTCATGACCAACGGCGCTAACAATAGGTAAGCGACTTTCAAAAATAGCGCGAGCTAATTGCTCATGGTTAAAACACCACAAATCTTCGAGTGAACCACCACCGCGACCTAATATAAGCACATCTACTTCGTTGCGTTGATTGGCGATGTTTATTTTTTCTATTAATTGACTGTGTGCATCTGCACCTTGCACCATCGCTGGGTAAATCACGACTTCAAGCTGCGGAGCACGGCGTTTAAGTACCGTTAGAATATCGCGTATAGCCGCACCTGTGGCTGAGGTGATCACCCCAACGCGATTAATATTGGTTGGTAATGGTTTTTTGTGGGCTGAGCTAAATAGGCCTTCGGCAGCTAAACGCATTTTAAGCGCATCGAATTCTTGTTTTAATAAGCCTTCGCCAGCAGGGGCCATATGCTCAACAATCAGCTGATAATCACCACGAGGTTCATATAAAGATACGCGGGCACGCACGGTTACTTGTGCACCATTGCTCGGGCGAAAAGTTTGGCCGCGATTATTGCCGCGCCACATTGCTGCTTTTACCTGTGCTCGGTCGTCTTTTAACGTAAAGTACCAGTGTCCAGATGCAGGGGCTATAAAGTTAGAAATTTCACCATTTAAGATAAGCGATGAGAAGCCTTGTTCAAGAACATGGCGAATTTCCTTATTTAGGCGCGAGACCGTGTAAACAGGCTGTGTTGAGTGCGTAAAAGCCATTAAAAACCCCAGTAAAAAATTCTCTGCGTACTTTAACACAAATAAATGAATAATTTTATTTACTCATGCTCATAACGCTGATAAAATTTGGCCGCAATTCCTTATACTCAGATCCACATGTGAGAAGTTGCACTATGCTAAGAATCGCTAAAGAAGCTCTTACCTTTGACGACGTACTTTTAGTACCAGGTCATTCTACTGTTTTGCCACACACGGCAAATATTTCAACTCGCTTAACGCGTGGTATCAATCTTAACTTGCCGCTAGTTTCAGCATCTATGGATACTGTAACAGAAGCACGCTTAGCGATTGCTCTAGCGCAAGAGGGCGGTTTAGGTTTCATCCACAAAAACATGACAATCGAAGAGCAAGCTAAAAACGTTCGTAAAGTTAAAACTTACGAAGCGGGCATTGTTTCTTTCCCTGTTACTGTGACTGCGGATCTTACAATTGCTGATGCTATCGCGCTTTCAGAAGACAAAGGTTTTTCAGGTTTCCCTGTAACCGACGCTGACAATAACCTTGTTGGTATTGTGACAAGCCGTGATATGCGTTTTGAAACGAAACTTGAGCAACCTGTTTCTACAGTAATGACGAAAAAAGAATCGTTAGTGACTGTTAAAGAAGGTGCAGACCGTGATGAAATCTTAGGTCTAATGCACGAGCACCGTATCGAAAAAATTCTCGTAGTTGATGATGCATTTAAACTGAAAGGCATGATCACTGTAAAAGATTATCAAAAAGCACAAGACAAGCCGCATGCATGTAAAGACGAGCAAGGTCGTCTACGTGTAGGTGCAGCTGTTGGTGTTGGCGCGGGTACTGATGAGCGTATCGCAGCACTTGTTGAAGCAGGTGTTGACGTATTACTTATCGATACATCACATGGCCACTCACAAGGTGTTATCGACCGTGTTGCACAAACACGTCAAGCATACCCAGATCTACAAATCGTAGCAGGTAACGTTGCAACAGCTGAAGGCGCGATTGCCCTTGCTGATGCGGGTGTTGATGCTGTTAAAGTTGGTATCGGCCCTGGTTCTATCTGTACTACTCGTATCGTAACAGGTTGTGGTGTTCCACAAATTACTGCTATTTCTGACGCAGTTGAAGGCTTAAAAGGCCGTGATATTCCTGTTATTGCTGACGGTGGTATCCGTTTCTCTGGTGACATCGTAAAAGCACTTGTTGCTGGTGCATCATGTGTAATGGTGGGTTCAATGTTAGCGGGTACTGAAGAAGCACCGGGTGAAGTTGAGCTATATCAAGGTCGTTACTACAAATCATACCGTGGTATGGGTAGCCTTGGTGCTATGGACCAAAAAGAAGGTTCATCAGACCGTTACTTCCAAAAATCGAACGAAGCAGACAAGCTTGTTCCTGAAGGTATCGAAGGCCGTGTTGCTTATAAAGGTCCTATCGCGACAATCATTCACCAACAAGTGGGCGGTCTTCGCAGTGCAATGGGCTTAACAGGCTGTGCAACAATTGAAGAGTTAAATACTAAACCTCAATTTGTTCGCGTGACTTCAGCTGGTATGGGTGAGTCACACGTTCACGACGTGCAAATCACTAAAGAAGCGCCAAACTACCGCTTAGGTTAATTACCTTAAGGTATTGAAATTACATGGGCTAGCATTTGCTAGCCCTAATTTATTGATCATCTCCCTTTGGGAGAGCAGTTCCTGACTAACGAGATACTCCATGAGCAAAGACATTCACGATTCACGAATTCTCATTTTAGATTTTGGTTCGCAATACACACAGTTAATCGCACGTCGTATACGTGAGATTGGTGTTTACTGTGAGCTATGGGCATGGGATGTAACTGAAGAGCAAATCCGCGAATTTAATCCACAAGGTATTATTTTGTCGGGTGGCCCTGAGTCTACAACACTTGAAAACAGCCCACGTGCTCCTGAGTATGTATTTAACGCAGGCGTTCCAGTACTTGGTATCTGTTACGGCATGCAAACAATGGCAACGCAACTAGGTGGTAGCGTTCACAGCTCTGATAAAAAAGAGTTTGGTTATGCACAAGTTGAAAAAGTAGGTAACTGTGCGTTATTCGATGCTATCGAAGACCACATTACTGACGGCGGTGCAGGCGTACTAGACGTTTGGATGAGCCACGGCGATAAAGTGATGGAAGTACCAGAGACTTTCAAAACAACGGCTAAAACTTCAACATGTCCACATGCTGCAATGTCTTGGGAAGAAAAACGTTTTTATGGCGTACAGTTCCACCCAGAAGTAACTCATACTCACCAAGGTTTACGCTTACTTGAGCGCTTCGCGATTGATATCTGTGGCTGTGAAAAGCTATGGACACCAGCAAAAATCATCGACGATGCGATTGAGCGTATCAAGGAAACTGTAGGTGATGACGAAGTTATCTTAGGCTTATCAGGTGGTGTTGATTCATCTGTTGTTGCCATGCTTATTCACCGTGCAATCGGCGACAAGCTAACGTGTGTATTCGTTGATAACGGTCTTCTTCGTTTAAACGAAGGTCAGCAAGTTATGGATATGTTCGGCAACAAGTTTGGCCTAAACATTGTTAAAGTAGATGCTGAAGATCAATTCTTAGCAGACTTAGCAGGTAAGTCAGACCCAGAAGATAAGCGTAAAGCGATTGGTCATACCTTCATTAAAGTTTTTGACGAGCAAGCTAAAAAGCTGAAAAGTGCTAAATGGTTAGGTCAAGGTACTATCTACCCAGACGTAATCGAATCTGCTGCATCAGCAACAGGTAAAGCACATGTAATCAAGTCTCACCACAACGTAGGTGGTTTACCAGACGATATGGAAATGGGTCTTGTTGAGCCTTTACGTGAGCTATTCAAAGATGAAGTACGCAAAATTGGTCTTGAGCTTGGCCTACCATACGACATGCTTTACCGTCACCCATTCCCGGGTCCTGGTTTAGGTGTTCGTGTACTTGGTGAAATCAAGAAAGAGTATTGTGACTTACTACGTCGCGCAGATGCTATCTTCATTGAAGAGCTACACAAAGCTGAGCTTTACCACAAAGTAAGCCAAGCCTTCACGGTATTCTTACCAGTTAAATCGGTAGGTGTAATGGGTGATGCGCGTAAATACGACTGGGTTGTATCACTACGTTGTGTAGAAACAATCGACTTTATGACAGCACGTTGGTCACACTTACCATATGAGTTCTTAGGTGTGGTTTCAAACCGTATTATCAACGAAATCGATGGTATCTCACGTGTTGTTTACGATATTTCAGGTAAGCCACCGGCAACAATCGAGTGGGAATAATCCACTGTAAGCTAGTCACTTGTACTGAATATTTATAAAGACACAAAAGCCCGCTTTTTTGAAGCGGGCTTTTGTTATTTAGACGGTTAGCATTTGGTGTGAGTTAAGTCTAGTCCTTGCATATAGAGTTGACTGAGTTGATCTGCGGATATACTTGGTGCATCTGTGGTTGAATGAGGTGATTGTTGAAAGATATGCTGAGCTATTAGTCTACCAGTGTTTTGGGCGCTGGAGGTTTTATGAATACGAGTTTCATATAGCTTTTTCAAAATAACATTGAGGCTACATCCTGTCTTAAATAATTGAGCTAGGTGCCAAACATCTTCAAGCGCTTGGCTAGCACCTTGCCCCGATGTGGGTAAGGAAGCATGTGCAGCATCTCCAATAATAATGAGATTCTCCTTGTGCCAATAGGGGAGTGGGTCAATATCATGTACAAATATGCGTTTTAAACTGCGTGGGTTATAGTTATTAAGTACCTGCTGAACTGTTTTAGGCCAATCCTGAAAACGCTCATGCATTTCTTCAAACCACTGCTTTATTGGTCTTGTATTATCAAGGTCACTAGGCCATGCCGCAGCCCAGTAACAACATTGATTTGCAACGGGTACTATACCAAAACGCTCATTATTATCTCTAAAATCATGAATTGTCTGCTCAAAAGGATTCAGATCAATTTCACAGGTGCCTATTATATTTACGAAGCCGTGGTATTTAGTTGGTATAGGTACTTTATACATATACTCTCGTGCTTTCGAATTCATTCGTCCATCGCAGCCCACCACAAGATCAAACTTATCTTTTAATTGCGCAATGTCTTGAGTATTGATGGTTTGATTGAAGTGAATAGTGGCATCCAGTTTCTCTAGTCGCTCAGCGAGTATCTTTATTAAGTCACGACGTAATATGCTAATAGTTGGAAAGCCACACAGAGAGTTTAGTGTTTGAATGTTAAACTCACCCCGTTGAGTGCCTTGTTTATCGTACTGCCGCATAGCAACTGGCAGACCACCATATTGGGTGAAATCATCTAATAGACCCAATTGTTTAAGCACAAAGGTCGCATTAGGCCATAACGTAACACCGGCACCGATTGTAGAAAAGCTATTGTTTCTTTCGAATAATGTGACCTTGATGCCTTGTTTTCTTGCAAATATCGCTAAAGCAAGGCCTGCAACTCCCGCACCTATAATGGCTATATGTTTAACTGAACTCATTTAAATATCCTAGTTGCTAAGAAAAAAATGATTGTTACTGATCTACTAAATAGGATAAATATGGTAATTTTGGTTTGTAAATCCCATTTGATGAGATAGTTTTGATAAGCAATATTGAATTACAGTGGCTTCTAAGCTTCCAAAAAGTATATGAACAATTAAGTATTAAGCGGGCCGCTGAGCTCAGCCAAATTCCAAAATCAAATGTGAGTCGTCATGTTGCACTTTTAGAACAAGCGTTGAATGTAAGATTATTGGAACGTACGACACGAAAAATGGTTGCAACAGAAGCGGGGGAACTTCTTTACCAGAACTTAACTCCGTTGCTTGTTGCGATGGGGGATGTTTTACAAGAAAGCTATCAAAGTAATGATTTAGTTTCCGGCCACTTAAAAGTCATTACGCCTGATTTGCCGTTTTTGGCGGACGCTATAGCTGAGTTTTGTCATAAATACCCTAACATTCAGTTAAGTTGTGATACTCAGCTTAATCCCGAAGAGGGGCTATTAGAAGGATTTGATATAGTAATACGTTTTGGGCGAGGCCCAGTGGAGGATTCTGGATGGGTTGCAAAAGAGCTCGTTCGTTGGCCAAGTTGTGTCGTAGCTTCTCCTAGTTTACTAGATAAACATCCTAAACCAAATTCAATGACTGAACTCGTTAAGCTTCCCTGTATTACAAGCCTATCAGTTCTACAAGGCATGCCATGGAAATTCAAACGAGCTGGCACGGTTAACGTTTCATCTCGTTATAAAGTAAATAGTGGACATATGGCAAAGTCAGCTGCCCTTAAAGGGTTAGGTTTTGCGATACTTCCTTATGACGCGTGCAGACAAGAGTTAGAGGAAGGACTGTTAATAAAAATAGATTCCCTAGCTGATGAGCCTGAAGATTTAGTTTTGTACGCTTTTTATTCTGGGCGTCGATATCCGTTCAAAAAAGTAAAAGCATTTCTTGAGTACCTGCAACTTGTGATTCAGCAACACTATCTTTCAGATGAGTGAAGCTATTTAAATTATTATAACTGTGTTTGGCTCTTTTAATTATCCGCAGATAACTTGGGTATGTTTAAAATGAGCTTTGATAGCTTGCTAATTCGCCGCTTTGTTTATTTAAGAAGCAGTTAAACTAAAAACTGTGTTTTTTTACTTTACCTTTGAAAAAAGCTCTATATAATTCGTCGTCATTGCAGGGGCGTAGTTCCAATTGGTAGAACAGCGGTCTCCAAAACCGACGGTTGGGAGTTCGAATCTCTCCGCCCCTGCCATTTCTTCCTTATTTACTTTAATCGCAAATCTCCCTATATTACTTGCTCTTAATCATGATTGAGTTGTTATGAATCCAAGTTACGCTGCGATATTCTCTGTACAATCTTTAGAGTTGAATCAACACTATCGAACTGCGCCTGCTACTTCTGGCGAACAGATGCCAAACACTCAACAAGAAACACTGACACTCCCGTTACAGTTTCACCAAGACCTCGAAAAGGCATTTGCGCCGTTAGTTATTACTCAAATCGTTAAAACAGCAAATATTAGCTGGCAAGAGGGCTGCTTAGGCTTACCAAGCGATAAGCTGAATGGCGAACAGAAAAAACAACTTTGGTCTTTAATCGGTGAACAACTTGATAAGCTTTAAACCTGTAGATGCAACCTATATTAGCCAGTTAATGGCTATCGAAAACGCCTGCCATAGTCACCCTTGGACAGAGAAAACCATGCTGTCGTGTTTAGCTGGGCGTTATTTTAACCTGGCCGCTTTTCAAGGTGATGAGATGCTAGGTTTTTATATCGGTGAACAAGCGGGCCCAGATTACACTTTAATGGATATTTGTGTTGCGCCGAAGTACCAAGGGCAGGGCATTGCTAAGCAGTTGTTAAATGCCTTTATTGAGCACGGCGAGCAGCACCAAGCCGAAAACCTATTTTTAGAAGTGCGTGAGTCTAATGCACCCGCTATTGGCTTGTATGAAAGTGCTGGCTTTTCACATATGTCGGTGCGCAAGAACTACTATCCAACCGCAACAGGCAATGAAGACGCTATTTTGATGGGGATGAGCTTTAGCCTTTAAGATGCTTCTTCAAGGGCATTGATAAGTGCATCGTAGCATTGCTCTACCTGATCAGTTTGATTACTGCGTAGCGCATTTTCAAGCTGACCCGCAGTCTTGTGAATAGCTTCAAAACTAAAACACCCCGCACTGCCTTTTAAGCTGTGTGCTAATGAACGTAGCGCTTCCCATTCTTTAGCACGATACAACTGCACGACTTGGCTTAAATAATCAGGTAGTTTTGAGCGATAGTTGTCGTTAATTTGTTGGAACTTCTCACTTTTCAGTAAGTTTTCCCACTTGTTTTGACTGTCTTTTTCGATATGCAAGTAGCTTACAAGTACTTGCTCTAGGGCATCTTTGTCGATTGGTTTGGCGAGTGCTTCATCACAGCCCGCTTCAATATAGGTATCAACATCAGTCTTCATTACATTGGCCGTAAGCGCAATAATAGGGCCATCATAGGCTGCGTGACGTAGCATTTGCGTTGCTTCTAAGCCGCCCATGACTGGCATCTGCATATCCATGATGATCAGCTGATAATCATTAACTAATGCCATTTCTACTGCTTCTGCACCGTTTTTCGCGATGTCAGGCTCAAGTCCCCAGGTTTGTAACAATAGTTTGATCAGCAACTGGTTATCTGGGTTATCTTCGGCCACTAGTATATTGGCATCAAAGCTATTCGCTGCGAATGAAAGCTGAACGTCTTTACTTGGTGAGAGTTGCTCGTAGCTATGAATAAACGCCTCTGCTTGTAACTGCTCGGCGTTTAAATGAGCAGCAACTTGTATGGTAAAACAACTGCCGTTTCCAGGTTCACTAATAAGCTGTACATCACCGCCTAGCAACTGGGCTAAGTTCTTTGAAATACACAAACCAAGACCTGTACCGCCAAAGCGGCGAGTTGTCGTCGCATCGGCTTGTTCAAACGGTTTGAATACCCTTTCAACCTCACGCTCTGACATACCAATACCTGTGTCTTGAATCGCAAACTCTAAATGTTGTTTATTGCTGTTGTAGCTAATATCAATCGAGATGCTGCCTTTCTCAGTGAACTTAACTGCGTTGCTGGCAATATTGATCAAGATTTGTTTTAAACGTGTGGTATCGCTATTAATGGTTTTGGGTACTGGTAGTTGGTAGTTAATATTAAATGTAAGTTGTTTTTCATTAGCCAGTGGGCGAATAATTGAATCAATATCATGTATAAGCTGCACTACATTACATGGTCCGCGTTCAACGGCGAGTTTTTCAGCTTCTATTTTTGATAAATCAAGAATGTTGTTAATAAGCTCAAGCAAGTGCTTAGAGTTACGTAAAATAGTGCTTAAATGCTGTTCATCATTTACCGCATCTTTGTTGTGCAGAAGTTGCTCTGTAAAGCCCATAATTGCGGTAAGTGGAGTACGAATTTCATGACTCATATTCGCTAAAAAGCGGCTTTTAAGTTGGTTTGCTTGTTCAGCTTGCGCAATGGCTACTTCTAGCTTGCTGTTCATTGCTTCGAGTGCTTTCGTTCTGCTCTCTACTTTTTCTTCTAGGTGATGTTTATATTCTTCAAGCTCGTCTTGGTAATGACGAATTTGGTTCACCATGTGATTAAAATCGTTGAAAAGCACGCCTACTTCATCGTTTGTGTGGGCTGGCAAGTACACAGATAAATCACCATCACCAACCCGATGACTTGCCGCACCTAATAGTTCAACTGGGGTCAGCAGTAAGTTGCGTACCACAATATAGATAAGAATAGGCAGCGAAATCACAGAAATAATAACTATAAGTGCTGTGATTAAACTAATGGCTTTACCTGACTGGTAAAGTAAATCTTTAGGGGTGGTTGAGATCAAATAATCGCCATCAGTCATTTCAACTGCGTAAATTATGCGCTCTTCTTTATCAATACTTGAAAGTTCGATATTGGCAAGTTTGCCGTAGTTAGCGAGTTGTTTAATTTGCTCAAGCTCATATTCACTTAAATAATTGCCGCGTAAGTCATAGTCGGAGCTAAATAAAATCTGCCCCTTAGTCGTTAAAAATAAATTTAGAGTGTTATTAAATGGTGCTTCTAGAATACTAGCATTCAATATTGATGGTTCTACATGCACAACAATAAACCCCAGTTGCTGCGGCTGTTTTAAGTAGTAATCAATATTATAAATGGGGTGCACAAAGTAGAGGCTAGTAGAGCCATCTTCTTTGGGGATCATGAATTGTTGCTGGCGTAAATTCGATTGTAGCACTTGCTCAAAAAACGGGTAACTTTTAGGTGCTGGAGTTAATTGACTTGAATAAAATGCATCGCTTTTACCGTCTGGGGCAACATAATTAATGCTAACAATATCTGGGTAAGCTTCTGAATAGCTTGCAAATACATTCATCAACTCGCCAAGGCGTTCAATATATTGGTTTTTTGAGTCAGGTTCGCGGGCTAAAAAGTCTGCTAATACAGGAGAGGTTGAGAGTAGCTTAGTAATCGAATGAAATGAGTCAATGTAATTAAAGATTTTTTGTTGCTGTTGCTCAACAAAGCGACTGACAATAAGTTCAGCTTGTTTTTTTGTTGAATTGGTCACATTTGTTAATGTAAAGCCACCTAAAAACAACAAAGGTAAGATCACTAATGGTGTGATATACCACAATAATCGAATACTGAGCTTACTGGTTTTCATGACCTAAATTGACATCCCTCCGTGCAATTTATCAATAGTATGCGTTACAACTTGATTACACAAGCCTAGCAAAAAAGTGAACAACGAAAATACCCAACTAAAAGGGAGTAATTACTCGCAATCGCTGCTTTTTTGGCTAAGACAAACAAGGTATAATGCTCGGCAATTCTATTTTATTTTTACAGTGCGCACCGAGCTTTATAATTTATAAGGCAGTTAAGTGCGCTTTGTTATGACTAAAAGCAGCTTACATGTCTAATTTAACTACCGAAATTAATAAACGACGCACCTTTGCGATCATCTCGCACCCGGATGCGGGTAAAACCACGATTACAGAAAAAGTTCTGTTATTCGGACAAGCGATTCAAAAAGCGGGTACCGTAAAGGGTCGTGGCTCAAACCAGCACGCAAAATCAGACTGGATGGAAATGGAAAAAGAACGTGGTATCTCGGTAACTACGTCTGTTATGCAATTTCCTTACAATGAGCGTCTAGTTAACTTACTTGATACTCCGGGACACGAAGACTTCTCTGAAGATACTTATCGTACACTGACTGCGGTTGACTCATGCCTAATGGTCATCGACGCAGCGAAAGGTGTTGAGGATCGTACTCGTAAATTAATGGAAGTAACACGCTTACGTACCACACCTATCGTCACTTTCATGAATAAGTGTGACCGTGATATTCGTGATCCAATGGAGTTATTAGACGAAGTTGAAACTGAGCTAAACATTGCCTGTGCGCCGGTAACTTGGCCGATTGGTTGTGGTAAAGAGTTTAAAGGTGTGTATCACATCCACCGTGAAGAAACGATTTTGTATAGCACAGGTCAAGGCCACACAATTCAAGAAGTTCGCGTTATCAAAGGTTTAGATAACCCTGAGCTTGATACTGCGATTGGTAGCGAACTTGCTGAGCAGCTTCGTGAAGAGCTAGAGTTGGTAATTGGTGCATCACACGAGTTTGATTTAGATCTGTTCTTAGCGGGCGAACTATCACCAGTCTACTTTGGTACAGCACTTGGTAACTTTGGTGTTGACCATGTTCTTGATGGCTTAACTGAGTGGGCTCCTGCGCCATTACCACGCGAAACAGAAGACCGCCAAGTTGCTGCAACAGAAGATAACTTCTCTGGCTTCGTATTCAAAATCCAAGCGAACATGGACCCTAAACACCGTGACCGTATCGCCTTTATGCGTATAGTATCTGGCAAATATAGCCAAGGTATGAAGATGAACCATGTGCGTATTGGTAAGCAAGTGAGTATTTCTGATGCGGTAACCTTTATGGCTGGTGATCGTGAGCGAGCGCAAGATGCTTACGCAGGTGACATCATTGGTTTACATAACCACGGTACAATTCAAATTGGTGATACCTTCACGCAAGGTGAAAAAATGAAGTTTGGTGGTATTCCTAACTTCGCACCAGAATTATTCCGTCGTATTCGCTTAAAAGATCCATTAAAACAAAAGCAATTATTAAAAGGCTTAGTTCAGCTATCTGAAGAAGGTGCTGTGCAAGTATTTAGACCGCTTATTAATAACGACCTTATCGTTGGTGCGGTCGGTGTACTACAGTTTGACGTAGTTGTTGCGCGCTTAAAAGCAGAATACAACGTTGATGCGATTTACGAAGGTGTGAGTGTTAACACTGCACGTTGGGTAAGCTCAGACGATACCAAAAAGCTTGAAGAGTTTAAGCGTAAGTGCGAAAGCAACTTAGCGCTTGATGGTGGCGATAACCTTACTTATATCGCGCCAAGCCGTGTAAACCTAAACTTGTCGATGGAACGCTATCCAGACATCAAGTTTAACCACACGCGCGAAAACTAATACGCTAAGTCTGCTTCAAATTTAAGTGCCCGTACAGCGGGCCATAAAGGTAAAAATTACAATGAATATTCGTACTCTTTTAATCGACAAAGCAATTGCTGCTATGGTTGCAGCAGGGTTACCTGAAGACACTAATCCAGCGGTAACACAAAGCACACGTCCACAGTTTGGTGATTACCAAATCAATGGCGCAATGGGCGCGGCTAAAAAATTAAAATCAAACCCGCGTGAACTTGCGCAAAAAATTATTGATAACCTAGACCTTGCAGATATCGCAGAAAAAACAGAAATCGCGGGCCCTGGTTTTATCAACATTCACTTAAAGCCTGAGTTTTTATCAGCTAGCTTAAAAGCAGCAAACGAAGACGAAAAGCTAGCAGTTGCGCCACATGCAACAGCACAAAAAGTAGTTGTTGATTACTCATCACCTAACCTTGCTAAAGAAATGCACGTAGGTCATTTACGTTCAACCATCATTGGTGATGCGGTTGTTCGTGCCCTTGAGTTCCGTGGTGATGAAGTTGTTCGTCAAAACCACATGGGTGACTGGGGTACTCAGTTTGGTATGTTAATCGCGCACTTAGAAGATCAAATCAACCAAGGTGTAGACTTAGAGTCTGTAGCGCTGGCCGATCTTGAAACCTTCTACCGTGATGCGAAAAAACGCTTTGATGATGAAGAAGGGTTTGCCGATAAAGCCCGTAATTACGTGGTTAAATTACAAAGTGGTGACGCACACTGTGAAAAACTGTGGAAGTTATTCATCGCCACTTCTGTAAAGCACTCTGAAGAAGTTTATAAGCGTCTAAACGTAACACTTACGCAAGATGACATCATGGCTGAAAGTGCTTACAACAGTGAACTTGCAAACATCATCGCACTATTGAAAGACAAAAATATTGCCGTTGAGTCTGATGGCGCACAAGTCGTGTTCTTAGATGAGCTTGCTAACAAAGACGGCGAGCCTTCAGTGTTTATCGTACAGAAATCAGGTGGTGGTTTCTTATATGCGACAACTGACTTAGCTGCTTGTGATTACCGCTCAAATAAACTGGGTGCTGATCGCATCTTAATCTTTGTAGATGCACGTCAAAGCTTACACTTCAATCAAGTTGAGCTAACCGCACGTAAAGCAGGTTTATTACGTGATGAAACAAGTTATGAGTTCTGCCCATTCGGCACCATGATGGGTGAAGACGGTAAGCCATTCAAAACACGTACTGGCGGTACCGTTAAGCTTGCTGATTTACTTGAAGAGTCAATCACTCGTGCAGCCGCTAAACTAGCTGAGCGTGAGTCAGACTTAAGCGACGAAGAGCGTAGCGAAATTGCCCGTAAAGTAGGTATTGGCGCAGTAAAATATGCGGATCTTTCTAAGCACCGTACTAGCGACTATATCTTCAACTGGGACACAATGCTGAGCTTTGAAGGTGCTACAGCGCCTTACTTACAATATGCATATACACGTGTTCGCAGTATCTTCCGTAAATCAGGTATTGATGCGGCGTCATTAACAGCAGACGTTGCAATCAACGAGCCGCAAGAAAAAGCGCTGGCACTTAAACTTCTTCAGCTAGAAGAAGTACTCGATCTAATGATCAGCGAAGCGACACCGCACGTATTATGTGGATACCTATACGAACTAGCAAGCCTATACATGACGTTCTACGAAGCATGCCCAGTTCTAAAAGAAGGCGTAGAGCCAAGTGTTCGTGACAGCCGTTTAGTACTTTGTAATTTGGTTGCGAAGACACTGAAATCAGGATTGGATCTTTTAGGTATCGAAGTCATGGAGCAAATGTAATCTGCTTCGTGTAGTTCGCTTTGACTGCGTTGTCGTGCTTTTTTAACCGAAGTCACATACAAAACACGTATGCTCCTTGGTATAAAAAAGCACTTCGCCTTGTCAGCACTCCTACACTTGCAGAACGTTTAAGAGCTCGTAGGGATAAGTCGGTTTTCCGCCTTGTCTTAGGCTAAACTACCTAGGTGAATTCTGCTTCGTAGGTTGGGTAGAGCGTAGCGAAACCCAACATAAATCGCAGGCCCTAGACTCTAGGCGCTAGGGGAGTAGCTTGTAGAACCTAGCTTCGTAGGTTGGGTAGAGCGTAGCGAAACCCAACAAATTGACAGCTCAATAACCTTGATTAATCTTTAGCTGATAGCTGATAGCTGATAGCTGATAGCTGATAGCTGATAGTAGCGATAGAGGGAATTTTATGAAACTTGAAGATATTCGCCGTGAATATTTACAGGATGGTTTATCTGAAGACATGCTTGATGCGTCTCCAATCAAGCAGTTTGAAAAATGGCTTGAGCAAGCTGTTGCCACTAATTTGCCTGATCCTACGGCGATGGTCGTCGCAACGGTTGATGAGCATGGTCAGCCTTCGCAGCGTATTGTGCTGTTAAAGCATCTTGATGAAAATGGCTTTGTGTTTTTTACTAATACCGGCTCGCGCAAAGCGCAGGAGCTAAAAGGTAATAACAAAATTTCTCTGCATTTCCCATGGCACCACATGGAGCGACAAGTCATAGTCTACGGCGAGGCTAAACCCTTACCAACAACTGCTGTGGCTAAGTACTTTTTATCGCGTCCTAAAGAAAGCCAGTTAGCTGCATGGGCTTCTCAGCAAAGTCGTCCAGTGTCATCACGTAAGGTATTAATGGAAACATTTGCGAAAATGAAGCAAAAGTTTTCTGAGGGTGAAATTCCATTGCCTGATTTTTGGGGAGGCTATTGTGTTGAGCCTACTAAAATTGAATTTTGGCAAGGCGGAGCACACCGCTTACATGACCGCTTTATGTATCAACGCCAAGCCGATGGTAGTTGGCAGTTTGGTCGCTTAAATCCGTAAATGCGTTTTATCGATTCCCACTGTCACCTTGATTTTAGCGAATTTGATGAGACTCGCACAGAGCTCATCACAGCATGTAAGCAAGTAGGGATCGAGCATTTCATTGTGCCGGGTGTGAGCTTGGCACAATCGACAAAACTATTATCGTTTACTAAATCAGAGCCAAGTATTTCAGTGGCTTTAGGTTTACATCCTTATTTTTTATCTGATCACCAAACTCATCATCTCGCTGAACTAGAGCAATTAGCGAAAACCCATTCAGGGCAGTTTATTGCCATCGGTGAGTGCGGCCTTGATCGAAGCATCGATAACCTCGATAAACAAACACAGTTTTTTGAAGGACAGATAGAGCTTGCCAACCAACTCGCTTTACCACTTATTGTGCATCATAGGCAAAGTCATGATTTAATTGCTCGCTCATTTAAGCGCTGCAAACCAAAGTTTGGCGGGGTAATTCATGCCTTTTCTGGCTCAGAACAACAAGCTCAGAGTTATATAAAACAAGGATTTAAACTTGGTGTTGGTGGTGTGATAAGTTACCCTCGTGCTGCTAAAACTCGTAAAGTTATCAGCTTAATTGAGCTGCAGCATTTAGTGCTTGAAACCGACTCGCCATCAATGCCGCTGGCAGGTTTTCAAGGGCAGGTTAATACGCCGCTAAAGGTGCGCGATGTATTTACTCATTTATGTGAGCTTAAAGGCGCGACAGGCGATGCAAAGCTGCAACTGGCTGCAGAACTCTACGATTCTTGCTCTGAACTTTTCTTGATATAACGATTTATTTGCCAAAGCTTCAAGCCTCGACCCAATTGCCAAGTGAATATACAGGTGATCACCAACATTAATAACACTTGTCGCCCTAAGTCATGGAAATTACTGTGGCTGGTTGCAATAGAAGCCTGTGTTAAATAGGTTATCGATACAAAACCAATAGGCCTTTCATTATCACTTATCACAGGCTCTACAAATGGGGTTTTAAGCTTACTTATACCGGGGGTTGAATCGGGTAATAAACCAAAGGTGTGGTGGCTTTGCCAATTATCACTGGCAGCAATTTGAATACCTTGCTGATCGTAAATCGTTGCCGCTAACACATACTCATCTTCAGCAATGTGATTACACAACGCATTTAATTCAGGTTTATTTTTTTCTTGTAGCGGCGTTTTGGCATTCAGTGCCATAAACTTGGTTAAGCTTATCGCTGTGCTATCAGCGCTATCATAAAGTAATTGGTGGCTTTGAAAGCTACTATTCATGGCAACCCAACTTAACAGCACAAAACAGGCTGTAGCCAAGCTTAAGCGCACAACACGTTGGCGATAAGTGGCTGAAAAGGGAATTTTAAGTTGGTTATTTTTCATAGTCACCGTATACGTTACTGACAGCATTTAATTTTGATGGTACAACATGATAACTTTAACAGCCCCTTGAGTGCGAGTGCCAAAAGCACTTCCAAGGACAGACATAAGTCTAATGTGGAGCCACTATGTCACAGCTTAGCTTAGCTGCTACACCTTCAGCAAATTTAGCTGAACAAATCAGCCTAAATTGCTGGTATAAAATTGAAAATAAACACCTTATTACAACAGACTTTACGCCAAAAGCAAATCAAGGCGTGTTCAGTATTGCTTTTGGTAATGAGCTTAATGCTGAGCAATTACTCGCGATTAGTGATTTTTTAGCCGTGCAAGGGTTTAGTAATTTATCGCTTTGTTGTTATCAGCCAGTCGCAGACATGCCAGTAGCGTGGGGCTTTCATAGCGAAACAACAACAGTACTTAGTCCACTAGTATTAGTGGAATTTGCAAAGCAATTGGGTATTCAATTGGTGCAATTAACGGATCCGCCAACGGTAAATGAACCAGGCTTATTGCTGATGGATATGGACTCAACAGCTATTACTATTGAATGTATCGACGAAATTGCGCGCCTAGCCGATGTTTATGACGAAGTTGCAGCGGTGACCGCGCAAGCTATGGCTGGTCAACTAGATTTTGCACAAAGCTTAAAGCAGCGTGTTGCTAAGCTTGAAGGTATTGATGGTGACTTAATTGATGGCTTAAAAGCGCGTTTACCGCTGATGCCGGGGGTGAGTGAATTATGCCAATACCTAAAAGCGCATAATTGGCATTTAGCAATCGCATCAGGTGGCTTTGTGCCTTTTGCAGAGCAAGTGCAGTCACTGCTTGATTTAGATGAAGTGCATGCCAATACCCTTGAGTTCAAAGATAATCGTTTAACAGGCAAGGTCATAGGCACGATAGTTGATGCTGAGGAAAAAGCCCGTGTACTTAAACGAATCGAACAGAGGCTTAACTTAAATAACCGCCAAACTGTTGCCATGGGTGATGGAGCAAACGACTTAAAAATGATGGCTGCTGCAGGGCTTGGTGTTGCTGTGCACGGTAAACAGAAAGTAGTTGAGCAAGCACAAACAGCAATTAATGAAGGCTCATTACTACAAGTTGCCTACTTGCTTGGCCTACCATTAGATTACTCGCTTTAACCATGTTGCTTTGCGTTTACTCATTTCATTGATCAACCTTTGCTCAATATCAAAATGGGTAAGCGCTTCGTCGGTAATATCAATTATATCGCCTACGCCAGCTACTGCCCATAGCGCTTCTTCAAGATCTTTTGCTTTATGTAATGCGTACTGACTAATATATTTCAATTCATTCGCCAAATAATCAATATCAGGCCGCCCTGTGCGAGAAATGTACAGCCTGAAAATATATACTAAATCGCTTTTTAGTGCTTTTTTTACAAACAAGGTTTGTGGTTTATAGTCATCTTCACTAATACAACGACTAGTAATGGCATCGCTTATAACAGTTTTACGTGGGTCAAAGCGAACAAATAAAGTGAATGGTAACGGTGGGTCTTGGCGACTACGGTCTTTGATCAGCGGTGTGATCACTTCTGTAATTTGATCTGTCGATAAGAAACCATCGATACTAGTTGTTTCATTTAACAATCCAAAATTTTGTAATAAAACATGCAGTGGGCTTGGGTATAAGCCTTGGCCAATAGCGCCGGTTTTAAAATGCGCTGCTTCTTTATGTAAATAAAACGGAAACTGGCATACGCTTTTAGTCACCATATTTCTTAGTGCAGTAGATAGCCCTGGAATTTTAGGGGATTCTTCACAAACACGTAGCTTGTCTTTGTTGTTATCAATTAATACCGTGAAAAACTTAATTGCCATATGCGGTAAGTCAGTAAGTCGATGCACTTTTAAATTCACGGTCGTCAGTGACTTACTCACCGCCATGACTTCATAAGCAAGGTTTGTTAAATCATGCTTTTTGGTGATTTTTTGCAATTCAGGCAAGTTTAATTTAATGATATCGCCTTTTTTGAACTCAACAGGCTGGTCGAACTCAATTTGTAAGCCCATCACAGATAAGTCACGGGTATGGCCTGTAACAGTTTGCTCATGGTGTTCTACACTTACAGCTGTTTTGTATAAATAGCGTTTATGAGCACGAAGGTTCACATACTCAAGCGCCACAGGCTCTAAATGAGGGGGCGTTTTATGCTTACTGTGACCAAACTGTTTAAGTTGGTTTACCGCATCTTTATTGTAATCAAGCTGTTGGTACGTTTGTTGTTCAAACTTAGTACCGATTGAGGTCAAAATAAGTAGATATTTAACATCTTTGATCAACCCTTGCACACGAGGTGTCGGTGGCTTATTTAGTTTTTCGATGTTTTTACCAGCACTGCTTGGTAGCGACAGTGGAATATACGAATCTTCCGGATGGCTTGGCATCAACTGAAGCTTAAAGCATTGCCAGCTATCTTTCTGGCTACCAAATCCTAAAAATAAATTTTTTAAGTTTGGTTGGCTATCAAGCTCAGATCGAGTTGCAGAATAATAATAAATTTTCCCGGCAACGGTATGAGTAAAAGTATATAAATACTCTTCTTTAACAGCTTCTGGAGAGCTTAGTAAGTCTCCCAATCGTTGTTGATTGATGATGCTGTACAGGCAAGACAACTTACGCTCATCACAAAAATAGCGTTGAATAAAAATATTATTTTCTGTGGTTAGCGCAAGGCTAGGATATAGCTTATCACCCTGTAGGCTTAAAAAGGTATAAAGTGAGGTAACACGAGGGATATAGTATTGCTCGTAGCCTTTTGAAACAACAGCATCTAAGGTGTTGTCGAGATTAACCTTATAGCGACGTTTATTGCCATGGATAAAGCTTTCTAGAAACTCATCAAATTTTTCGTTATTTTCAATAAAGGTACGCTTTAGGCGTATATGGTTATATTCACGAGAAACTTTCTCTACCGCTACGATTTCATATTGAATACCGTTTTTTAAACCAAGCTCAAAATCTTGCTCTAAGCCAACTAAGCGAAGACCTATTAACTGACCTTTTTTAACTTGATAACGTGGAGCTAGTTTTATTTTAGCGCCGCTCAGAGAAATATCAGACGTTGATGCTGCAACTTTGTTGTCTTTATCGAGTTCAACGGTGATTTTAATTGAGTAATTCATCCGCTCTTCGCGGCGACTCTCGTATGATGCAAACTTAATAACCTTAGCTGGCTGCTCTGTAGCGGCACTATCGTCAGCTAAAGCTTGCTCAGCGGCTTTTTTCTGCATTACCCGGTGATTGTTTTCGGTGTTCATTACCGCTTCGTAAACAGCAAGAGTATAACCACCGTGGCGTTTTATAGCATCTTCGAACACTTCAATGGCGGTATCGTCCATAAAGTGTTGTTTGCCATCATATTCGTAGGGTTTGACTTGACCAGTTACTTGACCACGTAAATCAATAAAGCGAGCTACTGGCTGAGATAAGCGTGACATTTCCATTTTAATCAAAAACTGCTCTGGCTTCGTTAAGCTAGCTGTCTTTGATTTAAATAGTTTGTCAAACTTAGGAGTGCCTAAATGCGCCTTTAGCTCTTCAACTAGGCTCTCATATTTAAGCAAAATGTCTTCAGCCATTTATAAAACCATCACCGTCTATCTAAAAAAGTAGGTATACTTGCAGGCAGTAAATTATTAAAACTTGAGTAATCGCTACTTTTTTATTGTATTAGTTATTGTTATAAGTACCTGCCAAATAAATGGCAAGAATTGTAAAGTTTTATTTATAAGCAAAAAATGTGCCTTAAAGCACTTTTTATTGCGCTTATAGCTGTGTAAAAAAGCCGAACAGATTTAAGTTCAAAGGCTTCAGCTCATAAAACTACTATACATGAAATATTTAGCTAGTCAGTTTTTTAAGTTACTAATTAGTCAAAATAGAATAATTCAATAGGTAAGGCCGAATGGCAAAATCAGCAAAAATCGAATTTGTTTGCACTGAGTGCGGCATGAACTATCAGCGCTGGCAAGGGCAGTGTAAGTGCGGTGCATGGAATACACTTGCAGAATTTAAACCATCGGCAGGGCAATCAAAGCAAGCGGCAAGTCGTGCTGCAGTGGCAGGCTATGCCGGTATCGCAAGCGGTGGCTCAAAGAAAATCAACGAAGTTGCAACCACCGAGGCAGAAAAACGCCTTACCGAAATCGGTGAGTTAGACAGAGTATTAAGCGGTGGTGTAACGACAGGTTCCGTCAACATTATCTCAGGCGACCCTGGTGCCGGTAAAACGACTTTGTTGTCTGATTTAGTTGCACGTATGTCAAAGCTGATGCCGTCTTTATACTGTACAGCGGAAGAGTCTTTATCTCAGTTTAAAAACCGAGTGAATCGCTTGCGCTTAGATTATAACGAAGATGAGCTTTATTTGCTTTCTGAAACCAGTGTTGAAGCAATCATTGAAGAACTCGATAAAAACAAAATTAAATTTGCAGTTATCGATTCAATTCAGGCAGTGGTGACAGAAACGGCAAATGGTAGTCCAGGTTCACCTTCACAGGTAAAAAGTGCAGCTCAAGCATTAACGCAATACTGTAAGCAAAACGATGTAACTATGTTCATCATTGCCCATGTAAACAAAAATAACGAAATTGCTGGGCCGCAAACACTGGTACATATAGTTGATGCCTTACTGCATATTGATACTAACGATGGGCAAGTCAGAACATTGCGTGCCAATAAAAACCGTTTTGGTGATATCGACACAGTGGGTATTTTCAGAATGTGTGAACGCGGAATGCTGAGCGTTGATAACCCGAGCGAAATCTTTTTATCTGGTTCAAGCACAGAATCCCCAGGCTCAGCCATTACCTGTATACGTAAAGGTAACCGTAACTTACTACTCGAAATTCAATGTTTAACTACAGAAACCGAAGCTGAGTTTCCACAGCGGGTATGTGTTGGTTTGAACATGAATCGTATTAAGATGCTCACGGGAATTTTACGTAAACACACAAAGACAAAAATCTTTCACGACACCTTTTTTAATATTGTCGGTGGCTTAAAAATCGATGAGTCAGAGACTTGTATCGATTTAGCATTGGTTGCAGCGTTATTAAGCAGCTTGAACGAATTTGTTGTACCACGCACCACCTGTATTATGGGCGAACTTAGTTTAAATGGTGATGTAAGACCAATCGACAGCGGCGTACCTCGAGTGAAGGAGGCTGCGCAACACGGCTTTACAGAGATTTTTATTCCGCATCGCAATTACCATAAATCAATGGAAGGGCTTGGCGCTAAGATCACGCCAGTGAAAACCGTGCATGAACTATTGTCGTTAATCAACTAATGATACACTGCTAAAAATTTACACCAATTAAAGGAAATAAAATGAAAAAGTTAATTATAGCAGCGGTTGTTGCTGCGGCTGTTGGCGGTGCGTTTTACGCAAACTACGCAGCTACACAGGAAGTAAAAAAGGTCGTTGATCAGCAAATAAGTGCATTATCAGCGCAAAGTGGTGTAGATATTACTTACAATGATATTTCAGCAAATGTATTTGCTAGCAGCATGCAGCTTTCAGGGATTAAGGTACAAAGCTATACTGGTGATGAGATGATTGCCACAATCGACAATATTGAAGTGACAGGATATGAAGTCGATGCAGTGCCGCCTCACACTGGTTTTGTAATGAAGAGCTTTCGTTTTAGTGATGACTTTTTAGCGCAACTTCCTGAAAATGCGAACAATAAGTTAGCATCTGCAAGCTATGACGTAAATTCATCGCTAGATTATGATAAAGACACTGGTAGCAGTGATTTTGCTTTAAACGTTATTGCAAACCAAGTTGCTGATGTGCGTTTTAACTTAGGCCTTGCCAACTCAACGCCATTAATGGAAGCATCAATGGCAATAAGTAAAATGCAAAATGAAGCGCAAGGTGCAGAGCTGACTTTAGAGCAACAACTGCAACAGCAATCAAAAATGATGGCTGCAATGACTCAACTTGAGCCACGTAGCATTAATATGTCGATCGCCGACGAAGGTGAGCTTAAAGCAGTTGTTGATAGTTTCTTAGAAGCACAAGGTATGAGCCACGAGCAGTTCCAACAGACTGTTGCCATGCAGTTACAACAGGCGCCAGTAAGTGAAGAGCTAGCAGCTGCTATCACAAACTTCGTAAGTGGATTGTCTGAATTGACTGTGTCAGCAAGCTTACCTGAAGGAAAAACCATGATGGAGATAAACCAACAGATTATGGCGTTAATGGGGCAGCCAGAAGAATTAGCTAGCTACATTAATTTACAAGCAAGCGGTAAATAAACCTCTGTTAAATTATTAACCTTAAAGTGTCGGGTTGTTTAATGCGTTCACTTTAAGGTTATTTCTGATCTGGGTTACACCATGACTGTGCTCCAAAAATTTCTGCGCTAAAGCACGTTGAAATCCTGTTTCTGCAATTCCTTTTAATTCAACAGTATTGCCATCGATAATCACCTGAAGATGCTTAATCTTAAAATTCGGATTATTTGTTAACTTTTTCAGGGCCATTTGTTGTAGGCGAGGTTGTGCCGATGTGCTGGTTGTTAGCACGCTAGTATTGGCACTCACATTCGTTGCGCAAGCAAGTAAAAAAATACAGCTTAATAAAGTAATTACTATGGTTAATTTGAAGCGGCTCATACAATTCCCTCGTTGTTCTAGTCTGCTGTGAACTATTGCTGAACCAGTTACAATTATTATTCCATTTTTTAAGTTTTTGAATTTAATTGATTTTCTATTTTTGCCGGTCTGTATGGGTAAGAAAGTGTGAACTAATTACACACTAAATAAGTAAAAAGGGTAGGGTACAAAAATGCCGAGGCAAGCTCGGCATTTTTACTTTTATGATGTTAAAGTTAAAACTACTTTTTCTTCTTCGTTTTAGCTTTGGCTTTTTTCTTTGCCTTCATTTTTACTGGATCTTTTTTCTTCTTAGATGGGATCTTCGCTTCTTTGTGCTGTGGCTCAAGCCCTTTAATTACGCGGCGTTTAAGCTTTTGCTCAATGTAGCGCTCAACTTTACCAACAATTGCCACATCATGAGCTTCAATAAATGATATCGCAATGCCTTTTTTACCAGCACGGCCAGTACGTCCTATACGGTGTACATATACGTCTGCGGTGCGTGGCATATCAAAGTTGATAACATGGCTGATATCAGCAACATCAATACCACGAGCAGCAACATCTGTTGCAACTAGGATATTGTTGCGGCCAGAGTGAAAGTTTTCCATCGCTTTCATGCGCTTATCTTGTGGCATTTCACCGCGTAACCAAGCAACACGAAGACCTTCGTTATTTAGCTCGCCAACCAGTGTCTCAAGGCGTTCACGAGTTTTAACAAACACAATTGCTTTATGAATGTCGTCACCATTTAACGTTTCAACCAACATTTTTAGCTTGTGGTCGTAGTCATCCGCAAGGTGAACCCATTGATGGATTTTGCCTTTTTCTTTACGTGAAGATTCGGCTTCAAGCAGTGCCGGATCGTTTAAGATTCGCTCTGCAAATAACTCAACGCTGTCACCTTCAAGGGTGGCTGAGAATAAGAAACATTGACGGCGGTTACGTGCTTCATCACAAATGCGTAGCATTTCTTTACGAAAACCCATGTCTAGCATGCGGTCAGCTTCATCAAGAATAAGCATTTCAACGTTTTCAGCATGGAAGTTCTCTGTTTCGAGGTACTCCATTAAACGCCCTGGTGTGGCAATGAGAATATCGTTATTGCTTTCGAAAATTTCTCTGTGTGTCCCGTAGTTTATACCACCTGTCACAACCCCAATTTTAAGATGAGTTTGTGCTGCGAGTAATTCACATTGCTCATGAATTTGGTAAGCAAGCTCACGGGTTGGTGTCATGATCAATACGCGTGCAAAGCCAGGATCGCGACGCGGGAAATCAAGCAAGTATTGAATTGCAGGGATCAAAAACGCGGCTGTTTTACCCGTACCAGTAGGGGCAGATGCCAAAATATCACGACCTTGAAGTGCTTCAGGGATCGCTTGTTGTTGAATACTGGTTGGCGTATCAAAACCCATTTTATTAATGGCATTTAACAGCTTGTTATCGATATCAAATTCAGAAAATTGCATAGAGTGACATAAATAGAGGACAATTGAGCCTAATTATACGCGTTAACGCGGCTGTGGTGAATGAAAAGGTGAAAAAATGTCAGGCTTTGTGTTTAAACAATTTACGGTAACGCAAACGCGCGCAGCGATGAAAGTATCGACCGATGGTATTTTGTTAGGGGCGTGGGCTGATGTGAGTGGTGCTAAGCACATTTTAGACATTGGTACAGGCACAGGGTTGTTGGCGTTAATGGCAAAACAAAGAATGCCTGATGCAAAAGTAAGTGCCATTGAAATTGATTCTGATGCCTGTAATGATGCTCGAGACAACTTTGCGGCTAGCCCTTGGCCTGATATAAACCTTTTCGAAGGAGCTGTGCAGTCATTTAGTGCAGCAGAGCCTTTTGATGCGATCATCACTAACCCACCTTATTTTAATGCGAGCCTAAAAGGTGATAATCATGCTCGAAATACTGCCCGCCATACTGATGGCCTTAGCTTCAGCGAATTAATAGCATCATGTTCTAGACTGAGTCACAGTAAAACACGCTTGAATGTGATCTTGCCTTGCGTAGAGGCACAACAATTCATTGCTGTTGCCGAGCAAGCTGGCTGGTACTTAAACCGCCATTGCTTGGTTCGCACCACCGACAAAAAGCAAGCGAGCAGAAGCCTGATGCTATTCAGCCAAAACAACGGTGAATGCGAAACAACGTCGTTAACCATACATGCAGCTGATGGCAGCTACAGCCAAGATTATAAGGAGCTATGTAAAGCTTTTTACCTAAAGATGTAATGGTTATTCAGCAATGCTCGCTTCAAGGCCATCTTCACTTAAGAGCAAGGTATATGACTGCCCATATGATGCGTCGCAGATTGAGACGGGTTCATAGACTCGCTTATCCTCATCGTTAATTCTTGATATTTTCAAGTCATCAGCGCAGTCATCAATGTGGTACCAGTAACTTAATTGATTCTGATATAAATTAACGAGTTGTTTTTCGACTTTTAAGCGAAGGTTTTCAGTTGCGAGAATACGAATCGCAAAAAAGTCATCTTTATTATCATTGGCTTTTTTGACGAGTGTTAAACGGAGCTTTTCTTCATTTTGCCAAGCCACAAAATGATAAGGTTGATCTTGAGCTACCTGATACATCTGTGTGGCTGAGTTACTTGTGTCGCTGTGATCGACTACATAAAAGGAAATACGACTGCGTTCATTGTGAGCATGTATTACATCAACGGGAGGTGATTGCGATGCAAGCGTATCAACATAGTATTCAGAGTCTTTAACTTCTTGAGCATCACCAAATAAATCAGTGTTCGCCATGTAATAATCCACTTCTAAATCAGTGGTATTTACGAGCGTGTAATTGTTCTCATACATTTCGTCGCCAAAGTTATGAGTTTCTTCAACTTCTAATTCATCACACCCTGCGAGCAAAATGCTTGCGGCAGCTATTATTGGTAGCGCACTTTTCATTGTTATTCCTTTTACAAATGAAGGAGCTGTTTAGCATACTTATAAGTTATTGTACCTTTATTGATTGTTAAATTGTACCGGTGGTTGTAATTGCATGACTTCATCAAGCTGAATTTGCTGAACATATTCAAGCTTTAATAGGGTATCTAATACAGCTTTACTGTGCGACTTTTCTATTTCGGCGCTGCAAAAATCAATAATGCTAAAGCGACGTTTGACCAGCAGACCTTCGATGTCAGGTAAAGGATGTGTGGTTTCAATTAGCACGCGGGTCGTAGGGCAGGGATCGGCATAGCCTGAGCGTAATAACTTTTTTAAATTAAACAAGTTATCATCGAGCCGACCCAGCTCAATGGCGGCTTTAGCGCTATCAGGAATAAATAATGGCTCAGCAAAGCGATTTATTTTTATTTCGCCCGTGGCGTTAATTGTAGCAACCTGATTACTGTCGTAACTGACAATATCACCGGTAATTAATGTGAATTGACTCATTGTGTTCCCTCGCAATGTTGTGTCGATTTCAGAGCTAAGCAAAATGGTGTGTTTGCTTAAGCCCTGATATAGTGCCAAAGTCTTAAGTTTTATACGAGTTTTTTATGTTCCGTTTATCAATTGTTTTATCTACCTTATTATTTTCTCAGTTGAGCTTTGCCGCATTGACGCCAGTGGGTCTTTGGAAAACCATTGACGAAGAAACGAATGAAGCGAAATCTTTAGTACGTATTAGTGAGCAAGATGGTGTATTGGTTGGTAGTGTTGAAAAAATCCTTAACCCAGCCAAGCAAGATGCAATCTGCGAAGAGTGTAAAGGTGATAAGAAAAATCAGCCAATTTTAGGGTTACAAATTATAGAAGGTGCTAAAGATGCCGGTGATGGTAGCTGGCAAGAGGGGGAAATCCTAGACCCAAACAATGGTAAAACCTATACCCTTAAACTGACTCCAAAAGAACAAGGTAAGGTGCTTGAAGTACGCGGATATATTGCATTTTTCTATCGTAATCAATATTGGCAACGTGTTGAATAACCATTAAAAAAGCCAAGCAATGCTTGGCTTTTTTATTCATGACTTACAAGCTTTCGCTGTACTCAGTCATGACTTGTTCAACCCAGCTTGCGATACGCTCATCGCTAAGCTCGTATTGACTGTCCTCATCAAGGGCTAAGCCAACAAATTGTTTGCCATCTTCAGTGAGTGCTTTTGAAGCCTCAAATTCATAACTTGCATCGTTAGGCCATTTGCCTAACAAGGTAATGCTTTGATCACAAATTTCATCGTGTAACATGCCAAGTGCATCTTGGAACCACTGACCATAACCTTGTTGATCGCCCATACCAAACAGAGCCACGGTTTTGCCGTTTAGGTTAACATCTTTAATGTCGTCCCAGATTGATTCCCAATCTTCTTGCAACTCACCAAAATCCCAAGTTGAAATGCCGAAGATCACGAAATCAAATTGCTCTGCATTTTTTAATGGCTCATCTTTGATATTGTGAAGGCTCACGATGTCGTGACCAATAATATCGCGAATTTTCTCTGCCGCTATTTCTGTGTAGCAGGTTGTAGAACCATAAAATAAACCAATCTGCATCGTATTTATCACTGTGTATTTGCCTGATATGATAGGCGTAAGTTTACCGTAAGGTATAATCAATTGATACCTTGATAAGGATGAGAGTACGCGTGGCTGATAATAATTCACAAGCCCAAAAAGGTGTAATAACAGCAAATAACGCCGAACATTTAGAGTTATTTTTAGATACGCTGTATCTTGAGCAGGGAGTCAGCGAAAATACACTCGCCGCTTATCGCAGTGACCTTGAAAAGTTTTGCCAATTTTTAAAAGATAAAGACCTACTGGCTGTCCGCTCAGATGATATTGAAGCGTATTTAGCATACCGTGTTGATTTAGGACTGAAGTCGCGCAGTACAGCGCGAAGCATCAGTGCACTTAAGCGTTTTTATCAGTATTTTGTACGCGAAAAAGCCATTGCCGATTCGCCGATGGTCAATATTGCTCAGCCAAAAGCTGGGCAGTCATTACCAAAAACACTGTCAGAAGCCGAAGTCGAAGCTTTGCTTGCAGCCCCAGACATAGAAGATGCAATGGGGCTTCGTGATAAAGCTATGCTTGAGCTGTTATATGCTACTGGGCTTCGTGTTACAGAGCTAGTAGGACTCAGAATGGAGCAAATTAATTTGCGCCAAGCGGTGGTCTTTGTAAAAGGTAAGGGTAATAAAGAGCGTTTAGTTCCCTTAGGCGAAGAAGCAATGTACTGGCTTGAGCAGTTTTTAAAAGTGGGTCGTTCGCAAATGATTAAACATGCCACTGACTTTGTGTTCCCATCAAAGCGCGGGATTGGCATGACACGACAAACTTTTTGGCATCGCATCAAACACTATGCTATTTTGGCATCAGTTGAATCGCCGTTATCACCGCATACGCTCAGACACGCGTTTGCAACGCATTTGCTTAATCATGGGGCGGACCTTAGAGTCGTGCAAATGATGTTAGGTCACAGTGACTTATCAACAACACAAATTTATACCCATGTAGCGAATGAAAGATTGAAGTCGGTACACGAGCAACATCATCCACGTGCTTAGTGCAAGATTTTTAAAGATGTACCGGTCTATATAAAAAATGATCAGGATATAGGATATTTATGAAAAAGTTAGTTTTAGCCACAGCACTACTAGGCACAAGCTTAAATGTGTTTGCCAATGGCGTATCAACAACAGACGCTGCTGATGCCCCTATCATTGCTAAGTTTGCTGAATTAGGCGTAACCGTTAAGCAAATCAACCCAAGCCCAGTGGCAGGTCTTAAAGAACTAATTACTGACAAAGGTGTGTTGTACGCAAGCCCTGACGGTCAATTTCTAATGCAAGGAACACTGATTGACCTTAATAATCGAGTTAATTTAACAGAGCATGCTCTAAGTGACGTTCGTAAAGAAGGTGTTGCTGAGTACGAAGACTCAATGATCGTTTACAAAGCGAAAGACGAAAAGCATTCGATCACAGTCTTTACCGATATCACCTGTGGTTATTGTCGTAAATTACACCGTGAACTTGATGACTTCTTAGATGCGGGTATCACGGTTAAATACCTTGCTTTCCCACGTGGTGGTTTACGTGGTAAAGGTTACCAAGATTTAATGAATGTATGGTGTGCTAAAGACCCTGCTGAAGCATTAACAGAAGCAAAAGCGGGTGCAGAAGTCGCTGTCGTGCCTGGTTGTAACGCACCAATTGCAGAGCACTACCAACTAGGTCAAAGCTTTGGAATGTCGGGCACACCGGCAATTATTTTAGAAGATGGTACCATGATCCCTGGTTATCAATCAGCTGCGCAAATTAGCCAAGCGCTTGATGCTTTACCAAAAACATCTTCATAACTGATTTTTTTAACGAAAAGGCCTATTTGTCGTAGGCCTTTTTTATTTGTCTTAAGCAAAGAAGTACCATTTCCGACATGGAAAAAATAATTCAAGCTCGTCCTCATGTTGATGATTCGCATTTACCACACCATTTACATCCTGTAATTAAGCAAATATATGCGACTCGGCAGGTGCAAAGTGCCACTGAACTCGATAATAGCGCTGCAACATTACATGACTTTAAGCTGTTTAAAGATATCGACAAAGCTGTTGTGCTATTACAACAAGCCCTCGCGGATCAAAGTCGCGTGTTAATCGTCGGTGACTTTGATGCCGACGGTGCAACCAGCACAGCAACCTTAATGCAAGGTCTTGCTATGTTCGGCTTAAAGAACCTTGATTACTTGGTACCAGACAGATTCAGCCTAGGTTATGGCCTAAGCCCCGCACTTGCTGAGCAAATAGTAACCATGCAACCCGAGCTTGTGATCACCGTTGATAACGGTATTTCATGTATCGATGGCATTGCCATTGTAAAGCAAGCAGGTATTAAGGTGCTGGTAACTGATCATCATTTACAAGGTGAAGCCCTACCAAATGCAGATGCTATCGTGAATCCGAATCGCCATGACTGTCAGTTTCCATCGAAATCGATAGCAGGCGTTGGGGTGGCTTTTTATCTGCTCATTGCTTTACGTAGCCACTTACGTGAACAAGGGTACTTTCAGCAAAATCCAATGCCAAATTTGGCTGAGTTACTTGATATTGTAGCCCTTGGTACCGTTGCCGATGTGGTCGCGCTTGATGCCAATAACCGAACCTTAGTTCATCAAGGTTTAGCACGTATTCGCAGTGGTAAAACACGCCCTGGTATTAGTGCTCTCATTGAAGTGGCAAATCGCAATGCGGCCCGTTTAAGTGCCAGTGACTTTGGCTTTTCATTGGCACCACGCTTAAATGCAGCTGGGCGTTTAGATGATATGAGTTTAGGTATAGCCTGTTTGTTATCAAGCGATATAAACCAAGCTCGCCGTATTGCCAGTGAGCTCGACAGCCTCAATCATGAGCGCCGTGAAATAGAGCAGGGTATGCAAACTGAAGCACAAGCGGTGCTTGATCGTTTAGCATTTAAAACCGAGTCAGTGCCTGATGCCATTTGTTTATACCAAGCTGATTGGCACCAAGGTGTGATTGGTATTTTGGCTGGCCGCTTAAAAGAAAAGTATCACCGCCCGACGATTATTTTTGCAGCTGGCGATAACGGCGAAATAAAAGGCTCTTGCCGCTCTATTGAAGGGCTACATATGCGTGATTTGCTTGAGCGAGTAAATACACTCTACCCGCATTTGATCAGTAAATTTGGTGGCCATGCCATGGCAGCGGGGCTGAGTATCAATGAGCAGTGTTTTACTGAATTTAAAACCGTGTTTGAGCAAATGGTGACAGACACACTCACTGAAGAGCATAAGCAAAGTATTTTACTTACCGATGGTGAATTACCTAATGAGTGCTTTTCGATGGAGTTTGCAAACCAGCTAAAAAATGCCGGCCCCTGGGGTCAGCAATTTCCAGAGCCAGTGTTTGAACATGTATTCGAAGTAATACAGCAGCGCATTGTCGGTGAAAAACACTTAAAACTAGTTTTAAAACATCAGTCTGGACGATTAGTTGATGGCATTGCATTTGGGGTTGATGTGCGTGCATGGCCAGATACCGAAGTGCGTTATGTGAAAGCTGCTTATCAACTCGATATAAATGAATTCCGTGGTAAATTCTCGTTACAGTTGATTATTCGAGAGCTACAAAAAGCGACATAAAAATATCGTTATAATCGACATAAAAGGCTAATAAAACGCTCGGTTTTTTGTTAAAATCGGGCGTTTTTAATATTTGTAGATAATTTACCGTATTTATTGTCGATATCGGTGCGCGGTAAATCAGCCATTTTGGAGTAATGTACATGTTTGAAGTGAATCCTGTGATTAATCAAATCAAGGAAATTCGCGAACGTACTGAACTGCTTCGGGGGTACCTTTGACTACCCTCTTAAGAAAGAGCGGTTAGAAGAAGTTAACGCAGAACTTGAAGATTCAGCAGTGTGGAATGAGCCAGAGCGAGCTCAAGCACTTGGCCGTGAAAAGTCGGCACTCGAAGCTATTGTTGAGACCATTGATAATCTAGTGTCTGGTACCGAAGATGTTGAAGGTTTAGTTGAGCTTGCTGTTGAAGCAGAAGATGAAGAAACCTTCGCTGAAGCTGAAGCTGAATTAGGCGATTTAAATGCACAGCTTGAAAAGCTAGAGTTCCGTCGTATGTTCTCAGGCGACCATGACCAAAACGATGCTTACCTTGATTTACAATCAGGCTCTGGCGGCACTGAAGCCCAAGACTGGTGCAACATGCTACTGCGTATGTATTTACGTTGGGGTGAAGCAAAAGGCTTTAAAGTTGAACTGGTTGAAGCAACGGATGGTGATGTGGCTGGTATCAAAGGCGCAACAGTGCGCTTTGTTGGCGAATATGCATACGGTTGGTTACGTACAGAAACAGGTGTTCACCGTTTAGTGCGTAAGAGCCCGTTCGACTCAAGTGGTCGTCGCCATACCTCGTTTGCATCGGCATTCGTTTACCCAGAAATCGACGATAATATCGAAATTGATATTAATCCGGCAGACTTACGTATTGACGTTTACCGCGCATCAGGCGCAGGTGGTCAGCACGTAAATACAACAGAGTCAGCGGTTCGTATTACTCACATACCAACTAACACTGTTGTACAGTGCCAAAATGAGCGTTCACAGCACAAGAATAAAGACCAAGCAATGAAGCAGTTAAAAGCGAAATTGTTTGAACTTGAAATTCAAAAACAAAATGCTGAAAAACAAAGCCAAGAAGATGCTAAATCTGACATTGGCTGGGGTAGTCAAATTCGTTCATACGTACTTGATGACTCGCGCATTAAAGACTTACGTACTGGCGTTGAAAACCGTAATACACAAGCGGTTCTTGACGGCGACTTAGATAAATTTATTGAAGCCAGCCTTAAATCTGGCCTATAACCACCAAGCTAAAAAAGAGCTAAAAAATGACTGATCAAATCCAAGACGAAAATAAGTTAATCGCTGAGCGTCGTGGCAAATTAGACGCAATCCGCGAAAATTGCCCAGCCAACGGTCATCCAAACCAATTCCGTCGTGAACATTACACGGCTGATTTGCAAGCTGAGTTTGGTGATAAATCGAAAGAAGAATTAGTTGCTGAGCAGCACGTTGTATCTGTAGCAGGTCGTATTCTTGCAAAACGTGGTCCTTTCCTTGCGTTGCAAGACATGAAAGGTCAAATTCAAGCGTACGCATCAAAAGACGTACAAAAAGATTTAAAAGCAAAATACGGTCAACTTGATATCGGTGACATCATCGGTGTTAAAGGCGCACTAAATAAATCAGGTAAAGGTGACCTTTACGTAGAAATGACAGAGTACGAGTTACTGACAAAGTCATTACGTCCGTTACCAGAAAAATTCCATGGTTTATCTGACCAAGAAACTAAATACCGTCAACGTTATGTTGATTTAATTACTAATGATGCGACACGTGAAACTTTCCGTATTCGCTCTAAGGTTGTTGAAGGTATCCGTCGTTTCTTAGCTGATCGTGATTTCATGGAAGTTGAAACACCGATGCTACAAGTGATCCCAGGTGGTGCGTCTGCTCGTCCATTCGTCACACACCACAATGCACTTGATATCGACATGTACTTACGTATTGCCCCTGAACTTTACTTAAAACGTTTAGTTGTAGGTGGCTTTGAGCGTGTATTCGAAATCAACCGTAACTTCCGTAACGAAGGTTTATCAACGCGTCATAACCCAGAATTCACGATGATCGAATTCTACCAAGCATATGCGGATTACATTGACCTGATGAACATTACTGAAGATATGTTACGTACTGTTGCGACAGACGTACTTGGTTCACCAATTGTTGTAAACACAACGAAAGATGAAAATGGTGAAGTGGTTGATTCAGTAGAGTACGACTTTGGACAACCTTTTGCTCGTTTAACAATGAGCGAGGCTATCCTTAAGTACAACCCAGACTTTGATGCTGCGGTATTTAGTGACCCTGAAAACCATTTTGAAGAACTTAAAGCGTACGCGAAGCAAGTACACGTTAAGATCCCAGAAAACTGCGTATGGGGCCCTGGTAAGTTCTTGTGTGAAATCTTCGAAGAGACTGCTGAGCATAAGTTAATTCAACCAACTTTCATTACCGCTTACCCGTGGGAAGTGTCTCCACTTGCGCGCCGTAACGATGAAAACCCATTTGTGACTGACCGTTTCGAATTCTTCGTAGGTGGCCGTGAATTAGCAAATGGTTTCTCTGAGCTTAACGATGCACAAGATCAAGCTGAGCGTTTTGCTCGTCAAGTTGAAGAGAAAGACGCAGGTGATGATGAAGCAATGCACTACGATGAAGATTACATTCGTGCGTTAGAGTACGGCTTACCACCAACAGCGGGTGAGGGTATTGGTATCGATCGTCTAGTGATGTTATTTACTGACTCACCAACAATTAAAGACGTGATCCTATTCCCACACATGCGTCCTCAAGCTGACTAATCAGCTAAATGTTCTGAAAACGCCGCTTTTTAGCGGCGTTTTTGTTATCAGAATTTTCTGATTTTTATTGCTCTCAATTTTTATATTTAATTGTAATTAGCTGATCTAAAAGAAAATGCTGAATTATTTTTCAAACGAAGTTACTAAGTTGTAAAGTTTTTCTACTAATTCTAAGTCCGATAGTATTATTTTTAGACAAGATATGACATCATTACGCCATTCTCTTCAACGTTTAAACGGACTTAATAATAATGACAAAAAAGCCTTCGCAGTCTTCAGTAGAGACAACGCCAAGCGAGCATCAACGTGAAGCTTTTTATCGTGCCTGCATCGCCGAATTCCAACAATTGGGTTATCAAGACCAATACCTAGCCGAATTAACAGATGAACTAATCCCACTGACGGGTCTTGAGCCGTTGAGTGATAAAGAAAAAACGACTAAAGGGTAAACAAAAACGAGTTGTTTTTGTGCGTTGTGGATAATCTATAACCATCTGTACGATTTTCCTTGAAAAGTGTTTGACATATTTCCTGAAGTCTTTATTATACGCCCCACAAGACGGAGAGGTGGCCGAGTGGCCGAAGGCGCTCCCCTGCTAAGGGAGTATAGGGTTTGTAGCTCTATCGAGGGTTCGAATCCCTCCTTCTCCACCATTTTTCTAAAATGGCATGTCTTGAAAGTAATATGTGTGGACGCGTAGCTCAGCTGGATAGAGTACCTGGCTACGAACCAGGCGGTCGGAGGTTCGAATCCTCCCGCGTCCGCCACTTTTTACTTTGACTCTGCATCGAGTATAAACTTGAGTCTCTTGCTAAGAGAATAAATTAGCAATGTTCAAATGTGCGTGTGGACGCGTAGCTCAGCTGGATAGAGTACCTGGCTACGAACCAGGCGGTCGGAGGTTCGAATCCTCCCGCGTCCGCCATATTTGAAACTCACATCGAGTTTAAAGATACAAATTTGGTCGGAGGTTCACTCTTTCAAGAGACGTCCCGAAACCGCCATATTTGAAAGCTCACATCGAGTATAAAGATAAATCATTGCAAGATTATAAAATGCAACTGCGGACGCGTAGCTCAGCTGGATAGAGTACCTGGCTACGAACCAGGCGGTCGGAGGTTCGAATCCTCCCGCGTCCGCCACTTTCTCTTAGAAAGTGATATAAGCCGACAAGCTGTCGGTTTTTTTGTCTTTAAGACATGGTCAATGCGCGACTTAAACATGCAAAACATACTGCGGACGCGTAGCTCAGCTGGATAGAGTACCTGGCTACGAACCAGGCGGTCGGAGGTTCGAATCCTCCCGCGTCCGCCACTTTTCTCTCAAGTAGAGTTAAAGTGACATAAACCGACGAAAGTCGGTTTTTTTGTGCCTGCAATTCGCGTAGGTTTGGTTGTAGGTGCGACTTCAGTCGTGAATAAATATACCGTTTTATTGCACCTTATTATTCTTTAGGCGACTTTGAATCACGCAGCCGGAGGTTCACTGTTTCAAAATACGTCCCGCGTCCGCCTCTTTCTCTTAAGTAGAGTTAAAGTGACATAAACCGACGAAAGTCGGTTTTTTTGTGCCTGCAATTCGCGTAGGTGTGGTTGTAGGAGCGACTTCAGTTGTGAACATCACGCTTCCACACCACAAATTAAATCCCCAACTCAAAATACAAAAAATGCACCCCGTAGGCGTGAAACTTGTTTCGCGCGGATCAAGATACAGTCGCCATAAATGATGACCTCTATCTACCACATCTTGTTATCTATCCCAGAATAACCATTTCTCAATATTAGGTTCATGCTCTGCATTATTTACATTTAACCGACAAAGGGTACAATCTAGCTAATACAATAATAATTAAACCAATATCCCTTGCGCCTATTTCACTTATTCTATTTCTTTTGCATCGTGCTTTGTGCGTTTGCAGTGCAAAGCGAGTCAATTGCATCGCAATCAACATCATTGAACCAACAACAAATCCAAGCACTCAGGTTTGAGTCACCTATTAAAGCTGATTGGATATTTAGTACTTACCAAGAGTCCGTATTTAATTCATCAATTTTGGTCTTAGAAGCAGGTGATAAAAAGGCTCCGCCTTTGTTGCTCGTACATGGTTTAGGCGTATTAGGTATGCAAGATTGGTTTGGGGTTATCCCTGAACTCACTAAGCATTATCATGTTATTGCGATTGATTTACCTGGTTTTGCTCACTCAGAAAACCCCGAAGGGCGTTACTCTCCTCGCAATTATGCTGCTGTACTGGCGGAAGTGGTCGATCACTATATTGCAGAACCAACCTCGGTTGTGGGTCACTCAATGGGTGGCGCGGTCAGTCTGTATTTTGCTGGCAAATACCCGGAGAAACTCAATAAATTGGTGTTAGTCGACGCAGCGGGGATTTTACATAAAGTGGCATTTATAAAGCCTATCTCTAACGTACCTAAGCCTGATATTAGGCTACCTAAATTTCTCTCAACTAAGTTAGCCCAGCTTAATGATTTTACAACCGGACTCATTGAAGAAGGGGCAATTTACTCATATCTTTCAGAGCTATTACAACGTAGTGATGGTGCGTGGAAGCTAGTTATGGGCGAAACACCGAATATGAATGCAGCGCTGAGTTTAGTTGAAGAAGATTTTAGCGAGATTGTTAGCAATCTGAAAATAGAAACACATATTATCTGGGGTGAAGAAGATGCCATTGCTCCATTACGAACTGCAAAAGTATTGAACAGCCAGTTAATTAATAGTGACTTAGCAACTTTGCCTGATGTGGGTCATGTTCCGATGAAGCAACAGCCTAAGCAGTTTTTAGCTTTATTAGATAGTGCTTTAAATGGGGGAGTTCAAAAAGAAGTCAGCGCAGAAGTTTCAGCTAGGCAAATCGAGACATTTCATTGTGAAGATCAACACAGCCGTGAGTTTTCAGGTCACTATCGTCATATGATCATTGAAGACTGTAATAATGTGTTACTTAAAAATGTGGTTGCTGAATCTATTCGTATTAAAGATTCATTAGTGAGATTAGAAAATGTCAGCTTGTCAGGGGCTAAACTCGCTTTGAATATTAAGCGTTCAGTAGTTGAGCTAACCAATGTCACTATTACCGCACAACAAGGCGTAAAACTTAATGAAAGCCGATTTGATGGTGCTGGTATGCAAATCAATGCATCTGAGCATGCAATAAATGTTGTCGATGACAGCAATATTATATTTTCGTTAAGTAGAATCCATAGCCCGATATATCAAGGTTTGGCACATGATGCCATAGAAGTAGAAAAAGGAATTATTGATGACCGCTTTAAATAGCATCCCTTTTGTTAAATTAGCAGCGTGCTCGCTGTTTTGTATCGCTTTACTAAGTGGTTGCAAATCAACAAAGACTGAGCAACAACAATATGCTGATCTACAAGATAGTTTTAGTTATGAAACGTACAGGGGAGTGTCGAATACCAGTGTCGATACCATTGCTTATGGTTATAACAAACTGCAAAAAGAACAGTTAGAGCAAATAGGTGCAATTGAGCCAACACTCACTCATGCCATGATGAGCTACATTTTGAGCCTTGGTGTAAGTAAAGATTTTGCAATTGCTGAAAGCGACTTAGCGCTTGCTAAAGCAACTGATTTGCGGGGTAAGTATTTAGCATATAGTGCTCAGTCTTTGGCTTTTTATAATAAAGGCTGGCGTAAAATGGCTAAACAAAAAGCTGACTTTATTCGCACCGACCCTTTGTTTGCGACAGTGAGCCAGAGCTATCCAAAAGAGCAGCTTATTTCTTACCTCATTCTTGGCAGTGTTGCAGTGCGTGATGGTGACTTGGCGACAGCACAAAACATGTTTTATGTGATAGGTGAGCAGATCGAAAAACCTTGGCTACCAAGCTTAGCAAAAGCGTTAACGGTAGCATTAAATGGCTCAACAATAGACTCATTAATCATGCTAAAAGATATCAGCACAGACCCCTCTTTAAACGGCTATGAACGTGAGAAAATAGCCGAACTGATGGATGTTGCGCAAAGCAAGTTAAGCGATAAAAAGAAGCGTCAAAAAATCACCAGTATTGCCGATGATTTCTTTCTTGACCGCATTAAAGATAAAAGCTCAATATTATATCGTGATTTGATCACTGACTTACAAAAGTACACTGAGCAAGTTCTTTAAAATAAAAAACTCATGCTTAATCGGACTGTGCGTGGCTCAATGGGGTGAAAGTGATTATCTTCTACCCCTTCTGTTGGTTCGCCCGCTAGTCTTGATGAGTAGTAGTAATCAATGTCATGGTCATTACTATCAAACAAGTTAAGTAATTCAAGCTCTGCTTTCCAGTGAGTTTGCTGATAACTCACTAAACCATTTACCACAGTTAAAGGCTCTGAACGTTTGCTGCCATCATCACTCAACATACGTTTACCTATATGGCGTAAACGTAATGAGCTTTGCCACTGTTGTGCAAACTGCCAGCTAATCCCGGCACTTGCAACCACTGGTACAGCTCCCTCAATACGGTTGTTGTTATTGCTAATGTCTAAACGAGAATACGTAAATGACGCTTCTGCATCTAAGCTTAATGTGTCACTAAGCCAGTAGTAGGCACTTAGTTCTATACCATAGCGCTGTGATGCATCACTGGCCTCAGTGTTACCTGCATCACCAACAAACAACAATTCTGAGTCGAGTTCTAGCCACCAAAGGGCTGCAGAAAAGTTAAATTGTTGCTCATCGAAGTAGCGCAACCCTAACTCTGCACCGTTACTCTTAACGAGTAAGTCTACGGTGTTTGTTGCCTCAAATGTTACTGGGTCTTGAGCAATGGTTGCGCCACGAGCATCATTTGAATGAAAAGACTGCCCCCAGTTTGCATAACCAGCAAGGTTATCAGTAAATAAGTAAGTTAGACTCGCCTTAAAGCCGAGTAAATCATCATCTGCATCTCCAGAATTTAAACTGTTGTCGCTATCAACGTGAGCATCTAAATAATCATATCTAACACCAAGGGTTGCCTCTAACTGTTGGCTTAAATGAAGTTGTGTTTGCCAGTATGCTGTATAGCTTGTTTCCTCGACACTGTCTTGTCGTACTGTTGAAAGGTACTTTCGGGCTTGTGTATTGTATAGGCCAACTTTATTCACATTATCATGCCGAAGCTCTGTTCCAACGGTATGATTAACGGGAATATCACCTACATTAGCTGTAAATTGATAGCTTAGTGTTCCACCTGAGATAGTGCGATTATCTCGTTGGTTAAACTGATCGCCATTAATTGGATCATTAAGGAAATATGAGAAGTTAGAGTATAAATTTAGCTCGTAGTCGATGAGGTATGCACTTACTGATAAGTTTTGTCCTTGCCAATTTGTCGATAAGCTATACCGACTTGACTCTCCGCCAAGTGTTTTATCGAGTGAGCCAAGCTCTGAAATGATACCTTGCTCAATAGCCCTTTGCGGGATCTGATCTGCTGAATTCCAACTGTTGTCATAAGCCATTGCCGTAATTGATAAGTTACCTTGTTCTGAATCACGACTATAACGTAGCAATGCGTTTTTTTTATTAACGTCTTCATTAATATCCTGCCAAGGCCCATCATAAACTTGCCACTCTGTCGCGCCTACCAGTTTGCCACTACCAATTGAGGTACTCCCTAATGCAACACCTCTATAGAAGTTATCTTCCCCTACAGTGATACTGAGCTGATCATGTTTAGGGTTGTCAGATAAGTGAAAATAAGCACTGCCAGCCGTTGAAAAGTCGCCTTGGCGCACATCATAACTGCCTTTTTGATAACTAACAGTGGCAATTGTTTCTGGAATTATAAAGTTTAAGTCAGTATAGCCTTGCCCATGACCATGACTGCGCATATTGATAGGCATACCATCAATGTTCGTGGCAAAGTCTGTTCCATGATCAAGATTAAAGCCACGAATAAAATATTGATTCGCTTTTCCAGAGCCGCTGTGTTGGGTGACAGCCATGCCGGGAATTAACTCAAGCAATTCAGTAGATCGAAGCATGGGTCTATTTTCTATTTCACCCTGACCAATAATACCGCTAGAGGCGCTTATAGACTCACCAATTAATCCAGTACGGTGACCATAAACCGTTATTTTTTCTATATTAGCAAACGCGTTAAAAGAGCAGCAGAAGGTTACAACACTGATACATAGCTTATTCATTTGAAAGATCCTTATTTGAAAGGTGCTAATCAACAAACGAGTAATTGCTAATATTGGATGCAAAAAACGTTTAAAAAATTGAGTTAATTTGCTTCATGGTCAATTTGTGTTAGATTTAATAAAATATTCCAAAAATAATAACAAGTGGGAATTTTATTTTATGTATGTGAAAGGTGCATATCAAAACAGGCTGGCTATAAGTTGCACCCTGATACTCTTGGCAGGTTGTCAAACAAGCACTGAAAAAGCCCCGTTAACCGACCAACAATACTTCGAGCAGGTGATGTTAGCGCCTGCTATTTTGCCAAACGATTTAACCAATACTGGCTGTTTATCGCTTGAGAGTGAAACTAAGCTGCAAGGCTATAAATCAGCGGCTGAGGTTAATTATCAGCAAGCAGGTTGGCAAAACAGAGTGGCAGCCGATTGGCAGTATTTTTTAGCCCCAGAGCAACCGGGTAAGCTACTCCTAATTGATTATCAAGTTCAAGCAGGGCAATTAGCTTACCGGTATTTAAGTGACGGCAGCCACAATGAGCTGTATGAACCTTGGAGCTCATCGAAGGTTCAAGCGTTTAGCGGTGCGCTGTCAAAAGTAAGACAAACTCACCCAGAGCTTGGTGCAGCTTCTTTTGCTGGTGATACGGCACTCGCTGATTTGATCAGCAGTATTAATAGTTACGAAGCATTTGGTAAAGCTGATGGTAACTCAAATGCGATAGCCAGTTATTTTGTCAATGTCGCAGGGCGCGAATATTTACGTGGGCTTTTTAATGATGGCTGGCTAAAACTACAGGATCAGCGTTTGTTATTTAACGGCGCATATGGCTCAGAGCAGTTTATGCCATCAGACGAATACTGGCATAACCCTGCTAATAATGAGCGTGATGCAAAGATAAGCCGGTACAAAGCAAGCAGTGATGATCCTGGCTATTTGGGGTATCGTTGTGAGGGTTGTGGTTTAACGGGCAACAAAGCAATGACCACACTTGCTCAAACGGAATGGTTAAAACGTCTGGTTAGTCATCAGCGTGAACCAAGTACGCAAATGCCTTATTTACAAGCAAGTGATGTTGATGTGCTACTTAACGGCACAGGTCATACAGATGAACATGCTCCTGTAGGCGGCATGATGGTGGGTATCAGTCATATCGTAACAAATGCATTGGCAAATGTTATTGCACCAAATGATAGTCGCTCAGCAAAGGAAGTGCTCGATGGCGCAACGAATGGGCAGTGGCGTGTTTGGCAAAAAATTGGTTGGGGGCCAAGTGAAACGCGCTCCACCACAGAAACGGTTATGTTGGCACATGTGTGTTTAGGCAATTACCAAGGTGGCCGTGAGTTTACGTTTAGTGTGCAGCAGTCAACTTCGGGGGCCGACGAAGCCAATTTGCCAATAGTCGGTAAGCAAATGCAGCAAAAGTTGCAGCATGCTTTTACAAAATTATTAGATTAACGCGTTCAATAAGAATTAAGGTACAGCTATGCGTCGTTCAATTATCGCTTTATCAATTACTTTAGGTGTTGCTTTTAGTGCACCTATGCATGCTGAGGGGTGGCAATCAGATGTTATCGGGGTCACGCAGTCACAGCTTTCGCCCAGCTACTGGCTAGCACAAGGTGCATCGGCAAAAGTGATCATGACAGAGGCGCAAATTGCGGCCTTCAACGAGAAACTAGTAAAAGATAATAAATACATTGTTGATCCTCTTTCATTTCAAAAGTCGCTCACTAAAGACGAGCTAACAAGCGCCATTTATTCAGCAAGTTCAATTCCAAAAAGCCCGCGCTTTTTTACCGATGGCCGCCAACTCACAGCGAAAGATTTTGCTAAATATCAGGAAAACTTAAACCTTAACAAAGTCGAAGATAACAATGAGGTACGCTTTGCTGTGGTCGTTAAGCGCACCGCATTACGCACTTTTCCAACCTGGGATCGGGTATTAAATAGCGGCCTTGATCAAGACTTAGATCGTTTTCAAGAAAGCGGTATGTTTCCGGGCGAAGCGGTTGCTGTATTGCATCAAAGCGCAGATAAAAAATGGTTGTTAGTTCGTGCTTACAACTACCTTGCATGGACGCCAGCCGAAGATCTTGCCTTTGCTGATGCGGATAAAATAAAAGCTTATCGCGAACAAGCTAACTTTTTGGTGGTAACCGGGGCAAAGGTCAATACTGCTTATGTGCCAAGCGATGAAACCCTCTCAGAAGTGCAGCTCGATATGGGAGTACGCTTACCATTGGTTGATAGTGAGCAAGTACCGTATTTGCTCAACGGCCAAAACAGCTATGCTAGCCATGTTGTACAGTTACCAACCCGCGATGAGCAAGGCAAACTTGTAATTAAACCGGCGATGATCAGTAAAACTGCCGATGTAAACTTAGGCTACCTAGACTACAACGAACAGAATCTGATTAAACAAGGCTTTAAGTTTTTAGGCGAGCGTTATGGTTGGGGCCATGATTACAATGGTCGCGACTGCACTGGGTTTGTTGGTGAAATTTATAAGAGCTTTGGCCTACTAATGCCGCGTAATTCAGGCCAGCAAGGCAGTAGTGAATACGGGCAAAATAGTCGTTTTGATAAAAATACTGCGGCAGATGATAAGTTGCCGACGGTTAAGAACATGGCGATTGGCGATCTAATTTATATTCCGGGTCATGTAATGATGTACTTAGGAGAGCATCACGGTGAGCCTTATGTTATTCATGACGTTAAAGGCTTAGGTTATAACAAAGGTGATGGTAGCTTTTATAGTAGTGCCTTGAATGGGGTGTCGGTCACGCCATTATTGCCACTTAGATTATCGCAAGAAACCAGCTACTTAGATCGTGTTTATAACATTAAGCGTATTCGTTAGAGGCCAGTATGAAAATTAAAGCTGTTCGCTTTGCAAAGCTCAAAGTGCCATTAGTTACCCCATTTAAAACCGCACTGAGAGAAGTGAGTTTTATCGAGGATTTAGTGGTTTTAATCGACACTGAATGTGGTCAAATTGGCTATGGCTCTGCGGCCTCAACTCCGGTTATTACAGGCGATACCCATCAAGGAATGATAGCGGTCATTCAGCAGTTTATTGCTCCTAAATTAGTGGGGCAAGAAATCGAAAACATTAATCAGCTTACCCACATTATTCAATCAACGGTGGTTGGTAACAGTAGTGCAAAAGCGGCTTTAGAGTTGGCGGTTTACGACTTGTGGGGCAAGCTCTATCAAGCGCCTTTATATAAGCTACTTGGTGGTGGTAAATCAGCGCTAAAAACCGATATCACCATTAGTGTCGATAACATAGATAAAATGCTCAGTGACTGTCAGCGAGCGATTGAGCAAGGCTTTGATGTATTAAAAATAAAAATCGGCAATAACCTTAATCAAGATATTGAACGTGTAAAAGCAATTCATGCCGGCTTTGCCGATAAGGCTCAGCTGCGTTTAGATGTAAACCAAGGTTGGAATGCCAAACAAACTGTGTTTGCACTGCAGCAACTTGAGCAAGCCGGCGTGGTATTAGAGTTGGTTGAGCAACCAGTAAAAAGCAGTGATATTCAAGGTCTAAAATATATTACTGAGCGAGTGAACACCCCGATTATGGCCGATGAAAGCGCCTTTTCACCGAAGCAAGTAATACAACTTTTAGAACTTGGCGCAGTTGATATCATCAATATTAAATTAATGAAAACGGGCGGTTTAAGCCGAGCAATAGAGATTGCTAATATCACAGCCCAATACCAAGCAGAGTGCATGATAGGTTGTATGCTAGAGGGCAGTATTGCCGTTGCAGGTGCTGCACATTTAGCCTCTGCCAAAGCGCAGCAAATCAGTAAAATCGATTTAGATGGTCCAGCCCTTGGTCAATATGACCCTGTGCAAGGGGGCGTTGAATTTAGCGGCCCACAAATACGCTTATCGGAATCCCCAGGTCTTGGTATTGAATCAATAACAGGGCTTGAACTAATTACAAACGGAGTATGGCCAGCATGAAAAAACTAGTCAGTCTTATTGCAGTTATGAGTTTATCGGCTTGTGCCAGTAAAGAGTTACCTAAACCTGTTATTGATAACAGTCACCAACAGCTCGTGGTGGTGGTAGCCAATGACAGTGATGCCATTGATGCTACCTTGTATCGCTTTGAAAAAACCGCTGGTAGTTGGCAACAACAAGGCCAGCAACACGCGGTGGTACTGGGTCGTACTGGCCTTGCGTGGGGAGTGGGGCTGCACCCTGCACAGCCGGGTCAGCAAAAACAAGAAGGTGATGGTAAAGCGCCGGCAGGTATTTTTGAGCTTGGTACTGCTTTTGGCTATTTAGATTCATTACAAACGAACCTTAGTTATCAAGCAATGACAGCAAATGATTATTGTATCGATGTGAAAGGCTCACCGTTTTACAACCAATTGGTTGATAAAGCACAAGTAGGTGAAGATGCCGTAAAAGACTCTTCAGAATGGATGCGTCGTGATATTTACAGCCAAGATAACCTTTATAAAAAAGGCATTGTTGTTAAGCATAACCCAAGCAATATCAATGGCGCGGGCAGTTGTATCTTTATGCATTTATGGCGGGCGCCAAGTAAGCCTACAGCAGGTTGCACAGCAATGACAGAAAGCAATATGGATGCGTTACTTGCGTGGTTAGATGAGCGTAAAAAGCCGCTATTAGTCAGCTTAACCAAAGCGCAATATCAACAAAAGCAAAGTCAGTGGCAATTACCTAACTTAGCTAAATAAAAATAATGAAATAAAAGTATTTTAATTTTGTCATAATGATGGAATAATATATTCCATCAAGGTTTGGGTTAGGATAATAAATGAGTGCAAATTACGCTTTTCTCGATTGGCTAGTATTCGCAAGTTACGGTGCAATTTTATTGCTAAGTGGCTGGTGGTTTAATCGCAAACGCGCTAACTCAAGCCAAGATTTTTTTCTAGGCGGAAATAGCATGCCAACGTGGATGGTGGCTATTTCTGTTTTAGCGACTTCGCAATCAGCGGCAACGTTTATTGGCGGGCCTGATCAAGGCTATCAAGGTGATTTTTCTTATATTGCGACTAATATCGGTGCCTTTATTGCGGCCTTCATAGTATCGGCATTTTTAATTCCGAAGTTCTACCAGCAAAAAGTGTTCACTGTATATGAACTGCTTGAAAAACGTATCGGGCCAAAGGCCAAGCGCCGTAGCGGCATGATGTATTTATTTGGTCGTGTGTTTGCCAGTGGCGCCCGCTTATACATGGCAGCGATTGCTGTGGCGATGATTCTGTATGGCAATATCGATGCCGATAGTGTGGTCATCGCGACTTTAGTATTGGCGCTTGCGGGTCTGCTTTATACCTTTTTGGGTGGCATTCGCAGCGTTATTTATTCTGATGTACTGCAAAGTATCGTTTATGTCAGTGCGGCTATTGCGGTTATTTGGTGCTTGTTGAGTGTTATTCCGGCTGATTTCTCAACCATTATTGCAACGCTGAATGAGCCAAGTCCTGGTGCAGATTCAAAACTTGCGCTGTTTAAATTTGATTTAGATTTTGGCCCGTCAGGTGTGTTTAACATGGCCTCTGTGTTAACGGGGTTTGTGCTATTAAACATCGCTGCATTTGGTTTAGACCAAGATATGACGCAGCGCTTATTAACCTGTAAAAGTCCAAAAGAAGGCAGTAAAGCGTTATTACTATCGGTGGTGATGGTGATCCCAGTTATGGCTATTTTTATCTTTATTGGTTTGCTGCTGTATATTGTTTATCAGCAACCTGCACTAATGAATAGCGAAGCTGGGCAAACGGTCGTACAAGAATTTAATGGCGAAAAAATTACTATCTTTATGTACTACGTATTAAACGAAGTACCAGCCGGGGTTAAAGGTTTAGTCAGCGTGGGTATTATTGCTGCCGCTATTTCTACTTTGAACTCTGGGCTTAGTTCGATGTCTTCAGTCATCGTACAAGATATCTATCGCCCTTACTTGGAAAAACACAATAAACAAGTAAATGACCATCACTTTGTAAAAGCGGGTCGTGTAGGCATGGCTTTAGTAAGCCTTGCTTTAGCGCTTATGGCTATTCTTTGCTATTTCTGGCAGCAATACAGTGATATGCCATTATTAAAATTTGCGCTAAGTGTCATGGTGTTCTCGTACAGCGGTTTGTTAGGTGTGTATTTTACTACCTTGTTCACCAAACGAGGTAGTGAAGGTTCAGTGTTAGCGGCGCTAATAGCGGGCTTTATGGTGACCTTATTAATGCAGCCCTACATGATTGACTGGCTACTACCTGAGTCAATGCGCTTTTACTTAGGATTTACTTGGCAGCTATGCATAGGTACATTGCTCGCAACACTTGTATGTTGCCTAGGTAAAGCGGCACACGAGAAGAGCGCATAAATGGCCTTACGCTATATTTTAGCCATCGATGGCGGCGGCACCAAAGTGTTAGCTGAGCTAAAAGAGCAGGCAAGTGGTGCGACTTTCCGTGCCCAAGCGGGTTCGGCATCAATTTCGAATGATCTTGATTTAGCGTTAGAAAACATTGTTAAAGTGACCCGTGATGTTTGCCAGCAAAGTGGCGCAAAGCCAAGTGAAATTGTCACCGTTATGGGTGTTGCTGGTGGCTCATCGCAGAGTCTTGCTGAACAATTAACAGTGATGCTCAAGCTAGTTTACGAAATAGAATTTGCCAGTTTGCAAATTACCAGCGATGCAATTACGTCATTATATGGTGCTAATCTTGGTGACCCATGTGTGGTTATTGCCCTTGGCACCGGTGCTGTCGGTGCACGATTAAACGCCCAAAAGCAAACAAAGTTGGTGAGCGGTTGGGGCTTTTCCGTTGATGATTTTGGCGGTGGTGCCCGAATCGGGCTGATGGCAGTGCAGCAATTATTAAACGATATAGATATTTATGATTTACCAAAAAGTCGATTAACGGTTCGTTTGAGTGAGCAGCTAGGATGCACTCGTCAAACAATTAGTAGTTGGCTTAAACAAGCAAAACCTGCGGATTATGCAGCATTTAGCCCATTAGTGTTTAGCTTACAAAACGACTGTGAGGCGGCAAAAACGGTATTAACAGAGCATACCCAATCGGTGGTTAGGTTAATAAATAAAAGCCGAGGTAACTCGCCGTTACCGGTGATTTTAATTGGTGGTTTAGCGAAAGTCAGCCAACCATTATTGCCACGAGCCTTACAAAACGAATTATCTCCTTGTAAAGGAGATTCATTAACTGGTGCCGCCATTTTAGCGGCAAAGCATTACCATGACATTATTGAAAAAGGACAACCCAATGAGCCCTGAGCACGTCTTTAAGCAACAACGTGAGTTACTCGAAGAGTTAAACGGTATTGTCTCCGAAGGGCAAAACCCAGACACTTTGGATATCGATCTGCTCAGCTCCACTGAGATCCTCACTAAGATCAATAATGAAGATCACAAAGTAGCGGGTGCCGTGAAACAAGTGATCCCACAAATTAGTGAAGCTGTCGATCATGTGGTTGACGCATTTCAACAAGGTGGCAGGTTAATCTACATTGGCGCTGGCACCAGTGGTCGCTTAGGTATTTTGGATGCAGTTGAATGTGCGCCTACCTATAGCGTTAGCGATCAGCAAGTCCTCGGTATTATTGCAGGTGGTGACACCGCGGTTAAAAAAGCCGTAGAAGGCGCTGAGGATAGTACAACACTTGCTGTTGAAGATTTAAAAAATGTGAGTTTAAACAGTAAAGATGTCGTGGTTGGCATAGCTGCCAGTGGCCGTACCCCCTATGTTTGCTCGGCAATTGAATACGCTAAATCGTTAGGTTGTGTCACTGTGGGTGTTACTTGTAACCCAGACTCAGCTGTGATGCGTTTACCACAAATTGGTATTTGCCCTGTAGTTGGTGCAGAAGCTGTGACTGGTTCTACACGTATGAAATCGGGCACTGCACAGAAACTGGTGTTGAATATGCTAAGTACAGCCAGCATGATCCGCACAGGTAAAGTCTATAAAAACCTGATGGTTGATGTAAATGCCAGTAACGAAAAGCTACATGCTCGTGCTATTCGTATTGTGATGCAAGCAACAGAGTGTTCGCAGCAGCAAGCCGTTGATGCATTAAAGCAAGCAGGGCAAAGCGCAAAACTGGCTATTTTAATTGTGTTGACCGGAAAACCAGCTCCTGAAGCAAAACAGTTATTGTCAAAAGCAGGTGGCTTTTTACGTAAGGCGGTTGAAGAATAATGCGTTTATTAGTTATTTTAGTTCTTAGTTGTTTTGCGCTTTTAGGTTGCCAAGAAACACCCGTACAAGCGCCTAAAAATGTACAGCCTTTACAGGTGGGCGCAGCCAATTTTCAAGCTTATGTTCCTGCATTAGAAGGTAAACGTGTTGGCTTGGTAGTTAATCAAACGTCAGTGGTGAATGGTCAACATTTGGTTGATGCATTACTTGATAATGGCGTAGTGATCGGCAAAATATTTGCCCCAGAGCATGGTTTTCGCGGCGATCATGACGCCGGTGCTCACGTTAAAAGCACAGTAGATGCTAAAACCGGCATTGATGTTGTGTCGATTTATGGCAGTAATAAAAAGCCAAGCCCTGAGATGCTTGCAGATCTAGATGTCATTATTTTTGATATTCAAGATGTTGGTGTGCGTTTTTATACTTACATCAGCTCAATGCATTACGTAATGGAAGCTGCCGCTGAAAATGGTAAACAGGTTGTGGTACTCGATAGACCTAATCCGAATATTGCCTATGTTGATGGGCCTATTCTTGACCCACAATTTCGCTCATTTGTTGGCATGCACGAAATTCCTGTTCTACACGGTATGACAGTGGCTGAACTTGCTCAAATGATCAAAGGCGAAGGCTGGATAAATGACGCAGATAAGCTTGAGCTAAGTGTCGTGCCTGTTACAAACTATGACCGTACTATGGTCTATGAGCTACCAATAAAGCCAAGCCCTAACTTACCGAATGCTCAATCAATTGCGCTTTATCCATCATTGTGTTTCTTTGAAGCAACGCCTGTAACTATTGGCCGTGGCACTGATTTTCCGTTTCAAGTTGTCGGTTACTCGCCAGTTAAACTCGGCGAATTTAGTTTTACCCCAAGGGCAATTAAAGGCGCTTCAATGCACCCTAAATTCAAAGGGGTTGAAGTATTTGGTCAAGACTTACGAGATGCTGATATTCATGGCCTAGATTTAAGCTTGTTTATTTCGGCTTATCAAAAGCTAACTGCGAATGAGCAAACGTTTTTTGAACGCGCTGATTTTATGGATAAACTTGCAGGTACTGATAAATTGCGCTTAGCCATTGAAGCAGGCCAAACTGAGCAGCAAATCAAGAAAAACTGGCAAGCCGATTTAAGTGCTTTTAAACGCAAGCGAACGCCATATTTGCTGTATCAATAATAATTAGATAACTAGAGCAATAACAACGAGGCGCTTGCCTCGTTTTTTTATATTTCTAAAAATTAATTGTGGTATATTCAGGGACTTGATTTATAAGGATATACCATGAAAGTTCATTTAATTGCTGCATTTTCTTTACTCACTGGCTGCTCACAACTCCCAAACAGTGCAACAAGTAACTCAACCGATTTGCTCGACCTTCGTGATGATAAAAACGCAGCAGAGCAGCTGTGGACACTTAAACATGCAACAAAGCCCAACTACCCTCAAGCTGCTTTAATATCTAAGCAGACAGGCTGTGCGCGCTTTATTATTACTATTGATAAACAAGGTAATACCACCGATATCCGTTTTGTGGAGAGCTTCCCTGAAGGGCTGTTTGTCGATGTGTCGCTAGAGTCACTTAAACATTGGCTGTGGCAGGCAAGTAAAAGTAACAGCGAGTCGCGAGCGATAACCCGAACGGTGCAGCTAGACTACTTCATGAAAGAAGCGGCTAATATAGATGCTGCAAAAGCATTTTGTACAATTTAAGCTTTGTCTTTTATTTTTTGAGGCATAAAAAAGGGCCGCAATAGCGGCCCCAACAGGATTGATTAACTTAGAACTTGAAGTTAACTGAAAGCTGCAAACTACGCGGGTTATAGTAACTGCGTGATTCACCATAGTTTTCATCAAGTACATATGGGTTTTTGTTGTAACCTGTTTGGCGGTTAAAGACATTAAATATATCTGCGCGGAATTGTAATTCCATATCACCTGAGAACTTAAAGTCTTGGGTGTAGTTTAAGTCAAGTTGCCAGTGACTTGCTGTTCTTCGAGAACCTGCAGGCTCGGCATAGCGGCTAACATGGCTGGTTGGATAACCATACATAGTACCATCCCAGTTTTCCCAAGCTTGACCAGATTGGAATACAAAGTAAGCACCAATGTTTGCTTCCCACGGCACAGTGTAGTAACCATACACTTTAACTTTATGTGGCTTATCACCGGAAAGAGTCCCGTATCGGTTATCCCATGAGTAACGACCGCGCCCATCACCATAGTATGATGAGCCAATAAAGTTATTTGCATCATTACTTGTTGTGGTATTGTCTTGGTCGAAATTACCGTAGTAATGGCTCCAAACATATGAAGCATTGATGTAGCTGTTTTCACCTAAGTATTCAGCTTCGATGCTGGCTTCCCAATATTTGGTTTCACCGCCATCGACTTCAGCAATCACATAAGAAGAACCACCAATTTCATCGCGGATTTCATCTAGGTTATCTACATATAAACCTTTATCTGCAATATGTTGCGGTACGCCATCAGCATCAACGCCAGAGTAGTCAGTTAAGCGTGCAGTGTTTGGCATATCTTCCCAAAAATGCATACCTTTACGGTGACGTACGTGAGCACGTAATACTAAATCAGAACCCACGTATTTAGTGGTACCAAGCGTGAACTCATTAATTCGACGAGGCTTCATGCCTTCTTGGAATGCTTTACCTGACGAGCCGCGTCGAGGTGATGCAGAAAGAATATTACCTGATTCATCAAGTAGTAATTCAATTTCAGCGCGAGTATTACGATCCCATGAAGCTGCACGAGCCAAAGAGCTTGCTTCAGGGTTATAAATAGCAAAGTTCGCAAATACTGAATCTTCGCCAGAGTATGTCCAGGTTGCACCTAAACGAGGTTGAAGCATATCACTCCAATCTGTTTTATACATTTCGTACTTATTTCCTGGAGCCAACTCATAACCTGAAACGGTTCCTGACTTCGCTTTTAAGCCTTGTCCGTACCAAGTATCTTGGCTCACAAGTAAACCGATATTATAAGTCCAGTTACCATGCTCAATAGTATCGTTTATTTCGAAATTGAGGCTGCGCATTTCAGAATCGATACCTGAGACTGTGCTTCCATCTTCGGTTGCCAGACTCATTTGTTGTACATGTGCGCGATAAATGGCATCGGCAGGGTCAAAGCCTTCAGTGTCTGCATCAGCATCGACTAAACCGCCAAGGTAAGAGATGCGTCCCCAGCCATTTGATAATCGGGTAAGTTGCTCTTCACTTTCTTCCCACTTAGCACCAAAATGAAGCGTGTGGTATGTGTCACCCCAGTCAAATTCATGCTCTAAGCTAATTTCAAACGAATCACGATAGAAGTTAATATTGTCATATTGTGAATAAGCGCCAACTCCACCACCGCCTTTTAACACTCCATCTTCCGTGTAACCGTAGGTATTAATTAATCCGGTAGCTCCAGCATTGTAAATAGCAATTTGTTCTTCAGTGAAGCCTTCTTCAGGATCATAGTCTCTAAGGCTTGGTACCGAGAAGTAACCCATCTGAGTAAGGTTGTTAACATCAAGCTGACTATTTAATGAAGGTACGACACTCAACTCTGTATCTGGTTTCGAACCTGTTTCTAATTCAAACTTACTGTATTGGAATGATAGAGTGGTTGCAGAGCCTAAAATCCAAGAGCCATCTAAAGTAAAAATATCTTGGTCAGCTTTACTACCGACAGATACACTGTCAGTTTCGTAAGCGCCAATTGAATCACCTTTAACTTCTTTGTCGGATGTACGTTGTGAAATATTAATTAAAATATCGTCAGTGGGTGCCCAAGTTAATTTACCAAAGTATTCATCGCGGACACTTTCATATTCTTTAACGCCACCATAGGCAGTATCTTTATTCGAGCGAGTTTCTTCTGGGCGATAATAAGAGGTATAGAAATATAAGGTATCCTCAATAAGTGGGCCGCCTAAACTTGCTGTTAACCAGCTTTTATCGAGCTCATAGCTTTCTTCACCAACAGGTGTTGCAACAAAGCTTTTTGGTTGTACTTTGTATTCTACATTGCCGTGAAACTCGTCAGTACCTGATTTTGATACAGTGTTAATTGAGAAGCCGCCTGAGCGGTTAAAACCAACCGCTTTTGCACCACCGCGGTCCATAGTAACGTAAGCAACGTCGTGAGTTGATGGCTCTGATGCTAAGTTACCAAACATTGGCATTGAAACATTTACACCGTCAAATCCATAAGAGTTATCAACCCCAGAACCACCCGCTGACGGACCTAAAATTGTATTTGCCGAAAGCTCAACACCCGGTACAAGTTTTAATAGGTCACGATAATCTTGACCAACAGGCACGCTGTTGATTGCTTCTTCACCTAATGAGTTAGTTAGTGCAGACTTACCTTGGCGGAATAATTTACTGCCGGTAACCGTGATGACTTCAACGTTTTCGTTAGCACCACCCATAGTGACGTTTAGGCTCGAAGTTTGTTCAAGTAAAACATCCACAGTCATGGTTTGAGTTACACCGTTTTTATCGGTGAAAGTCAGTTCATAAGTACCCGGTTTTAATTGTGGTAAGTCGTAGCTGCCGTCTTCTCGTGTAACAACAGTACGTGGTTTTGGCATCACATTACTTTTTGCTGTAACGGTGATCCCCGCCAGTGACTGCTGTGCTTCTGGTGATGATACCTTACCTTTGATCCCCCCGGTTAGATTTGCAAAGGCTGGCGCGCTGGCGAGTGCCGCGGCCATAACAACACCGGTTAAGGCTGTTTTCTTTGCGCGAAGTGCATTGCTAGTCGCTTTTGCTATATAGCTCATTGCGAGTGTGGATGCATGTTGTTTCATTGTTTCCCGTCCTTATATTTATATGCTTTGCTGGACTACTTACCCAATTGAGACTTATGAACTTTAAAATTATGTTGCCCATATATTAAACAGGTGTTATTGAATGTGGTCAAGAATATTTTTTTATTTTAAGGTGTGTTTTTAGGAATAAAATATATAACCGATTTTAGGTAAAGCTTAGCAATAACTAGCCTTAGCGAGTGGCTAATTTAGTGTTAGCAAAACTTTGTAAGAAATTATGACTTTTTGGTCAGTACCTTAGCTAAACGAGTAAATGATTTAGAGGGTAAAAATGAATTGTTAATTACAAATATAAAATAGACACAAAAAAAGCAGCCTAAGCTGCTTTTTAGTATTTAAGTAACTTTAATGAAGAAATTAGTTATTCTTAAATTCGCCAACAACTTCATTAGAATGTTCTAGTAACTTACGGCCTTGACGGCTTGATTGCGTTAGGGCTATAAACAAAATATCAATGACAAAATCTTGTGCCGTTCGCGCTAAAATTGACGATAAACGTACAGACTCACCCTCAGCAACCGAGTAAAGTTTTACATCAGCTGAGTCGGCAACAAGGCTACTGCCAAATTTTGTCACTGAGATCACCGAGCTTGAATTTTTCTTGGCTTGCTTAACAACTTCGGCAATTTCGCGAGTCATACCTGATTCACTAATCGCGATGACCAAATCACCTTTCGAAAAGGTCGCAACATACGCAAGTTGTGCATGCCCATCTGGCTCTGCAATTGCAGGCATACCGAGTTTTTGTAATTTATAAGAAAAATCTTTTGCAACCAGCGCTGAGCCACCTAAACCACAAATCAGAATACGTTTTGCTGATTTTAATAGCTCTACCGCTTTTTCGACGGCAGGCGCTTCGTTGAGGTTTTTTGTTTCCGTTAATACCGCCAATTTACTGCTTAATAGTTTTTCGGCGATTTGCTCTAGCGAGTCATTAAGGGTGATCTTGCCATGTAGTTTAGGTTCGCTCGTTTCATCGTTAAGGGCATCAATTACTGCAAGTTTAAAAGCAGGGAAGCCTTTATAACCTAACTTTTGCGAAAATTTCACCACACTAGATTGGCTTACACCAACCACTTTTGCTAGTTCAACCGATGATAAATTACGAATCGCATTCGCTGAATTTAACGTAAAGTCAGCAAGCTTAGCTTCGCTGCTCGATAGAGATTGGCGTAAGGCTTTAATTTTTACAAAAGTAGACATAGGGCTCACTTTGTTTGCTTAACTTAGTCAAAACGCAAAGCATGGTTCTATTATAAACACAGGGCTTGGGCGCATTGTTTGCTTAACACGACGACTTATTTTTGTTTTAGCAGACCTAAGTTTGGAATATTTTTCTTAATTTAGATGGAATAATATAGTTTTATTCCATAATAGATACAACACTAATTATTGAGAAAGCCCTATTTTTAGTAACTTAGCGATAATGTATGCTTTTTATTCTTTAAATGTGAAATAAAATATTTTACATGTTAAGTGGGTGTTGCTACTGTATTGCTGAGAATCGTCAATGCTTAAATCATCAGGTATGAATCTGTTATGAGTTTTACCCCTTTGAAAACATTACTTAAACAGCTGTGTTATCTCAGTAGTGCGGCATTATTAGTAAGCTGTGCCAGTAATCCATATACCTACACACAATCAGCTAATTACAGCCATCGTGTTAAGTTCTTAGTGATGCATTACACCGCTATTGATTACGAAAAATCAATGCGTGCGCTCGTGGATGAAGGGGGATTGAGTTCACATTATTTATTACCCGAATCAGGCGATCCTAGTTACCCAAAAGATGATTTAGAAATTATTCAGCTAGTTGATGAAAAAGATAGAGCATGGCACGCCGGACGCAGCTTTTGGCAAGGCCGAGAAGATTTAAACGATCATTCTATTGGTATTGAAATAGTGAATGTACCAAGCTGTCATATTCCTGAGCAAACAAAGCTTGCAATGGAAAACGACGCCAGCAAGTTATGTATTTTTCCTGACTACGACGCTAAGCAAATAGAGCTACTAATCAAGCTAAGCAAAGATATTCTTGCTCGTAACCCAGATATCGGCCCAACTCAAGTTATTGGCCATTCTGATATTGCTCCAAGCCGTAAGAACGACCCAGGTCCGCGTTTTCCTTGGTATCAACTGTATAAAGCAGGTATCGGTGCGTGGTATGACAGCAACACCGTTGATAAGTATTGGCAGCTATTTAGCGCATCAAAACCTTCTGTTGAGTTAATGCAAAAAGCATTGCGCAGTTACGGCTATGAGGTGATTGCAACGGGTCAGCTTGATTCGCAAACGCTCGATGCCCTAAGTGCTTTTCAAATGCACTTTTTGCCTTGGCATGTCAGTGGCAATAGTGATGCAAGAAGTGCCGCAGTGCTATTTGCGTTATTAGATAAATACTTTCCTAAAAAGCTTGAGCGGTTATTCCAAGAATATCAGCAGCAACAGCAAGCGGTTGAGCCTGCGCCAAAAACATTGGCCAATGCACAAGTTGTAGCGCGTATTCCGGCGCTTGATCCGAGTAGCCGCGCGCTAGTGAACGACCGAGGCACTTTTATAGCCTATAAAGGCCGCGGTGAAATCATCATAGAAAATCAAGATGCAACCAGTGCTGATATTTTCATTAATGGTGAAAAAATTAATATTGCCTCACCATTAACAGCCGAAAAAATATATCAATACAGTTTAGCTAAACGCACCCGCGATGGCATTAACACTTATAAGGTAGAGAATGTGTTGCCTGAAGGGGCAAGCTTAACCTTACGTTTTCCTTACCCAACGCTTGATACAAACAACAGTCAAAAGCGTTTTAGTGCCGTTGATGAGTTAATTAATCAAGAGATTAAAGAGGGCTTTCCGGGTGCAGTACTTGCCGTTATTAAAGATGGCAAGTTGATCAAACTAAGCCATTATGGCGCGGCTAAAAAGTACCATACTGATGGCAGTGAGCTTGCAAGCCCACAAGCCATGCAAAACGATACCTTGTTTGATATAGCTTCAAATTCAAAAATGTTTGCCACTAACTTTGCGCTGATGAAGCTTGCCAGCGAAGGAAAACTCGACGTAGAAAAACCGCTGTTCTATTACCTACCAGAATTTAGGGGCAGCGGCCGTGAACAGCGTTTAGTAAAAGATTTACTCACCCATAGTGCGGGTTACCCAGCCGTGGTTGATTTTCATCGTAAAGACAATAAATTTGGTGAGCGCTTTTTTTCTCAAAACAGCCTACGTACTAAAAACCTGTTATTAACAGGCGTGCCTTTTGTGGCTGGTCGTAACGTAAAACACCTATATTCTGATATCGATTATATGTTGCTTGGTGTATTAGTTGAGCGTATCAGCGGTATGGCGCTCGATACCTATGTTGAGAGCCAAGTTTATCAGCCGCTTGGTTTAACACATACGGTTTATAATCCATTGCAAAAAGGCTTTTTAGCTTCACAGATTGCCGCTACTGAGATTAACGGCAACACCCGAGGTGGTCGCATTGAGTTTGAAAACATTCGAACCAATGTACTGCAAGGTGAAGTACATGATGAAAAAGCCTTTTATGCTTTAGGTGGTGTAGCGGGGCATGCGGGGCTATTTAGTACCGCTGGTGACTTGTCCGTACTTATGCAGGTGTTACTCAATGGTGGCGGTTACGACAACAAACAAATTTTTACGCCACAAGTACTTGAGCAATTCACAAACTCCCAAGCAAGCGATGAGACCTATGGGTTAGGGTGGCGACGCGCTGGGCATCAAGCGCGCAAATGGCATTTTGGCCCTTATGCTAGCCCGCGGGCTTTTGGTCATACGGGCTGGACAGGCACTGTAACCGTTATTGACCCCGAATACGACCTTGCTATTGTACTACTAACCAATGCGCGTCATACCCCTATTGAAGGGTCGCAAGAAAATTACCAGTTTGTCGGCAAGCGTTTCGAAACAGGTAAGTATGGCTCTATTATCTCACTGATTTATGAGAGTATATTAAATCACTAGTCGAATTAAGTTGAGTTTGGTGGCAAAGCCATTAAGCTTAGCAAGTTTTCGCATAATAAAAATAAAATGTTGTTCTTAATTTAAAAGGGTTTTTATGTCTTGGTATTCAATTTTACCACCCTTGATTGCTATCTTAATTGTGTTTTGGCGCAAAGAAGTGATCATGGCGTTATTAGTCGCTGTTGCGTCGTCTGAGTTTTTACTTGCTCTGAATGGTGAAGGTAATACCTTGTTTTTCACCTTTATCAATACCATAGAGCGAGTCATTGAAGTTGCCAGCTCCCCTGGTAATAGCCGTATCCTTATTTTTAGTGTTCTAATCGGTGCTTTACTTGCCTACATTCGTGAATCTGGCGGTGTGGCTGCGACGGTTAATTTACTGATGAACAAAGGGGTTGCAAAAAGTAAGCGCCAAGTGGGTTACTTAACCATGTTCTCAGGTATTGCGGTGTTCATTGAATCGAACTTAAGTGTATTAACCTCGGGGATTTTATCGCGTGGTTTGTTTGATAAATTTAAAATGAGCCGAGCGCGCCTTGCTTACATTATCGATAGTACTAGTGCACCTGTGTGTATCTTAATCTTGCTAAATGGTTGGGGCGCTTATGTGTTGGGCTTGCTTGGCAACTACGAAATGGAAGAGTCAGCTGTATCGGTATTATGGGGCAGTATTGGTTATAACTTCTATGCCATTATCGCGCTACTTATCGTGTTTTATACGATTACTTTCGACAAGGTACATGGCCCATTAAAGCAAGCAGAAGAAAATTTTGAACAACAAGAAACCGAACTAACAGAAGAAGTCAAAGGCTCAAAAGCGCGTTACATGCTTGTGCCACTTATCACTTTAATTGGTAGCATGGTTGGCTTTATGTTCTGGACTGGCGATGGCGATATTGCCAGCGGCAGCGGCTCTAAATCAGTGCTGTATGCAACTATTTTAGCTTGTGTTGTGGCTTACTTTTTAATGATTAGCTCGCGTGAATTTACGCATCATAAGCTGGTTGATATTGGCTTTAAAGGAATGGGTGAGTTACTGCCATTAGTGTCTATTGTATTACTTTCACTCACTTTAGGTGCAAGCTTAAAAGACTTAGGTACGGGTGTGTTTGTAGCCGGGCTAGTCGGTGATTTCTTACCTATTTACTTGGTTGTGCCAGTGCTGTTTTTAACGGGTGCAGTAATTTCATTTACCACAGGTACCTCGTGGGGCACATTTGCAATACTTATTCCAATTGGTGTACCGCTCATTCAAGCATTAGGTTTACCACCTTCATTGGTCATTGCTGCTATTCTAGGTGGTGGTGTGTTTGGCGATCACTGCTCGCCAATTTCAGATACCAGCGCGGTATCGGCCATTGCATCAGGGTGTGATTTATTAACTCACGTAAAAACCCAAATGCCATATGCCTTATTCGGCGGTGCGCTAACTTTTATTGCTTACCTAGTGACGAGCATAATTGTTTTATAAGTAATAGCTTTAAGCCTTAAGTTATAAGTAAAAAAACCACAGAGGAGTCTGTGGTTTTTTATTGCTTGTAACGTAAGTCGTATGTTCAAGTTTGATAGCCGTCAGCCGTCAGCCGTCAGCCGTCAGCCGTCAGCCGTCAGTTTGAAAGCTGATGGCTCGTTGAACCATCGCGCGAAATAAAATTCACGCCTACGGTATTCCTTTACTCTTTCCCCTTGTAACTCGCTAACTCGTTTTAAATTTGATAGCTGACGGCTGAAAGCTGATAGCTCTGAGGTGTTGGGTTTCGCTTCGCTCTATCCAACCTACGATTTAGGTACAACCTTATAAACACCGACACCATCAACACCAAGGTATAAATCACCATTAGGGTGAGTGGCAAGGCTGCGCACGCGACCTACACCTTCAAAAACCTTGCTGTGGCCTGTTACTTTGTCACCATCAAGTTTCACTAACACAAGATGACCAAACTTCATCGAACCTACGGCAATTTGACCTTGCCACTGAGGGTATTTATCGCTGGTGATAAATTCCATTCCAGAAGGGGCAATGGAAGGCACCCAATACCAATCAGGTTGTTCCATTCCCTCGCGACTGGTTTCGTCAGTAATTTTTGTACCAATGTAGTTGATCCCATAAGTGATCTCAGGCCAACCATAGTTAGCACCTGCTTTAACTATGTTGATTTCATCGCCGCCACGGGGGCCATGTTCATGACTCCATATAACCCCAGTTTCTGGGTGCATCGCCATACCTTGAGGGTTACGGTGTCCATATGAATAAATACTTTTGTGAGTTGTTTTATGGTTATAAAACGGGTTTGATTTAGGGATAGAGCCATCGCTATTGATACGGTGAATTTTGCCAGCATCATAGTCAAGGCTTTGTGGGTGAACGTCTCTTTTGCCACGGTCGCCAATAGAGAAGTACAAGTAACCTTGTTTGTCGAACTCAATACGCGAACCATAGTGTTTTGTTGTTTCAATATTTGGCTCGCCATCAAACAATAATTGCTGATCGATAAGAGCCATATCTTTAAAGCGGGCGCGCATAATCGAGGTGTTATAACCCTCACCATCGCCTTCATAGCCCGAGTACGAAAAGTAAATCCAGCCATTGTCGGCAAAGTTCGGATCAAGCTCTATGTCTAATAAGCCCCCTTGACCTTCATCATGTACTTTAGGTGTGCCTTTAACTATTTGCTCAACGAGTTTGCCATCACGAATTAATCTAAGCTCGCCACGTCTGTCGGTAACGAGTAAGTCACGCTCGTTAAGCCAAGCCATACCCCACGGAATTTGAATTCCTTCACTTACTAATTCTAGTTTGTAGTCATTAGCGCTAGCATCCAGAGGGATCTTTTGCTCCGGCTGAGCACACGCTTGCAAGCTCGACAAGCTAATTGAGGTAATGATTAAACTGTTAAACAAAGACCTTTTCATGGTAACTCCATAATATTTAAACACGATGTTACTAGCCTAGCTGGTTCAGCATTAAATTGTTATTAACATTAGAGCAATGTGCGATTATTGGTAGGAAAAGCGAGGTAAAGAGTGGAGTATTAGCTGTCAGCTGTCAGCTGTCAGCCGTCAGTTTGAAAGCTGATGGCTCGTTGAACCATCGCGCGAAATAAGTTTCACGCCTACGGTACTCCTTTACTCTTTCCCCCTTGTAGCTCGCTAACTTGTTTTAAATCTGCTAGCTTAGCGAGTTCTTATTCTTAAAAGGATTTAACCAGTCGTATGAAGTCAGAAAAGTTTTTTAAATGGGTGTGGAATGTTAACGGCCTAATTTTACTTATGGGCTTAATCATTGGAGCTGCAGCAATAGGGTATAATTTTGTTGCTTACTTACTAAAGTCCGATAACCATGTTCAGCAACAAACACTAAACTTAGCTGAAGATGAAAAGCAGCAAGAAAAGTGGAAACTGGGTTACCCCCGTAAGGTCGAGGGGAGTGATTTTTACTTTATCCCGTTGGAATCAGAAAAACTGGATATCGAGGTGAAAGCTGATGTAACAGTTTACAATAATTTTAGCGGTGGTTATAAATACAGACCTACGCGCTCAAAGAACATTTTGTTTCTTAATGACAAAACCAATCACGCCAAGTGGCTATTTAAAACAACGGATCAGTTGATCATAGAGTTTGGTGCATTAAGCCATTACGAAGAGTTTGATACTCGAGTTTACAATGAGCAAAAAGCCAATGCTCCTAAGGCCGTTTCTTACGAAGTTATCAAAAACGATACCAACAACGACAAACTGCTCGATGGCAAAGATAAGCGCACCTTCGCGCTAAGCAAGATTGATGGCTCAAACTACAGCGAAGTTATTTCAGGTTACAACCGCATTATAGAGTCTAACCTCAACGCTGAGGGCAATTTATTCGTTGTATTTATTAACAACGATGAAGTTTACTCTATGCTGGTAGACTTAGATACATTTGAAGTGATTAGTAAAAGCATGTTGCCGAAGGTAGGGGAGTGAGATTGATATTAGGGATCAGATGTCAGAAGAATGATCTGACATCTGAAGACTAACTACGCGGGGTAAACCAGCTGCTACCTAAAAACTTGCGACTTTACTCTTGTAACTCGCTAGGTTGTTTTAAATCTGATAGCTGAAAGCTCTGAGTGTGTTGGTTTTCACTCCGTTCTAACCAACGTCACGTAGGTCGTCATTTATGGCGAAACATGTTTTATCACTCATACGTGGCGGGCTAAAGCCCGACTTACAGCCGCATAAATTGAGAGAATCGCGCGAAATAAATTTCACGCCTACAGTACTCCTTTACTCTTTCCCCTTGTAGCTCGCTAACTTTTTTAAATCTGACTGCTCTGAGTGTGTTGGGTTTCGCTACGCTCTACCCAACCTACGAGCTCGCTAACTCGTACACTTTTTCGCCTCGTGAGTTAGCTGTTTGAGTGCGATGATTTGGCCTTGCTTGTTTTGGTCTAGGGCGAGTAGGTCACCTTGGTGAATATGTGTATCTAGGGTGCCGTGTTTTTGCAGCTCTTCAAGGAGTGATTGTTTAATTTGTACTATGACATTTTGCTCGCAGTCGGCGATATACCAGTCGTTATCAACACTGACTAGACGGCCGGTGAAGCTGGTGCGGGCTTGGTGATTGGCTAATGCTTGTTGGTAGTTCGCATCTAGGTTTTGTTTTTGTTGTTTAAGATTACTCACATAGCTGCCTTTGGCGTCAAGTTCGTGTACCTCAAGCCATTGATAATCAGATAAATCCACGGCGTAAACATCAGTTAATTCACGGTTGTTGTATTGCAGCATGACAAAGCCAAGAATCGCTAAAGCAGCAAAAACACCGGTCATTTGTAGGCCTAAAAAGCGTTGTGGTCTTGGCGTTGCCGACTGTGGCTTTTGCATGTGTGAAAGCTCGTCGCTGCTTAAGCTGTGCTCTGCCTTACGTTTTTGAAAATGTGCTTTTAAATCAGCATCGAGTTGCTCGTCGTTACGCTTCATGATGGCCTCCTAGTTGTTGTTTCAGGTTTTGACGGGCATATCGCAGCCGAGTTTTAATGGTCTCTGGGTTACTTTGTGTGATAGCTACAATATCATCGAGACTAAAGCCTTCTTGTTGTAAGGTCAGCGCTTCACGTTGTACAAAGCTAAGCGCCATAAGTGCTTTATCAAAGGCTTCATAGTCGTAGTGATAACTTGCATCCTGAGATTCGGTAAATAGTTGGTTGTCTTCTAATTCAACGAATTTTTGCTGCTTACGAAATTCATCAATTAATAAATTACGAGCTAATCGAAAAAGCCACGCTTTTGGGTTGTTCTGATCATTGTAAAAGTCGCGTTTATCAATAACTTTTAACCAGGTTTGCTGGCATATATCAAGGGCAAGATCTTTATCACTTTGTGTAACTAGATAGTGATAAAGATCATTCCCGTATTGAGCAACGAGTTGGTTAAGGTAACGGTTGTCGCCCGTTTTGGCATACTGCGCCAAACAATCTGTGTTTGGCTTGTCAAATAACCATGTCTTGATGCTCATTAGCATAGGCAGTTATCCATCTATTTTAAAATCAAGTTGAACGCTTTGGTTTGTTTGCAATTGTGCCACACCTTCAACAACTTTAGGGCGATATTTCCAACGTTTAATCGCGCGAATTGCTTCACGGTCAAATACCCGTTTAGGCTCAGCATCAATAATAACAGGATCAATCACTTCACCAGTCGGTGAAATACTAAAGCTAATTTGCACCCAACCTTCAATGCCGTCGCGAGCTGCTACCGGAGGGTACTTAGGGTTAATACGTACAATTGGCGTTGCATCTCCTGTTGGTTGATTAATAGTTTTGCTCAGTGTGTCGCCAATGTTATCGAATGTCATTGTTGGTGTTAAATCAGCCACCACAACTGTTTCGGTCGTATCAATGGTTGGCCGCGGTGGCACTTTTGGTGGCATTTTTGCTACTGGCGGTGGCGGCAGTGTTTGCTTTACTTGTACTTTTGAGTCTTCCGGTACTTCATAAATTTCAACTGTGATGTCTGGGCCTGTTTTTACATCGGCTCTTTGCTCAGCAGAAATTAAGTACTGCATAAATGCAAATGCTGCAAAGGTCATGACACCACCACCAATAATTGCTGCGGTTGTCTTTAAAGCAGCATTGCTGTTATTCAAGCTTGCTGAGTTTAGTGGTAAAGTATGCATAGCCGTTCCTCTTTGGATAATTGCTTTCATAGCTAAAACGGCTGGCAAATAAAAAAGGGGTGAAATTTTTTTCACTTTTTATTTTTCACAAGTTTTTTAGGTTGTTATGAAACTTATTCAAATAGATAAAGCCCGTTACCGTAAACATTTAAACCAAGTAATTATTGCTTGTGTAATTGCTTTAGCCGTTGGCAGTTTAGCCATTTCACAAACATTAATTGCGTTATTTCCTGATCCAAGCGGTAGCCATTTTCATTGGAACCTATTAGGGGTTGTTGTGTGTAGTTTGCTGGTGGGCTTTGTGCTTAATAAGTACCGCAATCATGATTACATGACTGAAATTGTCTATGTGTGGGAGCTTAAAAAAGCGCTGAATAAAATCACCCGTAAAATGCCAAAGTTAAAAGCAGCAGGGCGTGAGGGCAATGCCGATGCTTTATTAGCAATTCAATACAGTTATGCGGGGTCACGTTTGTTATGGCAGCTTGATGACAACACTATTACCATGGATGAGTTGGCAATTAAGCAGGCTGAGCTTGATAGTGTTGCGCAGCAGTACAATTTAACTTTAGATGTTGATAAGTATGACGAAAAGATACTAAATCAATACTAAAAAGTTGTCTTTGTACCTATTTTGCTTTATTTTTTGTTCCGTCAAAATTTTAAAGATTGTGAACAATGAAAAAAATAACACATACAGTTGTCTCGTTGCTGCTACTAGGCCCCACTTTTGCTAGCGCTAATGATATTAGTTTTTCGATTGGTGGTGGCTATCCGTACTTTGTAATACCTGAAGTATCTGTTGCAAGTGCTGACTTAAGCCAGCGTTGGTATGGCAATTATAAGATAGGCCTTGATGATGGATTTGCTGTGGGTTTTGAGCAAGCTATAAGTGATAATAATAAACATGCAATCGGCTTGCTGGTTGGCGCATTAGGAAACAGAGAAGTAGATACTCAGTGCGATGAATCTCAAAATAGCGATGAACTTACAGCAGCATTTGCCAACGCAATTGGTTGTGCTCTCGCTGAAGCGTTTGATGAAGAAACCACTAATGGTATTGGGCTTAGTTACAGCTATAATTTCAGTGGCTTAAACCAAGACGGTTGGCGATTGAGGTTTGAATTAGGATACGGTGAAGCCTCAAGCGATGATGATAAACGTGTTGATGGTGGTATCAACTTGAGTTATGAGTTTTAAGCAATTTTTTGAAGCAAATAATAAAGGTGGTTCATTTTAATGAAGAAGATTTTGATTGTTTGCTTAGGCAATATTTGCCGCTCACCCACAGCTGAAGCGGTGCTTCGTAGTCGAGCAAAGTCATTAGGTATTAATGTCAAAGTTGATTCTGCTGGCACCATTGGTTATCACCAAGGTAATCCACCAGATCCTCGCTCAAAAGCAGCAGCCGAAAAGCGCGGCTATAGTTTTAAAGGAATTTATTCGCGACCTGTGACTCAAGCTGATTTTTATGAGTTTGATTTAATCCTCGCAGCCGACAAGCAAAATCTTGCTGATTTAAAAGCCCAGTGTCCAGAGCACTTACAATATAAGCTGTCGCTATTTTTAAGTCATGGTGACGCAGGGGAAAACGAGATCCCTGATCCCTACTATGGTGGCGATCAAGGCTTCGAAAAAGTACTCGATTTAATTGAGAACGCAGCAGATAAACTACTTAACAAGATATGATAGGGTCGCACTGCGACCCTGTTATTTAGTTGTTGATTTTAAAATCTAATTGCACCCGAGAAGTCGCAGCAATAGCTTGCCCATTTTCAAACTTAGGGGCATAACGCCACTGTTTTACTGCTTTAACAGCTTCTCTTTCAAATGCAGAGCCACCCTCAGAGCCAACCACAGTAATGTTGTCTACAAAGCCTGACGGGGTTACTTCAAACTCCATTACGACACTGCCATCTTCCATACGTTGAACTTTTGATTTTGGATATTTAGGATGTACGCGATATAACGGCTCTTGTTCTTGGCTTTCTTTCCACGGCACCATTTTCGCAATCGCTAAGCAATGTTTAGTTGCTTCGTCGCTTTTACCTGTTTTTTCGTATAAATGAACTAGCTTTGAATGGGCGTTTAATTCGGTTTGATGATCAAAGTCTAGCTCTTGATCAAATACGCTTACCACGTGATTTAAACGCTCAATGGCGGTGCTGTATTTACGTTGATTTTCTGCAAATGCGGCAACTAAAAAGTCAGCGCTAATACGATCGACAGCGTTATTGGGTAAATTCTCTTGATAGTAATCATCGGCTTCTTCAAGATATTTCTTTGCAGTGTAATAGCGCTCACCAGTGCCTTTATATGCAAGGATACGAGCGGCGGTCATTTTTGCATCTGCAACAAGCTTGGCGGAGTTTTGTTTTTCAGCAATGGCAATGACATCATCTAAATACGTATCTGCACGCTTAGCTGAAGGTGTTGATTCTGCCATGCCGATTAATGAGTCATACACTTGTGCACTGAGTTTACCGTGATTTTGTTCTAGTATTTCGTAGGCTGTACGATATAACTCAAAGCGTTGCTCTTGCTCGCTTTTATCTAGGCTGTTTGCATAGTTAATAGCAAGGTTCGCAGTGTTGTCGGCGCTTTCGCCATAAACTTTTTTGCCTAGTTCAAACGCTTTTTTTGCAAGCTCACTACTGTCTTGCTGATTTTTTACAGCGGCGACATAAGCGCGGTAGGTGTCGTTAAACTCTTGGGTGGTCATTTCATTAGCCATGCTTTGCTGGCTAAATAAAAGTGCTATGCATAAGGCAAGCGAGCTCTTTTTCATAATATTCCTTATTATTTTGCCCTGAGATAGAGAAGGGAATTAATACTAGTTGATGATAATCATTATCATCATTAGGTGCAAGGTAGCAAGTTACACTCGCTGTGTCACTGTTGAATATTAAGATACATAGTATGTTTTTATTAACAATTTGAACAAGGTCTGACTGTTTATCGAGATTAAACTAATCTATTTTTTCGAATATTTTGAATGTGATTTTTTAAAACGCATTACAATTCAATTAGGTAGCTGTATGACGGCGAGTTTTCAAGTGTTTGATGAGCGCCACTAAAGCGAGGCGCAAAGCTCGTATCTTGGGGTGGTTTGAGTGTATAATACTTGAATTGCTGGTAACTGCCTCAATATTAGTTATCACTCGTCGTATGTTGCATCCTTACAACCTCAAGCTGTTGTAATCACATTTGCAGTATCGCATTTATTTTTTAATTTGGATTTGTCGTGGCGCAAGTAAGAGCAAGAGTCCAGCTGAATGTTGGCAAAAACAGTGATATCCCTGCAGAAATCGTATCTTTTAGTGGCTTAAATGATGGCCAAGAACATGTTGCTTTAGTGTTTAATCAAGCCGACACAGAGCAAGATGTTCCTTTAATTCGAATGCATTCAGAGTGTTTAACGGGCGATGTATTTCACTCTTCACGTTGTGATTGTGGTGAGCAATTAAATGAGTGTATCGAGATGATGCACCAGCAAGGTGGTATTTTACTGTATTTACGCCAAGAAGGCCGTGGTATTGGCTTATACAATAAGATTGATGCTTACGTATTACAGTCGCAAGGTATGAATACGTACGAAGCAAATAACCATTTGGGTTTTGCTGATGATTTACGTGATTTTTCAGACGCGGTATTAATGCTCGAAGCACTCAATCAAAAGCATGTTAAGTTAATGACTAACAACCCAAATAAGCTCAAAGCACTGCGTGATGCGGGTATTGAAGTTGATTCAGTGGTTGGCACTCATGCGCACATTAAAGCGGGTGTGGTAGGTAACCGAGCTTACCTTGAAACGAAAATCAAACATGGCTCGCACATGCTTGATATTAAAAAAATTAAAAAGCCTGAGTAAATTTCACTACAGGTGACTATAAACAAGCGGCGCACCCAGTTATACTCGGTGCGTTTTGTCGTTATTGAATGAGAAACTATGTCGATCGAAGTACGTATTTTTAAAGCTGATGCGGGCGTTAAATGGTTTAAAGCTGGATGGGAAATCTTTAAGCTGCAACCTTTGACTTTTATTTTAATGCATCTGCTAATCGTGATAATTAGCTTTTTAGCATTGCTGCTACCTTTACTGCAAGTTGTTGGTGCGTTTGTGACGCCATTTTTGATGGCAGGTTTTTATCAAGCTGTGTTAACTAAGCAGCAAGGCGGGACTATCAGCCAAGCTGATATTTTTAAGCCATTTAGTAATAAAGGAAACCGTATAGGTTTAGTGCGTGTGGCTGTGTATCAGATGGCGGCAGGTATTTTATTAGCCTTACTGTCTAATTTCATTTTTGCAGATGCCTACGCAGTTATTTCGAGTCAAACTTTCGACCCACAAAACCAAACACATATTGCCGATTTATTAGCAACCATTTCAATGGGGCAAGTTGCGGTATTTCTATTGGCGATCTGTGTGTATTTAACTGCTTTTGCCTATGCAGTGCCTTTGGTTTATTTTCAAAAGCAAAGCAATATGTTTCAGGTTTTAAAAACCTCATTCATGGTGTTTTACCATAATATGGCGCCACTTGGTGTTTATGGCCTAATTTGCGCTGTTTTAATGGTGATCTGTATTCCTTTATCGTTTATTCCACTATTGGTTTTAATGCCAATTTGTTACATTAGCTTCTTCGTGTCTTTTCAGGCCATTTTTATGCCAGTTGTGCCAAAAGGTGATGACCAAACAAAAGCACCTGAAGCACAGTCACAATCAGGACGCTTTGACGCGTAATGGATGATAAAGAACAAAAGTTAAAGAATTACGTACTTTGGTTATTGTCCCGACAAGATTATTCGCGTCGGGATTTAACGCGAAAGTTACAGCAAAAAGAGGCGACACCTGAGTTTACAGAGCGCTTGTTAGATTGGTGTGAATCACACAACTTTATTAACGAACAGCGCTATTGCGAAGGGTTTGTACGCCGCCATTTAGCTAAGTATCATGGTGTAAAACGCATTCAGAGCGAAGCAATGGCAAAAGGGATAGACCGAGCACTATTAGACAAGACGCTCGAGGAGTTCGAAGTCGATTGGTTCGAACTCGCAAAGGACGCATATTTAAAGAAGTTTTCAAATTCAGGTAAAGAACTCGACCAGAAAGAAAGAGCGAAACGTGTACGCTACTTGATGTATCGAGGCTTTAATTACGAACAAATTGATTTTGCAATGCAAGCACAGCAATAAACGGGTGAGATTTTCACATGCAGCATATGACTACCGCACAGATCAGGCAACAGTTCTTAGACTTTTTTGCCTCTAAACAACACCAAATTGTTCCTTCAAGCTCGCTGATCCCGGGTAACGATGCCACGTTATTATTCAATAACGCCGGTATGGTGCAATTTAAAGATGTATTTTTAGGTGCGGAAAGCCGCCCTTATTCACGTGCAACCAGCTCTCAACGTTGTGTACGAGCAGGTGGTAAACATAACGACCTTGAAAACGTAGGCTACACTGCACGTCACCATACATTCTTTGAAATGCTAGGTAACTTCAGCTTTGGCGATTACTTCAAGCAAGACGCAATCAAATTTGCTTGGGAGTTTTTAACTGACGTTGTAAAACTACCGCAAGAAAAGCTCCTTGTTACTATTTATCACGATGATGAAGAAGCCTTCAACATTTGGCATAAAGAAGTGGGTCTAAGTGAAGACCGTATTATTCGCATTGCAACTAGCGATAACTTCTGGTCAATGGGTGATACAGGTCCTTGTGGTCCATGTTCTGAAATCTTTTACGATCACGGTGAAGAAATTTGGGGTGGCCCTCCAGGTTCACCTGAAGAAGACGGTGACCGTTTCATCGAGATCTGGAACCTAGTATTTATGCAGTATAACCGCCATGCCGACGGTACAATGGAGCCGCTTCCTAAGCAGTCTGTTGATACAGGTATGGGTCTTGAGCGTATTTCTGCAATTTTACAAGGCGTGCACTCAAACTACGAAATCGATTTATTCCAAGCTCTTATTGCAGCTGCGGCCAAAGTAACAAACGCACAAGATTTAGATGATAAATCGTTACGCGTTGTGGCTGACCACATTCGTTCGTGTGCGTTCTTAGTGTCTGACGGCGTTATGCCATCAAACGAAGGCCGTGGTTATGTATTACGTCGTATCATTCGTCGTGCTGTTCGTCACGGTAACAAGCTAGGCGCAAAAGGTGCTTTCTTCTACAAGCTAGTTGCTGCGCTAATTGAGCAAATGGGTCAAGCGTACCCAGAGCTTGCTAAGCAACAGGAAATTATTGAAAAAGTACTGCGTATTGAAGAAGAGCAGTTTGGTAAAACACTTGAGCGTGGTCTGGCTATTTTAGAAGAAAGCCTAACTGACATCGAAGGCGATGTGATCCCAGGTGACTTAGTATTCAAACTTTACGATACTTACGGTTTCCCAGCTGATTTAACGGCTGACGTGGCGCGTGAGCGTTTCATGACGATTGATGAGCACGGCTTCCAAGAGTGTATGGCTGTTCAGCGTAAGCAAGCACAGCAAGCGGGTAAGTTTGGTGCTGATTACAACCAACAACTTAAGTCTGAAAAACACACAGACTTTAAAGGTTACGATGCAGAACATTACACAGGTACTGTGGTTGAACTTTTCTCTGAAGGTCAATCGGTTTCTGTACTTGAAGATGGTCAAGAAGGTATCGCAATCTTAGACCGTACACCGTTCTACGCTGAATCAGGTGGTCAGGTTGGTGACACGGGTGTTTTAAAAGTCGCTGGTGGTGAGTTTGTAGTGACTAACACCACGAAACTTGGTAATGCATTTGCACACCATGGTCGTGTACAAGGTCGTATTGGTACAAACGATAAAGCAGAGGCAACAATTGATGCAGCACGTCGCGATAGCATCAAGAAAAACCACACTGCAACGCATATCTTGCATGAAACATTACGCCAAATTTTAGGTGAGCACGTAAGTCAAAAAGGCTCACTAGTTGACCCTGAACGTTTACGTTTTGACTTCTCTCACTTTGAAGCGGTAACAAAAGACGAATTACGTCAAATCGAGCGCGCAGTAAACGATGAAATCCGTCGTAACTTTGCGCTTGAAACTGAGCTAATGGCTATCGAAGATGCAAAAGCAAAAGGTGCGATGGCATTATTCGGTGAAAAATACGACGATGAAGTTCGCGTAGTAACCATTGGTGATTACTCAATCGAGCTATGTGGTGGTACTCACGTTAAGCGTGCAGGTGATATCGGTTTATTTAAAATCGTATCAGAAAGCGGTATCGCTGCCGGTATCCGCCGTATTGAAGCGGTAACGGGTGCTGAAGCTGTTGCTTATGTAAGTGAGCAAGAACAACAGTTAAACGATGTTGCAGCACTAGTAAAAGGTGATAGCAGCACAGTACTTGAAAAAGTAACTGCGTTACTAGAGAAATCAAAAGGCCTTGAGAAGCAAATTGCGCAGCTTAACGACAAGCTAGCAAGTGCGGCTGGTGCATCGTTACTTGACTCTGTTGTTGAAGTGAACGGTATTAAACTACTGGTTGCTGATGTTGCAGGTACTGAATCTAAAGCACTACGCGGCATGGTTGATGACCTGAAAACGAAGATTGGTTCAGGTGTTATTGCCCTTGGTGTTGCTAATGGCGACAAAGTAAGCCTAATTGCCGGTGTAACTAAAGACTTAACAGGTAAAGTGAAAGCCGGTGAACTTGTAAATCACATGGCTGCACAAGTAGGCGGTAAGGGCGGTGGTCGTCCTGATATGGCGCAAGCAGGTGGTACTCAGCCAGAGAACCTAGCTGCAGCCTTAGAAAGTGTAACGGCTTGGTTAACTGAGCGTTCTTAATCACTAGTGGCACTTATCGTCCAAAAATTCGGTGGCACCTCAGTTGGCTCAATAGAGCGAATTGAGGCCGTCGCCGACCTTGTTGTAAAAACCAAACAACAAGGCCATCAAGTTGTGGTGGTGCTCTCGGCGATGTCGGGAGAAACTAACCGTCTAATTGAACTCGCTAAACAAATCGATTCTCGACCCAGTGCTCGTGAGCTTGATGTATTGCTAACCACCGGTGAGCAAGTGTCGGTCTCTTTACTCGCTATGGCTATTATTAAACGTGGTCACTCAGCGGTAAGCTTACTTGCTGATCAGGTCAACATTCGCACCGATAACATGTTTGGTAAAGCGCGCATTGAAGAGATTGCGGCGACTCGTCTAAAGCATGAACTTGAACATAACCGGATTGCTATAATAGCGGGCTTTCAGGGCCGTGATATTGAAGGCAATATCACCACGCTTGGTCGCGGTGGTACTGATACTTCTGCGGTTGAGATTGCAGGCGCTATCAATGCCGATGAATGTCAAATTTACACCGATGTTGATGGGGTATACACCACCGACCCACGTATTGAGCCTAATGCGCGACGTATGAGCCATGTCACCTTCGAAGAAATGCTCGAAATGGCTAGTCTTGGGGCTAAGGTACTGCATATTCGTAGTGTCGAAGCGGCAGGAAAATACAATATACCGCTCAGAGTGTTATCGAGTTTTAACCCGGATCAAGGGACCTTGATCAGTTTTGAGGAGCCGGATGTGCAAGCAAACATTGTGTCGGGTATCGCCTTTAATCGTGACGAAAGCTTGATTTACGTCAATGGCGTACACCAAGGAACGGAAAACCTTGCAAAAATTTTGAAACTTTTTGCAGAATTTGGCATCGAAATAGATATGATTAATCAAGTTAATCATAACTTTGAAAAAATAGACTATGCTTTTACTGTGCACACGAATGATTTTGAGCAAGCGCTTGAAATTTTGACCAGTAACCAAGATGGTATCAGCGCAGAATCTATTAAAGGGATCAGCAATGTTGCCAAGGTGTCTGCAGTAGGTGTAGGGATGAAATCTCACTCTGGTGTGGCAAGTTTATTTTTTAATGCCCTTGCCGATGAAAACATCAAAGTGATGCTTGTATCGACATCAGAAATAAAGATATCAGTTTTAATTGACGAAAAGTATTTAGAACTGGCTGTACGTGCGCTACACAAAGTTTTTTTAACCGAAAATGAATAAGATCTAGAGTTTTTACTTACTTTTAAGTCTAGATTTCATTAGAATGTTTTTGACGCGGAATCTTTTAATTTTTTGGAACATGGGAGCAAGAGAATGCTAATACTAACTCGTAGAGTAGGTGAAACCCTAATGATCGGTGACGAAGTAACAGTTACTGTTCTTGGTGTTAAAGGAAATCAAGTTCGCATTGGTGTAAACGCACCGAAAGATGTATCTGTACATCGTGAAGAAATCTACATGCGAATTCAAGCAGAGAAATCTAACCCAAATCCGGGCAACGTTTAATCAGCGACAGATATTTTAAGAGCCACTCACTGAGTGGCTCTTTTATTTAGTTCGGCTGTCATTTCATCATTTAGCGCTTGTTTAGAAATATATTGCATACCGCGCTGTGCCTTTAAAATATAACCTCGCTCAGTTTCAATAATCTCACTAATCTGTTGCCAGCTTAATTGGTAGCTTTTATGCGGGTTTTCGGCTTTCACCCCATCATCATCAAATACGATAGTCACTTCGCTGCCTGATGCACGGCTCATCATTTGTCTTGCGACCCACCATGGGCGCTTGTAATAAAACGATAAGCACTCAACGACGGCAAGCATAATCATAAAGCTACCAAGGTAATGATTCTCTAATTGATAAAACGCCAATAAGCTTAAGGTTATTAACAATATCAACAGCGGGTATTTAGGCTTGGCTTGAGATGAATACGGCAAAGACTCATCAAAGCATTCGTAATAATACGGTTTATCTAATGTGTAAGTTGTACTTAATGTCATTCGTGGGCTCACTTAATTTGCTGACAGCAGTTTAACATTGATAGAAAAAATCTGCCGTAGTTGGTTTTCATTTAGTTGTCATTGTGAGAGCTTAAGTTATGTGTATTTTAAAGGTGTAAGTTGTATGTTAGTTAGTTCAATGTCATTAGCACTTGCAATGACCACAAATACTTTTTTAGTAATGGGCGATATGCCATACACCCCGATTGATGAAATTAATCTCGCCAAAGGCGGAAAAATTACCAAGGCAATCGAAGCAACACCTCATGGCTTTTTAATACATCTTGGTGATATGAAATCCGGGGCGCTTGCTTGCACGAACAAGCTTTTGCAAACAAATAAAGCGTTATTGACGTCGTTGACCAAACAGCCTTTTATTTATACCCCAGGTGATAATGAATGGACCGATTGTGACCGAGAAAAGCTATCGGTACGTTTTGATGAGCTTGAGCGGCTAAGCTTTGTTAAAGGCCTAATGTTCGACGAGGCTTATACACAAAAAGCGAAGCAATTACAGGGTTATGCCACACAAGCTGAAATGCTAGAGAATGCCCGTTGGCAGTTTGATGGTATTGAGTTTCGTACTTTGCATATACCGGGCACTTTTAATGGCCGCTCGCAAATTTTAAAAAGTGACAAAAACGCAGCACTTGATGCCGCTGACAAACGTGATAAGTACAACTTAATTTGGTTAAAACAAGCACTTGTTCAACAAGATGCTAAGGCCTATGTGTTTGGCTTTCAGGCTGATATTTACCACCCAAGCAGTAAACCCGCCTGTAGTGAATCGCAGCGCTCTAAATGTGATGCATTTAAACTATACCGAGATGCCATCAGCGACTTTGCAAAGCACACTAAGAAGCCTGTGCTTGTAATGCATGGCGATACCGGCCCATATTGTCAGCAGCCGTTAGCGAGTAACTTAACGCGTTTAAATGTCCCCGGAGATTTTGCTGTAAGCGATGTCGCAAAAGTAAGTTTTATCGACGGCCAATGGCATATAGCAAGTGTAACGACAAACGAGCCCCTCACTAAGGTTTGTAAATGAAAGCTGAAAGTTAGCGAGTTTTTAGAGAAAGGAGCTATCAGCTTTCAGCCGTCAGCTATCAGATTAAAACCCAACAAGTTAGCGAGTTTCTAGAGGGAGGAGCTATTAGCTTTCAGCTGTCAGCTATCAGATTAAAATCCAACAAGTTAGCGAGTTTCTAGAGAGAGGAGCTATTAGCTTTCAGCTGTCAGCTATCAGATTAAAACCCAACAAGTTAGCGAATTTCTAGAGGAAAGATTAAAGTTATCGAGTTTGAGGCTCACGTAGGCGTGAAATTTATTTCGCGCGGTGGTTTATAAAGTCATCAGACTTTAAACCCAAGTTAAGACTTGTAGGAGGCGTTTTAACGCCGAAAAACTCACGCTATAGCCAAAAGTTCACGGTTAAAACCATTCCTACGATTATCTCAGATCTCATGCATCATTTAAAAAACAAAAAAGCGGCACTTGGCCGCTTTTCTTAAGTATGGTGTGCTATTAGCAGTTAGTTTCTTCTGCGTTAACACCTTCCTTTACTTCTTCACATGCATCTTCAACTGCATTTTGTGTATCAGTAATTGCTTCGTCAATACGCTCACCTGCGTCTTCAGCAGAGTTGTCTTCACAACCCATGATGAAAAGACCTGAAAATAGGGCGATAGTTGCGGCTTTTAAAGTTGAATTTTTCATAATGAAATTCCTTGTAAATTTAAAAATAAAGTAAGTGGTTATCTGCTTTTAACTACTTAGGGACGTTGCCTCTAAGTGCTCCTGATACCAGCGAAATAACAAGTAATACTAAAAATATAAAAAAGATAATCTTAGCGATGCCTGCAGCGGCTCCTGCGATACCGCCAAAACCTAACACTGCTGCGATTAACGCGATAACTAGAAAAGTAATTGTCCAGCGTAACATAGTGGTCTCCTTGGCTATTTAAATTTTCTTAAGTTCGATGTAACTGAAGCGAGTTCCGTGCCAGAGCTTTTATTTTATATATTTCAATGGGTTGTGTGTTTTTGTTGTTCTTTAGAGGGTTCATCATTTGGTAACTTTTACGAGTAAGCATGTAACTTATTCATAGTGATATTTTTTCATATTGAGATGCATGAGAAAAAGAGATAATGCATCAATAAATGGTAAGACCAATTTAACTTTATTTGGGTTGGCTACCTCTAACACCTTGTTGTGTGTGGTTTTTAGCCATTTTGTTGCTATTAATTAATAGTTCAGCATATAACGACTGGCTATATTGATTATTTATATCATCTATAGCGGGGCTTTAAATGCGCTAATAGTAGGGTGTTAATTATATGTACGTCATGTTATTTTAAATTTAATTGGTTTTACCAATTTACAATGGTGCTATACAAATGAATTTTGTTTGTTATTATTGGTGCATAATTATTTAACAAAAATAACTTTTTATTTTAAGTAAGCTAGGGGAGTCGTATGGATATAGGTGGATTACTCACCACTGCGGCCAGTTTGATGGTGACAGGCATGGTAGGCGTGTTTGTTTTTCTGACTATTTTGATTTCAGCAGTCACTTTAATGTCAAAGCTGGTGGGTCGATTTGATGATCCTGCAACTGCAGAACCTACGCGTACAGCAAAAGTTCAACCTCAACAGGGTGTGCCACAGGCACATATTGCAGCAATCAGCGCTGCAATTGCTCAATTTCGAAATAAACAAAAATAACGGGGCAGCTTAAACATGGCTAAATTAAAACTAACCGAACTAGTATTGCGCGACGCACACCAGTCTCTTTTGGCAACGCGTATGCGCTTAGACGACATGCTACCCATGGCAGAAAAACTCGATAATGCGGGTTATTGGTCAATTGAATCATGGGGTGGTGCGACGTTTGACTCGTGTATCCGTTATTTAGGTGAAGATCCTTGGCAACGTATTCGCGAGCTAAAAGCGGCAATGCCAAACACTAAGCAACAAATGCTACTACGCGGACAAAATCTTCTAGGTTACCGTCATTATGCTGATGATGTAGTCGAAAAGTTTGTTGAGCGTGCCCACAAAAACGGTGTTGATGTTTTCCGTATTTTCGATGCGATGAACGATGTGCGTAACCTTGAAACTGCCATTAAAGCTGCTGTTAAAGTAGGTGCTCATGCCCAAGGTACTATTTCGTACACAGTAAGCCCTGTACATACGCTTGATATGTGGCTTGAGCTTGCAAAACAACTAGAAGATCTTGGTTGTCATTCAATTTGTATCAAAGATATGGCAGGTTTATTAAAGCCTTATGATTGTGAACAGTTGATCAAAGGTTTAAAAGAAACTGTGTCTATTCCTATTGCGATGCAATGCCACGCGACCACAGGTTTAAGCACTGCAACTTACCAAAAAGCGATCGATGCAGGTATCGATATGCTTGATACGGCTATTTCGTCAATGAGTATGACCTATGGTCATAGCGCCACAGAAACCATCGTTTCAATTGTAGAAGGCACTGAGCGAGACACAGGCCTTGATTTAAACCAATTAGAAGAAATTGCTGCTTACTTCCGTGACGTACGCAAGAAATATGCTGCATTTGAAGGTAGCCTTAAAGGCGTTGATGGACGTATCTTATTAGCGCAAGTGCCGGGCGGCATGTTAACTAATATGGAAAATCAGCTTAAAGAGCAAGGTGCTGCTGACAAACTTGATCAAGTATTACTCGAGATCCCGCGTGTTCGCGAAGACTTAGGTTACATTCCACTCGTTACACCAACCTCGCAAATTGTTGGTACTCAAGCAGTACTTAATGTTTTGACTGGCGAGCGATATAAAACCATCACTAAAGAAACTGCGGGTGTCCTTAAAGGCGAGTATGGTGCAACACCAGCGCCAATGAATAAAGAGCTGCAAGAACGTGTACTAGATGGCGCTGAAGCAATCACTTGCCGTCCTGCTGATAAGCTTGAGCCTGAACTTGAGAAGCTTGAAGCAGAGTTATTAAGTGAAGCTAAAGAGCAAGGTTTAGAGCTTGCTGATGACGTGATTGATGATGTGCTTACTTACGCATTATTCCCTCAAATTGGCCTTAAGTTTATTAAAAACCGTAACAACCCTGATGCGTTTGAAGCAATTCCAACGGGTGAAGTTGCTAAGTCAGAAAGCAAACCAGCCGCTTCAAGTCCTGCAAAAGCAGAGCAATACAGCGTTAAAGTTGACGGTAAAGTTTACGATGTCGTTGTAGCGCAAGGTGGTGAACTAAAAGAAGTAACTCTAAAAGACAGTGAGTTAATTCCTCAATCTGCCTCAGCGTCTGTTAGCGAAACCTTAAACGCGCCGTTAGCAGGCAATATTTTCAAAGTGAAAGTAAAAGCTGGCCAAACAGTAAATGAAGGTGATGTGGTTATCATAATGGAAGCAATGAAAATGGAAACAGAAGTTCGCGCCGCACACTCAGGTACAATAGCTGAAGTATTAGTAGCAGAGGGCGACTCTGTTGCCACTGGCGATGCGCTAATCGCGCTAGCATAGGAGGCAGAGGATGGATGGTGTTTTAAACCTCTGGCATGCGACAGGTATTGCTAACTTTACCTTTCCTGCATTAATAATGATTGCGGTAGGTTGCGGGTTATTATATCTCGCAATCGCCCGTAAATTTGAGCCATTATTGTTATTACCTATCGGCTTTGGGGCTATTTTAACTAATATTCCTGTAGCCGGGTTATCTGAACCGGGTGGTTTGCTTTATTACGTGTACGATATCGGGATTGATTCTGGGGTGTTCCCACTTTTGATCTTTATGGGCGTGGGGGCGCTTACAGACTTTAGTGCCTTGATAGCAAATCCGCGTATGTTGCTGTTAGGCGCGGCTGCACAGTTTGGTATTTTTGCTACTTTATTTGGTGCAATTCTACTTAACTTTATTCCTGGTTTTGAGTTTACACTTCAAGATGCATCGGCCATTGCCATTATTGGTGGAGCAGATGGTCCAACAGCTATTTTCTTAGCATCTAAGCTGGCACCTGATTTACTTGGTGCAATAGCAGTAGCGGCTTATTCATATATGGCACTTGTGCCAATTATTCAGCCGCCAATTATGCGTGCATTAACAACGCAAGAAGAGCGCGAAATTCAAATGCCGCAACTTCGTACAGTATCGAAAAAAGAGAAAATTGTTTTTCCATTAATGGTGCTTAGTTTAACTATCTTGTTTTTACCTGCGGCAACACCGCTGGTAGGTATGTTCTGCCTAGGTAACTTGATGCGTGAATCGGGCGTGGTTGATCGTTTGAGCAATAGTGCACAAAACGAAATCATCAACATTACCACCATTTTCTTAGGCTTAGCGGTAGGCTCAAAGCTTGCAGCCGATAAGTTCTTAACCGTAGAAACAATCGGTATTTTGGTGTTAGGTGCATTGGCCTTTGCAATTGGTACAGCGTCAGGGGTGTTTATGGCAAAAGGTCTGAATAAGATCTCTAAATCGCCAATCAACCCATTAGTAGGCGCAGCAGGTGTGTCAGCGGTACCAATGGCAGCACGGGTGGTTAATAAGGTAGGCCTTGAGAGCAACCCGCATAACTTCTTGTTAATGCATGCCATGGGACCAAACGTAGCAGGGGTATTAGGAAGTGCCGTTGCAGCAGGTATTCTGTTAGCGATTGTTGGCTAAGTCGATTTACTTCCAACCGACTGGCGCAGTAATTTTACTGCGCTTTTTTTTGCCTATAGACTAGGGTCACCCTAAAGAAATTGTAGTTAAATGATAGTTGTGTAAGGAAGCCGCCATGAATGTTTTTATTATCTTATTATGCCTTTTTGTTGCCTTGGTTATTCTAATACCGCTACTTGAAAAATATCAGTCTAGAATGGGGCTTGATGGCGCGACAAAGTATGCAAAGTACATTTGGCCACTGGTGATGATTTCGCTGATTATTCAACTTATCTATGTTCTTTTAAGGTAATAGTTGTATTAAACCGCAGTGCTATCAGTACTCATTTTAGTAAAGTCTATAATAGTTTTAGCCGGGTTTATTTGGCACAAAAAAGCCGCTTCAATTGAAGCGGCTTTTTTATGTTTACTTAACTACTTATTTAACGCCAATTGTAACTCACGGTTACGTTGTAATTGCGCTAAGAAGTTATCAGCAATCGGTTTAAACTTAGCTAACTCATCGCGCGGTAAAGGCTCTGATTTAGGTAGTTTGACCGTTTTCGGATTACGGTGTACACCGTTTACTAAGAATTCATAGTGTAAGTGTGGGCCCGTTACACGACCTGTCGCACCAACCGTACCAATCTTTTGGCCTTGCTTCACTTTCTGACCAGTTCTAACCATCTTTTTGTCTAAGTGTAAGTACTTAGTTACATACTGTGTGCCATGGCTAATAAATACATAGTTACCATTGTATTTACTGTAGCCTGCTCTAATCACTTTACCATTACCCGATGATACAACTGGCGTACCGGTACGCGCTGCGTAATCGATACCGTTATGTGGTTTTACCGTTTTGGTCACTGGGTGTAAACGACGCGGGTTAAAGCTCGAACTAATATACTTAAAGTTAACTGGCGCACGTAAGAAAGCTTTTTTCATGCTGCGGCCTTCAGGCGTATAGAAGTTACCATCGGTATGGCGAATAGCAGTGTAACGCTCGCCTTGGTTAATAAACTCTGCGGCAATAATTTTACCGTCGCCAATGTATTCACCATCAACATAGTGAGCTTCGTAAATAAGACCAAATTGGTCACCTTTACGAATGTCATTAGCAAAGTCGACATCCCAACCAAAGATGTCAGCAAAATTCATAATTTGACGCTCGCTTAAGCCAGCGGCAATGCCTGATGTCCAAAAGCTATTAGAGATCTCGCCGCCAGCAGATTTACTTAGCGTTTCGATTTCTTTGCTATCGATAGAAGTGTCGTAGTTACCTTCGTCATTTAATGTAACGTATAAGGTATCTGTTTTTGAGATCACATAACGAAGCTGCGCTAAAGAGCCATCTTCAGCGGTTGCAAAGCTTAAGATTTCGCCTGGGTGAATTTTTGTTAACTTACGAGTTTCAGCGTTGGTATTAACTAGTTTGTGTAATGTTTGCGCTGAGAAACCCGCACGTTTAAAGATAAGTGCTAAATTATCGCCATTACGTACTTCATGGTCGATAAGCTCGTATTCTGGAAGTTTTGCTGCTGCTTGCTCCGAATTAAGCTCAGTTAGTTTTTCGTTATCATCAACTTTAACTTGTAATTCGTAGCGTTTGCCAATTTCAAGTGCGTTTGCACTGTTGTCCTTTGATGCGGTGGCTTTTTCAGAAGGCAATAATGCCAAGCCGACAATAGCAGAAACCAAACCGAGAATAAGCAGTTTGTGTTTTTTGGGAAGTTTGTGCACTACGTGAACCATATCGTGCCTTTTCTGCTGTCAAGAAATTTAAATACTAATATCGCAGGATATACCTAAAATAGAGCAAATACCAGTGTTTTGTAGATTTAAACTGGCGCTATTTTACGCTAGAATTGGCCTGCGCGTTAAACTTTTTTGTTTAAAATTGCAGCAGATGTCTATGGTTAAACTAAATCTACATTAGTTAACTAAAGTCCCTTCATTAAATTGCAATAACGCGGTATAAAGAACAATCATGCGCGCTGCCTTCAGGGCTGTTTCTTAAACTATTTAAGTTAGGCTTTTTTCTAGTGTCGCTTTTTGGTGCTAACTAGCTAAATTTTAAAGTTTTTAGCTCTATATTTATAACCCTGACAGGCCACCACGCCCCGGTAGCTGAATTTTTGGAGTAATACACAGTGGATTTACAAACCGCTCTAGCTGAGATAAAACGCGGTGCAGAAGAGATATTAATTGAAGACGAATTAGTCGAAAAGCTAAAGTCTGGTAAGAAACTTAAGATCAAAGCGGGTTTCGATCCAACTGCGCCTGATCTGCATTTAGGTCACACAGTTCTTATCAACAAAATGAAAACCTTCCAAGACCTAGGTCATGAAGTGATTTTCTTGATCGGTGACTTCACCGGTATGATTGGTGATCCGACGGGTAAAAACGTAACGCGTAAACCGTTAACCCGTGAAGATGTATTAGCTAATGCTGAAACCTATAAAGAGCAAGTATTTAAGATTCTTGATCCTGCTAAAACTACAGTTGCATTCAACTCTACTTGGATGGAGAACTTAGGTGCAGCAGGTATGATTAAACTGGCTGCGCGTCAAACAGTAGCACGTATGCTAGAACGTGATGACTTTAAAAAGCGTTATGCCAACGGTCAATCAATTGCTATCCACGAATTTTTATATCCACTGGTACAAGGTTGGGACTCAGTTGCATTAGAAGCTGATGTTGAGCTTGGCGGTACAGACCAACGCTTTAACCTATTAATGGGTCGTGAATTACAAAAAGACGAAGGTCAAAAGCCACAAACAGTACTTATGATGCCACTGCTTGAAGGTACTGATGGCGTTCAGAAAATGTCTAAGTCATTAGGTAATTACATTGGTATTACTGATGAGCCTAACGACATGTTTGGTAAAGTGATGTCTATTAGTGATGAGCTAATGTGGCGTTACTATGACTTATTAAGTGCATTATCTATCGAAGAGATTGCAGCGCTTAAACAACGTGTTGCAGATGGTGCAAACCCGCGCGACATTAAGATTGAGCTTGCCAAAGAAATGATTGCACGTTTCCACAGCGAAGAAGCAGCCGAAGGTGCTCATCAAGATTTCATCAAGCGTTTCCAAAAGAATGCATTACCAGATGAGATCCCTGAAGTAACAGTAACAATTGCTGAAGACACTGTGTTTATCACTAATCTATTAAAAGAAGCGAACCTTGTTGCAAGTACGTCAGAAGCAATGCGTATGATTAAACAAGGCGCTGTAAAAATTAATGGTGAAGAAAAAGTAACGGATACTAAGCTTGAAGTTGCTAAAGGCACTACACAGATTTACCAAGTAGGTAAACGTAAGTTTGCTAAAATCACCTTAGCTTAAATAAGCTAACAGAATAAAAACCAGCTGCGGCTGGTTTTTTTGTGCCTTTTTTAGTTAATAAACAGCGTAGCCACTTCAATGGCGATGATAAGTAGTAACCAAAATGCTTTCGCTTGATTTAAACGATTCACTAAAGCGGGAAGATCATCGGCATCTGGCAAGCGATCAGTACCAACACGCATTTTATTAAAGCGCTCACCTTGGTAAAGGGCAGGGCCGCCTAATTGCACTTGTAGAGCAGCCGATGTAACACTTAACAGCCAACCCGTATTGGTTTGATAAAAGTGTCTGCCATAGTGCTTAATGTAATGGATGCTCTGTCTACTGGCATTGGTTGCTGCAATGGTTAATGCGACTAATCGAGTGGGTAACCACTCCAATACAAATAGTAACTTAGCAATGGTAGCCAAAAACGGGTTGTTTGGTTTTTGGTTTTTTCGCCATGCTTGATGAATTAATGTCAGTAAGCGATAAACTAAAGCAAGGATAGCGCCGCCAAGTAGATAAAAGAATATAACGGCAAAATAATGCCGCGCACTTTGTAACACCAGTGACTCCATGGTTGCTTTACAAATTCCAGAAGCCGATAAACGTGATACATCACGGGCAACAAGGCTCGAGAGTAGCTCTCTAGCAGTCGCTTTTTGGTTGAGCTTGAGCAATCTGGCAATACGTAATGATTTCTTCTCTTGCGCGCGGCTACTGAGTAACAAATATAAAATTAAGCCACTTAATAACTCAGGGTAAAAAGCAAACTCTAAAAACAGCACAACTAATGTCACTATCACTAAAATGGTGAGTGTAAAAGCCAAAGTTGAGGCTAAATATTGATAGCTTTTAGGATTCGTTGGGTTGTATAAACGATCGCTGAGGGCAGAGAAAATAACGGTTAAAAAGGTATTAGGATGATACCAACTAACCAAAGGAAAGAAGCGCTCAGCTAAGAGCGCTACAAAAAATACAATAATGTCCAAATGGTTTTGAACAATATTTGCAATCACCTTATAAACTCACCGATGTTAGCTTCTCTAAAAGAGCAACAACCATTTTAGATGAGTTGATAGATGCAGTTTCGATATACTCTTCAAATGATTGCGGCGATTCTTTGCCAGCAATGTCAGACATTGAACGAATAACAACAAATGGTGTTTCTAGCACGTGACAAGCTTGTGCAATTGCTGCACCTTCCATTTCTACTGCAAGCATAGTTGGAAATTCTGCGCGTGTTTTTTCAATTCTTACCGGGTCACACATGAATGAATCACCAGTACAAATTAGGCCAATCATGGTTTTGACATCGCTGATTTGGCTTACGCTTTGCTCTGCCGCTTCAATCAATTTAGGGTGCGCAGTAAAGCCCGCTGGCATTTGTGGTACTTGGCCGATTTCGTAACCGAATGCAGTAACGTCTACATCGTGGTGACGAACTTCTGAAGAAATAACCACATCACCTACATTTAGCGATGGCTCAAAACCACCTGCAGAACCTGTGTTGATCACACAATCTGGGCTGAAGTTGTCGATTAGTAGTGTCGTTGCTACTGCAGAAGCTACTTTTCCAATACCAGATTGAACTAAAGTAACAGTGTTACCCGCTAGTTCACCGGTGTAAAAGGTAAAACCAGCTTTAGTCATGATGCTTGGGTTTACCATTGCTTCGCGTAAGATTTTTACTTCTGGCTCCATCGCGCCAATAATACCAACGTGCATAATATTTGATTCCTTAGGTTGAATAGGATGATTATACCTAAAAATGTCTAAAACAAACAAAAAAGCAGACCTTAAAGTCTGCTTTTGCCAATATTATGACGGACTATATTTCTGCAAGCGCCGTTGAGTGTGCTTTTGCTTGTGATGGTGATAGTACTGCTGGTTTAGTTACTCGATTGCGTGCAGGTCTTGCCGGTGCTGCTGCAGGTTTACCAAGTTTAAACATGATAGCGTCACGCACTTCTCTTGGTTGATAGCCTGATTTTACTTTCATACGAATATGCGGAATGCCTGCCGCTTCTAACGCGCCACTGACAAACCAGTCACGTTGTGCTTTATGGCCGTCGCGGTTGGTGTTATTTACTAAATCAACAGCGGCAACAATGCTAAGTTTGTCCTTGTCGATAAGCACGTAATCTAACTGTTTGTTTTTGGCTTTAGCCATTGCAGCACGTTTAGCTTTGACAGATAAGCCTTGCTTACAGTCGATTAAATCAATCAGTTTAACACGGCTGACGATTTTGTACTGGTCACCTACAGCACGTTCTAGCAGGTGTAAAAAAGCACTCTCAACTTGCGTAAAAACAGTTTGCTTACGAGTGAAAGGGTAAGGGTTTCCGCCTTCATCGGTAAACTTTGACGCAACAACAGAGGCTACGACGACTAATACTAAAATTGATAATAAAGCGAATTCCATACGGTAACTCCACAACAACAAATTGACACTGAAAACTAATAGCAATTAGCGTGCCTAACTGTATGGAGCTACCCGAAATTTTTAAGCCGTGTATCCGCCAGCAACCCCTTTAACAGCGATTGCTACCGCGTCATGGGCATGAAGTGATTCGTAGTGGTTTATTTGTAGCCAGTAATCTGCGTAGTTATGCTGTTCAAGTAAGCCTTTAATTTTACGTGCAGCATCTTCGCAGAACATGAGGTTTTGACCATTTAAGCGGGCAAACTCTTGCTCATCTTCACGTTTAACCGCCGCTTGTACTGGCGTTTTTAGCTCAGTTTCTAAAGCATCAATTAAGCCAACCACATCAAAGCTGTCAATTTGGCTGTCGAGTTTTACTTTCACGTTGGCGATTGAACGCTGTGAGTGTGGTGTAGCTACAATCCCGTCAGTTGTGCCTAGCCATTCTAAAACAGTTTGCTTATCAACATTTTGCTCTGCAAACTTTTCGCTAAAGGCATTTTGAATTAATTGACGAGCAAGAGCCGCTGAACATGGGCATGTTGACGAGTAAGTGACATTAACCATTAACTCAAAGCTTACAATGCCTTGGTTGATCTTAGCGATCAGATGAATCGGGTAGTTTTTCCAACCTACTTTGCCACTTAATAAAGATTTTCGGCGCAGTGGTAGCTCAAACTTAAATTCGATTTGTGCTTGGTCACTTAAATCATCATGGCTGCTAATAAAGGCATCAAGTGCTTGCTTGAGAGTTTGTGGATTAACTTGCTGCTCGGTTGATAAGGTATCAAGGGCTAAAAATAAACGCGACATATGAATGCCTTTGGCGTCTTCTTTATGCAAGTTTACAAAAGCGCGTGCCTTGGCAATTACGTTTACAGGGGCAATATTGCGAGTTTCAAAAATGAAAGGAAGTTCAATTTCGCCCATGCCAACCCAGTCTAATTTACCTGTTTGTAAGGCGGGAGCCGTATCAGCAATATCTGGCATTGTGGTTTGCATGGTAATACTCATTCTTTGCAATTATTAAAGCGCGGTATTTTACATGAAAAAATATAAAAAAGCGGCGTTGATGAAAAAATTCTATGTTTATCGCACAATATGAATATTTCTAAAGGAATAGTGATAAAATTAACTATGCTGTTTTTTTTCGATTATGTGCCTAAGCTTTAATATATGATTGATTCTTCTTTGAGTCCCTGGGCTCGCACACTCTCAAGCTTTATTTCTAAGTACGGTGAGTTTAAAACTGCCGCTGCCTGTTATGCCTTATTACTGGTCATGTCGCTGATTTTATCGTGCATGTTTTATTATGTAGCAGTCGGTACGGTAACTTTAGTTGATGTTTTAGCTGTGTTGTTTTTTACCGCAGTAGTATCGCCGATATTAATAACAGTGCTGCTCAATTCTATTCGCCAGTTAGAAGCATCTTATAGTTATCTAGATAGCGCAACCAAACAAGAAAAACTGCTCAATCAAACACTAAAAGACAATATCAGTCGCTTAAACGAAGAGATTGATGAACGTAAAATGGCGTTTCATGCTAAGCACAGAGCAATAGAAGAACTTAGACGCGAAATTGCTGAGCGTAAGAAAACTCAACAAGAACTAGCTCAACAAGGCATGCTATTACGCTCTATTGTCGACTCATCTCCCGATTTGTTTTATTACCGCGACAACAATGGTGTGTTTGCTGGCTGTAATAAAATGTTCGAACAAGTGATTGGTAAAAGCAGCGATGAGTTAATCGGCAAGAGTGTCGAAGAAATCTATCCAAGTGATTATTTACCGGAGGTACTTCGCACCGACAAAAAAGTATCTCAAACTCACCAAGCTCTTACACTTGACGTTGAATACCCTGTTAATGGTGAAAAGCGTTGGTTTGAGATGCGTAAGTTACCCTTTATTAATGAAAAAGGTGAGTACATTGGTTTACTTGCCTTTGGCCGTGATATCACCAGTCGTAAAGAGGCGGCTCAGGCCCTTGAAGCGGCTTACAAAGATAAAGGTAAATTCATTGCGACTCTAAGTCATGAACTAAGAACACCGCTTAACGGTATAGTGGGTTTAACCCGCATGTTGCTAGATACAGAACTTGATAAACAACAACGTAGTTGGTGTAACACGGTATTCTCAAGCGCCGAAACCCTTGGCAATATATTTAACGATATTATCGACTTGGATAAAATTGATCGTGAGCAGCTTGATATTGTTGCTGACTCAGTCAATGTGGCCGACTTTATAAATGATGTGGTGAACTTTGCAGGCTTAATTGCTGAGCAAAAGGGGCTTGAGTTCAATATTAAACGCAAAGGTACGTTAGACGTTTATGCGTCACTTGATCCGACTCGTTTACGTCAAGTTGTTTGGAATCTCATCAATAATGCGGTTAAGTTCACCCAACAGGGTCATGTTGAGCTTGAATGTCGCCGTGAGAATCGCGCTGATGGGCCTTGGTTAGTGATGCGTGTAAGCGACACCGGTCAAGGCATTCCTCAAGAGCAGCTGCACCGTATTTTTGACATGTACTATAAGGCACCTGATATCAAAGGCACCAATGCAATTGGTTCAGGGATTGGTCTTGCAGTAACTAAAGCACTTGTTACTGCGATGAAAGGTGAAATCAATGTCAGCAGTACTGAAGGTGAAGGCAGTGTTTTTGTTGTCGAAATTCCCCTTAAGCTTTGTATTGCGCCAGCTGAGCAAAGTTATGCGGTACGCAGCTTAAATATTCTTTTAGTTGAAGATGTGCCGCTAAATGCTGAGATTGCTACCAACTTACTTGAGCAGCGTGGCCACGAAGTTATTTGGGCTGAAACTGGTGAAGATGCGCTGTCGTTTGTCTACACAGAAGATGACTTAGACCTCGTTTTACTTGATATGCAATTACCAGACATCAATGGTGATGAAGTTGCTCGTCAAATTCGTGATGATGAGCACTTTGATAAGCTGCCAATCGTTGCCTTGACTGCCAACGTGCGTAGTGCCGAAGAAGAACTTGCGGGTATTAATATTCAAGGTGCACTCGCTAAGCCTATCAACACCACAAAACTCGATAAAATGCTCGGCGAGCTATTTGATATCAAACAGCAACAAAATTGTCAGCCTGAGCCAATTAAAGCCGTGACGGAAAAAGACTTATCGGGTATACGTGTTGAGCTTCTCGATATAGAAACCATCGAAGACTTTGTAGGCTCAATGGGGCTGGTTATTTTTAATCGTAGCTGTGAGTTATTTAATAAGTTAAACCCTCAGTATCAAACTGAGCTAGCAGATGCGTTAGCTGAAGATGATAGAGAAGAATACAAATCGGTGGCGCATAAATTGAAAGGTGCAGCTGGCTCTGTAGGCTTAAACGATGTGCAGTTACATGCTAAGAAGATGGAACACGGCGCGCTTGAAGAAAGTAGTGAAGAGTTACAACAGTGGCTTGATGAACTTGCAGTTAAAATAAATGAAGGGCGTGACGCCCTCCAATTATTCTTACAACAGTTAGAAGATTAATTCTAATTAGCTGTCGATTTTACCAATGAAACGATAGCCTTCACCATGGATGGTGCTGATCAGCTCAGAGGTGCTGTTATCGCTTTCAAAGTGTTTTCTGATACGACGAATGGTTACGTCTACAGTGCGGTCATTTGCGCGAAGCTCACGGCCAGTCATGTGCTTAATTAATTGCTCACGGCTGAAAATACGGCCCGGTGAATCGAGCATTAAACGAAGTGCGCGGTATTCACCTTTAGGTAAACGCTTAGCGTCGCCACTTGGAGATGTTAAGCAACGGCTGTTTTCGTCAAGTTCCCAACCGTTAAATGTAATAACACCATTTGTTTCGATATTCGCTTCTTCGCCACCTAATGCTGTGCGCGAAATAAGGTTACGAGCACGAATAGTTAATTCGCGAGGGTTGAATGGTTTTGTGATGTAATCATCAGCACCAATTTCAAGACCTAAAATGCGATCAACGTCGTTGTCACGACCTGTTAAGAAAATTAAACCAACATTACGTTTTTGACGTAATTCACGCGCTAAAATAAGCCCGTTTTTACCTGGTAGGTTGATATCCATAACTACAAGGTTCACATCATCATTATTTGTAAGCTTGTCATGCATATCATCGCCATCAATGGCTTCAATAACTTTGTAACCTTCGGCTTCAAATAAACTAACGAGGTTTAGTCGAGTTACGTCTTCATCCTCTACGATCAGAATGACTGGCGTTTGCATTGTATATTAACCTTTTCGGAAATTTTATTTACAAAAATTCGGTATTATCAAGCAAAACCGAATACTAGAGATTATAGGATTAGATCCAATTGTTAACAAGTAAAATCAATTTGGATAAAACTTAGCCATAGCTAACAATCGAGATTGCACTTTAAAGTTATGCTGCAATACGTGCTGCTTATTGATATACAGTCGGATTTTATTTCCTTCTTGAACCAGAGAGGCTATTCCGCCTTTCTCTAAAAAGCGAATACTTTCACCTATCGTTAAAGTATTTAATGAAATTGTATCGGTCCAAAGTGGAAGTATATCATTTTCTAATGTTTCATCAATGTATGTGATATCACAAATCTGAGAAAGTTCAGAAATTTGCTGAGTTTTTTTCACTAAAATAACGTTGATAGGTTTTTTGTTAATTTGCAGTTCACTTTTGTCCTTTAGGAACGACCCAGGCCCTGTTTCTACATTATAAAAACAGAAAGAAATAGGTGGAGGATCCATGCTTTCATTAAACTTAGTGAACTTAGCAATTTGATATAAAAACGCCGATTTTACTTGTTCTGGTGATTTTGCAAAACTCGGGGTGGCGTAAATAACAAAAGCAAAAAGGCAACATATGATTTTCATCATGCATTACCTTCAGATAAGGGGAGAGTAATAATAAAATGAGCACCCTCGGTATTTAACTCATCGTGAATTATTGTACCGCCTAAGGCTTGGGTTACCAGGTTATAAACTAAATGCATACCTAGTCCACTTCCACCTTCGCCTCGTTTGGTTGTCACAAATGGGTCGAAAATACGTTTTCGAATCGTCTTTTCAACACCAACGCCATTATCGAAATAGTGAATAATAAAGCTGCTTTCATTGCGCTCAACGTTAAAGGTGATCTCGTTATCAAGCTCGTCGCTAAAACCATGGATCACAGAGTTACTCAATAACTGCTGTAACACCTGCTGTAATGGTCCCGATTTAGTCTCAATACTAAAGTCATTATTGCAGTTAATCGTGATTTTAGGATTGCGATATTGCATTTCTGAGCGCATCGACATAATCACATCATTTAATAAATTATATAAGTTTACGTTAGTGGTTATTTCGACATCTTGATTAACTGCCACTTTCTTAAAGCTTGAGACTAGCTCTGCGGCTCGGTTTAAGTTGCGATAGATAAGATCTAGATTTTCAATGCCATCAGTTATAAAGCGTTTTAAATGTGCTGAGGTGAGTGTTTTTTGCTCAAACTGCGCGTTGATTTCTGCCAGCTTGTCACGCAGCAAAGTTGAACCCGTAATACCTAAGCCGATAGGTGTATTTACCTCATGGGCTACACCTGCAACCATTTGCCCTAAAGAGGCCATTTTTTCATTTTCTACTATTTGATTTTGGTATTGATGCATACGCTCAAGTGTATTGAGTAGTTCTTGGTTAGCCTCACGCAAGGCAATAGTACGTTGATTTACTTTCTCTTCAAGGCTTTGGTTAAGCTGTTTTATTTCTTGTTTGTCTTTTTCGTGGCGCTCGATTTGCTTTTGGGTTCGGGCAAGCATGATATTTAAGCTGCTAGAAAGCTGATTAATTTCATCGACATTAGTTTTTTGTGCGCGAGTGTCATAGTTATGGTTTTTTGACACATCTTGAAGCAAGTTACTCAGTTCATCAATTGGGTTCGCAATACGTTTTTGAATACGCAGAGCAACAAAATATACCAACACTAAAACAAATAGGGTTAGTAAAATATCAATAAAGATTTTACGGTTAATATACTGATTGAGCCTATCTAAGCCACCACGAACATAGGCATAGCCAATCACTTCTCCTTCATATTTGATTGGTTTTATTAATTCTATTACATCATCTTTAAACTTTGGCTCAGACAGCTCGCTGATACTGTTTACTTTGATAGGAACTGGCGGAGTTCTATTGGCGTTAAAGCTGCTGAAAAAAACAGGCTCATTCGATAATTCGTCAATTGCGTATATGTGAATGTTTTTAATGAGCGGCACTGTCTCGAAAGATTTTAGGCGCTCTGTTTCAGTTTCGTTATCATCAAATAACACTGTGACCTGGGCGTTATATGCAATAATTTCAGATAGAATAGTTATTTTATCGACAATTAAGGCTTTTTGTTCTTTTACATCTAGATAGGTCGAAATAGAGATAGACAAAGACAAGCACAACGCAGTAACAAGCATAACCGCATTAGTTAATGCCTTACGAATACTCGTTTGTGCCGATAAAATTAACATGCGCTATAGAAAGCCTAAATTTTTATTTTATTAGTAAGAGTTTAGTCTAGCAAAGACATTTAAAAGTAACTAAATATTTTAAAAAATATTTTTGCTACGAATAAGCTATTTACTCAACTTTTATTTAGCTGAGTAAACTGCAAATTTTGTATTTTTGAAATCGGTACTGTATTGGCCAAATTGCGCTTCTAAAATAGGTGGGTATTTTAAGAAGCTGTTTGCAACTATGGTCAGTTTACCTTGCTTACTCAAGTGTTGCTTTGCAGAGCTAAGAAATGCCTCGGCAATGGTGTAATCAGTGGCAATACCGGTGTGGAAAGGAGGGTTACTGATAATTAAGTCGAATTTACCATTAATATCAGATAAGCCATCACTTAATACCGCTTGGCCTTTAAGGTTATTTAATGCAAGTGTTTGCTCTGTGGCGTAAGTAGCAAGAGCACTTACATCGCTACATACAAACTCAAGCTCAGGCTGCTTTTTTCCTAAATAAGTAGCAATAATGCCTGCGCCACATGCAAAGTCGAGCACTTTACCCTTGCTAATACTTGGCGCATTATTTAGAAGTACCGCGGTACCTACATCAAGCGCACCGTGGTTAAATACGCCCGGCACACTAATCGCCGTAAATTCAATATCGCCGGCTTTCACTTGAAATTGCTTATGATAACGACCGATAGCAAAGTTATCGTTTAGCGTAAGCTCAGAGAATAAATACAAAATACAGTGCTTGGCACTATCGATTTTGTTACTAAAACCACAGTGATCTTTTAGTTGTTTCTCTGCTGATTTAACACCGCTTTTATTTTCACCTACCACAAATAGTTGCGCGTCTTGATGACAAACAGCACGAATGTTATCGAGGCACATTTGTGCTTCGGGCTTAGCTTTTGGGTAATAATAGATAACTAAATCGTAGTTATTATCTGGAATAGTGTGGCTAACCACAGCATGTACACCGGCAATTCTGCTAGCATACATGGCATTTGCGTGGTTATAACTGAACGCAGTAATTTTTGCTTCAGGGTTTAGCGTTTTAAGTTCGCGTAAGAAGCCATCTTGCTCAAAGTTAACCACTAAAATCGATTGTCCAACAAGTTCGTCTTCATTTCGAAGCAATAATAAACTTGGGTTGGTTAACTTACTCATGCTGCTTTACCTTTTGTTACTTAGTACGCTCAAACATTAGATCCCATACGCCGTGACCTAAACGGTGACCGCGCTGCTCAAATTTTGTCAGTGGACGTGAATCTGGGCGAGGAACGTAATCGTTAGTTTCTGATTGGTTTTTGTAACCTTCAGCAACTTGCATTACTTCAAGCATATGCTCAGCATAATTTTCCCAGTCAGTCGCCATATGGAAAACACCGCCAATTTTTAATTTGCTACGTAACTTTTGTGCAAACTCTGGTTGTACGATACGACGCTTATGGTGACGTTTTTTATGCCATGGATCAGGGAAGAATAATTGCAGCTTAGATAAGCTTTCATCGGCAATACAATCAGCTAGAACTTCAACTGCATCGTGTTCGAATACGCGTAAGTTTGTTACACCTGCTTCGTCGGCATCCATTAAACAGGCACCTACACCTGGGCGGTGAACTTCAATACCGATGAAGTTAAGCTCTGGTGCGTTTTTAGCCATTTCGACTAGCGATTTACCCATACCAAAACCGATTTCTAGTACCACATCGTTATCGTTACCAAACACTTCTTTTAGGTTTAGCATGCCATTTTTATGCTCAAGGCCCATCGTTGGCCAACACTTCTCGATGGCTGCCGCTTGGCCTTTTGTGAGGCGACCTTCGCGCTTTACGAAACTACGAATCGTGCGGATGTATTTACCCTCTTGCTTTGCTTGCTCGAGGTTTGGGTTACTTGAGTCACTCATATATTTTGGCCTGATAAAAATACTGACGATAGAAAAAGGGTGCGTATTATCCCTGACCTGCGCCTTGAGTACAATAGTCTGGGCTTGTTTATCTTATGAGATTAATATTGCAGCCATATGCTAGCTATTTAGGCAAAGTAGGGGCTGTTCGACTTGCTTGGCCTAACCAACTGCAATAGACTTGGCCGCAATGAGCTTCAGCAAGTAAAGATGTTATTTTGAATTTAAGCAATAAGGAGTCAACTTGGTTTGCAAACCAAGTGGTTGACTGGTACCACCTTCACGGCCGTAAAACTCTCCCTTGGCAGTTAAATAAAACCCCTTATAAGGTATGGATCTCTGAGGTCATGCTACAGCAGACTCAAGTGGTGACTGTTATTCCATACTTTGAAAAGTTTATGCAAAGCTTTCCTGACATTATTGCGCTTGCTAATGCCGATGAAGATCAGGTGTTACACCATTGGACTGGCCTTGGCTACTACGCCCGAGCGCGTAACTTACATAAAACTGCAAAAATAGTCCGTGATAACTACCAAGGTGAGTTTCCAACTACGCTTGAAGAAGTTATGGACTTGCCGGGTATTGGTCGTTCAACGGCAGGGGCTATCTTGTCTTTATCGCTTGGTCAACATCATCCAATTTTAGATGGCAATGTTAAACGAGTGCTAGCACGCTTTTTTATGGTTGAAGGCTGGTACGGAGTGAAAAAGGTCGAAAATCAACTTTGGTCATTATCATCGCAATTAACGCCTAAAGAGTCGGTTACTGAGTTTAATCAGGCAATGATGGATTTAGGTGCAAGCCTTTGTTCACGTAGTAAGTTTGACTGTGAGCCTTGTCCTTTGAATAGTAAATGCCTTGCTTTTAAAGAAGGTAAAGTAAAAGAGTTCCCGCATTCAAAGCCTAAAAAAGCTGTACCGAAAAAGTCATGCCATCAGCTCATTCTAGCCTGCGACAATAAAGTGCTTATGGAAAAGCGCCCAAGCTCAGGGATATGGGGTGGATTGTTTGGCTTTTTTGAGTTTAACGAATTAACTGAGTTAGAAACATTTTTAGCCCAGCATGGTTTATCAAACAATACGCAAGCACTTGAAGCCTTTACCCATGTATTTTCGCATTTTGAGCTAACCATCAATCCACATGTTTTAACCTTGCCGAGCATTCCAGATCTCATTAATGAACGACAACTGGTTTGGTATCCGCTTGATGAGTCTGTTGAGGTTGGTCTTGCTGCACCAACGAAAAAGCTGGTTAAACAATTAAGCGCAATAGATTACAATAGCACCACGCAATAAGAGTAGAGAGCAATTATGGCACGTACAGTATTTTGTCAAAAGTTACAAAAAGAAGCTGAAGGCTTAGGCTTCCAACTATACCCAGGTGAGCTTGGTGAAAAGATTTTCAACAACATCAGTAAAGAAGCGTGGGGCCAATGGCAACACAAGCAAACAATGCTGATCAACGAAAAACACCTGAACATGATGGACCCAGAGCACCGTGCTTTTTTAGAAGAGCAAATGGTGGGTTTCTTATTTGAAGGTAAAGACGTAGAAATAGAAGGCTACCGTCCACCAGAAAAATAAGCGCATAATCAAAAGTAAAAAGGGCCGTAATGGCCCTTTTTGATCTGTATTATTCAGCTTCTTGTTCGGCTTTGTTAATTTGTTCTTTTAAGAACTGAGCCACCTTAGAGTATTCAATTTCGAAACTATCTCTAAGTGCAATTAATTCGTCGCTTGTAGGCTCGCCTTCTTTGCAGGTTTGTTCAAATCCAGCGGCAAGCTCAGCAACCTTCATTGCTCCTATGGTTTTCGAAATTGACTTTAGCTGATGGCAAGAAGTAATAATTTTATCTAAATCATATTCTATAACCCCAGCGTTTACCTCTTTACTGAGTTGATTACTCTGTTCTAAATACATCTTAAAGAAACGTAGCTTCTTCGCTTCATCATTGACATATTTACCTAGCACATCCATATCAATTGGTGTTGTAAGTTTTTTACTTTCCAATTTTGCAGCTTCTGGGTTTGCTTTATAAGCACATTTATGAAGTGTTCCTTCAAGCACATTTAGCTCAACAGGTTTTGTAATGTAATCGTTCATGCCTATGCTTAAACAACGCTCTTTTTCACCTTTAAGCGCATTAGCTGTTATAGCAATTACATAAGGCTGGGCGTTGATATCTTCAAGTTGCGATGCTTCATGGCGTATTTTTTCTACCATATCGTAACCAGACATTTTTGGCATGTGTAAATCAGTTAAGATAATAGAGTGCTTACCTTCACGCCATGCTTCTAAACCTTTCTCACCATTTTCAGCCATTTCAACACCATAGCCTAGTAGATGTAGCTGATCGGTCAGCACTTGCTGATTTAGCACGTTATCTTCAACAAGAAGTACTAACTTGTTTTCTTCACGAGCCTTATCAACACTTAGGTAGTCGTTAAATGATTTGGTAGAAGAAATTTGTTTAGGCTTATGTAACCCAGCTGCTACGAGAAGTGACATCATAAAGTTTGACTTACATAATGGTACTGCATTTAGATAAAAAATATTCTTATGATTTACGGCAGCTTCATCTAATCTACTTAAGACGATAACTTGCTGATTATTATCTTCTAAAGTGTAAAGTAAGCGACGTAAGATATAGTTAATATCTTCCATGGTTTCGATCCCATCAAGGATCCAAATCAGCTCTTTTCGGTCCTGCTCAACTTCAATTTGCTCATTGTTTTGGGCGATAACTGGTGTTGCCCCCATAAATGATAAATAACGTGTCAGTAGTTTTTTTCGACCGTCATGATTAGAGACCACAACAACTCTTTGATCTTTCATGACTTGTTTGTGAGCATAATCAACTTTACCTTGTGTACTAAAAGGTAATTCAACGACAAACTCACTGCCAATACCTAAGTCACTGGTTACAGAAATTGTACCCAACATTAGTTCGGTTAAGCTTTTACAAATCGATAAACCTAACCCTGTGCCACCGTATTCGCGGGTTATTGACCCTTCAGCTTGAATAAATGGATTAAATATTTCGCGAAGCTGCGCTTGCGTCATCCCTTTACCGTTATCTAATACACTAAAGCGTAATGTGTAGTGATCAGTGGTGTTTTGTGCAACCTCCACCGAAATTTTTACATGACCTTTTTGCTTGTCGTCTGTGCTAGTGAACTTAATTGCATTACTACATAGATTGTAAAGTACTTGGCGAACTCGTACTGTGTCGCCAATTAGGTTTGTTGGGATATCGGGCGCAATAGCGAGCTCTAGCTCAAGGTCACGCTTTTTGGCAACCGATGATAAAACACGGGCAACTTCTTCAATCGTGTCAGATACTGAAAAAGGAATGTTATCGATATTTAATTTACCCGCTTCGATTTTCGAGAAATCGAGAATGTCATCTAATATCCCTAATAACGAAAATGCAGAATCACGAATAATTGTACTTAGTCTATGTTGCGCCCCATCAAGCTCTGTTTGGCGAAGTAAATCAATTGTGCCAATAACACCGTTCATTGGGGTGCGAATCTCATGGCTCATGGTAGCCAAGAAAGTGGTTTTAGTTTCGTTTGCTTGTTCAGCTTTTAGAGTTGCTTGCTCAAGAGCGAGAGTACGATTTTGTACCTCTGTCTCTAGGCTGTTTTGTAATTTTTGCAAATCAGCTTGTGCTGCTTTGTTCTCGGTAATTGCTGATTCAACTTTTTTAAGTAATTGATTTACATGCTTTGCGACAGAGTCTAGGCCAAAGTCAAGGGTTTCAGTTACTTGCCCTTGGTAGTCCGCATTGTCAGTAATAGCTTTTAGCTCTTTATTTAACGATGAACTACTTTTACTAAAACGCTTATTGATAAAAATACTCAGCGCAACAGATAATATAATTAAAGCTAGAAGCGTTAAGCCAGCAAGACCGATTGAAAGCACAGAAGATTGTGTAATAGGCTGCTCAATAGGGTGTTGTTTCACAATTAACTCGCCAACAGGCTGGTCATTAAATTCAAGAACAGTATGTATTAGTGTTTTTTCAGCTAGTTGTTGATTGACTTTAGTGGGTTGAATAAGCTCTTTGTTGTTTGCATAAACTAAAGAAACATCACCGTTAAACTCGTATCTATATAAATAGTAATCAAAGCCAGTATTAAGAAGTAAGCTTAAATCCAGTACTTCTTTTACTTTATCTTGCCCTGGCATTGTTAAAGCACTAACAAGGGGGGCACGCAATTGATTTGAAACTTGAATGGCCGTTAAATTTGGCTGCAACTCTTTTACTGGTGCTTCATCATTAGTTGGATAAAACGAAAAAGCAACGACCGCTAACAGGGTGATGACGAGATTCGTAATTATAAAAAGCGGTAGTAAGCCTTTTACAGGTGAATTCGATTTACTTGGCATGGTTCTTATCCAACAATTTTACAGCTAGGTACATTTCCTTGATATTTAGACAATCCTACCATCTGTGAAGAAAAATTCATCACGTTTTTAACAGAGGTAACTCTTTTATGATGAGAGTCAATTTAAAAGCATAAAAGTTGTTGGTTAAATAAGCTAAAAACTATTGAAATCAGCAATCTTGATTGAAAACTGTGCAAACAGTTAGAATCCTCAAAAAAAAGTTGACTTGAGAAGGCAAAACCCGTTTAATACGCCGCACGCCCAGATAGCTCAGTCGGTAGAGCAGAGGATTGAAAATCCTCGTGTCGGTGGTTCGATTCCGCCTCTGGGCACCAT
>NZ_JANHZR010000035.1:0-513 GCF_041414715.1 Pseudoalteromonas sp. DY56-GL22 | reverse complement strand
TATAAAATTCTAAAGCAACTTGGCTTTAGTTGGATCACAAGCCGCTCTAAACACCCAAAACAATCATTACAGAGCCAAGAGGCTTTTAAAAAACTTCCAGCTGGAAACGATCCTTCACACACCAGGACACCTTCCTCTTGATCGGATCGACGTATGGTTTCAGGACGAAGCACGATTTGGCCAGCAAAATCCGACTACGCGCATTTGGGCTGAAACAGGCACTCGGCCACGGATTGTAAAACAACAGCAATTTGACTATGGATACTTATTTGGCGCGGTATGTCCAGCCACAGGCCAAACAGAAGCGTTAGTTAGCCCATTCGTAAATAAAGAAGCAATGACGCAGCATATGCGCCAGATATCACACGCGACACCTGTTGGAAGACACGCTGTCGTGATAATAGATGGCGCAGGCTGGCACACATACGATACAGCTGCAGAATTTAAAAACCTAACCCTGATAAAGCTCCCACCTTATTCACCAGAGCTAAATCCAATAGAGCAAGTATGGAG
>NZ_JANHZR010000034.1:0-572 GCF_041414715.1 Pseudoalteromonas sp. DY56-GL22 | reverse complement strand
GTGTCGACTTCACCACTGTCACTGGCACTGCTGTTATTACCTGCTGCATCACTGATACTGGCACTGACTGTGTAGTTGCCATCGGCTAAGGCTTGCCCTGCTTCGGCGCTCCAATTGCCAGAAGCATCAGTGGTGACTGTCACGCTATGGCTGATACCATCAGCATCGGTAAAGGTCACGGCGAGTGAGGTATTGGCTAAGTCTGAGGTGCCAGTGACCGTCGGCGTATTGTCGTTGGTCAGCGCTGGCGCATCAATGCTAATCGTTGGTGCCGTCACATCGATGGTGCCTGTTTCAGTATCGCTGCCTTCGTTACCCGCCGCGTCACTCACGGTGGCCACCACGGTATAATCACCTTCGGCTAATGCCGTACTTGGCTCAACAGACCAACTGCCATCCGCTTGCACCGTCGCTGTCGCACTTTGTACATTACCAGCACTGTCAGTGATAGTAAGCAGCACTAAGCTGCCCACTGCCGCTCCGGTGGTTTGCCCACTGATGAGCGGTGTCACATCATTACTATCGGCCAAGGTATCAAGGCTAATCGTCGGTGCGGTAATGTCGATTTCACC
>NZ_JANHZR010000033.1:0-723 GCF_041414715.1 Pseudoalteromonas sp. DY56-GL22 | reverse complement strand
CCAGATAGCTCAGTCGGTAGAGCAGAGGATTGAAAATCCTCGTGTCGGTGGTTCGATTCCGCCTCTGGGCACCATTAATTAAAAGCCTCGCAATCGCGAGGCTTTTTTGTTTTACCCCCTCCAAATCACGATTTTACTTCCCGTAGGCGTGAAATTTAAAGAGCTTTCAGCCGTCAGCTATCAGATTTTAAATACATAAGTTAGCGAGTTAGAAAGGGGAAAGAGTAAAGTTAGATTGTGCCCGCACATTACTATGGCTAAACCCGGTGCCGTAGGCGTGAAATTTATTTCGCGCGAATAAGAATAATAAGTACTTGTATAAAAGAAAAGCTACATGGAAGATTTTCGATTGATCTGACTCCATAAAAGTAGACACCTTTTTGGAGTCAGTAATCATGAAAGTAAAGTCACAGCGTAGATATTCCCTCGATTTTAAAATAAAAGTCGTTCAAGAGTCGTTAGACACCACAGATACAGTTAAGATGGTCGCTAATAAGTACGGTATTCATCCTGACATGCTATCAAGTTGGAGAAGTCACATGACCTCGAAAAAGAAAACGGCAAAGCCACTAAAGAACCAAGGCCCTGACAAATCATACGCAGATTTAGAACGCCAAATTCGTAAGCTTGAGAAGCAACTCGAAGGTGCTCAGTTGGAGAATGACGTTTTAAAAAAGGCGAAGGTCTACTTCGACAGCCTAAAAGAATAAGGTTCGAATATAT
>NZ_JANHZR010000032.1:0-732 GCF_041414715.1 Pseudoalteromonas sp. DY56-GL22 | reverse complement strand
CTTAACTTCTGTCTGTTACGCTGTCATAAAACGCGTTTGGCGTTGTATGGTTAAGCCTCACGGGTAATTAGTACAGGTTAGCTTAATGGCTCACACCACTTCCACATCCTGCCTATCAACGTTGTAGTCTTCAACGGCCCTTCAGAGACTTTAAAAGTCTAGTGAGAACTCATCTCGAGGCCTGCTTCGCGCTTAGATGCTTTCAGCGCTTATCAGTTCCGAACGTAGCTACCGGGCAGTGCCATTGGCATGACAACCCGAACACCAGCGGTTCGTTCACTCCGGTCCTCTCGTACTAGGAGCAACCCCTCTCAATTCTCAAACGCCCACGGCAGATAGGGACCGAACTGTCTCACGACGTTCTAAACCCAGCTCGCGTACCACTTTAAATGGCGAACAGCCATACCCTTGGGACCGACTTCAGCCCCAGGATGTGATGAGCCGACATCGAGGTGCCAAACACCGCCGTCGATATGAACTCTTGGGCGGTATCAGCCTGTTATCCCCGGAGTACCTTTTATCCGTTGAGCGATGGCCCTTCCATTCAGAACCACCGGATCACTATGACCTACTTTCGTACCTGCTCGACGTGTCTGTCTCGCAGTTAAGCTGGCTTCTACCATTACACTAACCGTACGATGTCCGACCGTACTTAGCCAACCTTCGTGCTCCTCCGTTACTCTTTGGGAGGAGACCGCCCCAGTCAAACTACCCACCAGGCACTGTCCGTAA
>NZ_JANHZR010000031.1:0-863 GCF_041414715.1 Pseudoalteromonas sp. DY56-GL22 | reverse complement strand
ATGGCAAAAGAAAAGTTTGAACGCGTAAAACCGCACGTAAACGTTGGTACAATCGGCCACGTTGACCACGGTAAAACAACTCTAACAGCAGCAATCACTAACGTACTTGCAAAAGTATACGGTGGTGTAGCTAAAGACTTCGCATCAATCGATAACGCTCCAGAAGAGCGTGAGCGTGGTATCACAATCTCAACTTCACACGTTGAGTACGATACTCCAACTCGTCACTACGCACACGTAGACTGTCCAGGACACGCCGATTATGTTAAAAACATGATCACTGGTGCTGCTCAAATGGACGGCGCAATCCTAGTAGTTGCTGCGACTGACGGTCCTATGCCACAAACTCGTGAGCACATCCTACTTTCTCGTCAGGTTGGTGTACCTTACATCATCGTATTCATGAACAAATGTGACATGGTTGACGACGAAGAGCTACTTGAGCTAGTTGAGATGGAAGTTCGTGAACTTCTTTCTGAGTACGACTTCCCAGGTGATGACTTACCACTAATCCAAGGTTCAGCGCTTAAAGCGTTAGAAGGCGAGAAAGAGTGGGAAGACAAAATCGTTGAGCTTGCAGAAGCACTAGATTCTTACATCCCAGAGCCAGAGCGTGACATCGATAAGCCATTCATCATGCCTATCGAAGACGTATTCTCAATCCAAGGTCGTGGTACTGTTGTAACAGGCCGTGTTGAAGCTGGTATCATCAACGTGAATGACGAAGTTGAAATCGTAGGTATCAAAGAAACTACGAAGACAACTTGTACAGGTGTTGAGATGTTCCGTAAGCTTCTAGACGAAGGTCGTGCGGGTGAGAACATCGGTGCACTTCTACGTGGTACTAAGCGTGAAGACGTTGA
>NZ_JANHZR010000030.1:0-952 GCF_041414715.1 Pseudoalteromonas sp. DY56-GL22 | reverse complement strand
TGATCTGACCCCGATAAAGTAGACACGGGGTTTAATTAACTTGTTCGTACTGCATGGGACTTTTATACCCTAGGGTGCCATGTCTTCTTACTGAGTTGTAGTATTTTTCAATATAAAAATACGTTTGTGTTGTCATTTCACTACGACTCAGTTCATTTAAATTCTTTATCCACTCCTTTTTATACTGCGCGAAAAAGCTTTCTGAGCACGCATTATCCCAGCAGTTACCTTTTCTAGACATACTCACTGTGACACCTCTATTAGTTAACCACCTCACTGTTTCCTTTGCGACATACTGAGCTCCTTGGTCTGAATGAAAGAGCAAGTTCGAACCATCAGGTTTGCGTGCTGACCATGCTTTTCTCAGGGTTTTAATAACTAACTCGGCGTTGTTTATCCGGCTTGTTACCCAGCCAACAACCTTACGAGAATACAAATCAATGATGACGCATAAATACTGCCAACCATCTTTACAGCGTACTTGTGTGATGTCTGATACCCACACGGTATTTGCTGTATCAACATTAAACTGGCGTCGTAATAAATTACTCGCTTTGATTGTACCTTCTTTCTTCGCGCGACTTGTATAGCGTCTCTTACCTGATTTTGAACGATAGCCAACGCTTTGTAATAGTCTCTGCACACGCCCTTTACTACAATCAAAGCCATGCGCTACCGCTGCCTCCCAAAGCTTTCTATAACCAGGAATGCAGTGCTCTTGGTCGCTGACATGCTTTAGAAATTTCAGTAACGAACTGTTCTCTTTATGGCGTGTGCTAGGTAATTGCTTTAACCATTTATAATACCCAGCTGGCGACACAGATAACCAACTGCACAACTTCTTCACTGTGCGTTTAGCGTCTGTGACCTTGTGGATATATTCGAACCTTATTCTTTTAGGCTGTCGAAGTAGACCTTCGCCTTTTTTAAAACGTCATTCTCCAACTGAGCA